>NZ_CP054839.1:7022578-7327908 GCF_018141105.1 Saccharopolyspora erythraea | reverse complement strand
CCTCGACCGAGGTGCTGATCGCGAAGGTGGCTCGCATGTACGGCAAGGCGTTCGCACCGGAGTACCAGGGGGCACTCCGGGAACTGTCGGTCAACACGGCGTACGAGGACGTCCTCGCCGCCGCGCGGGAGCGGGAAGGCCGCGCCGAGGCCGACGGCACGCCGCTGGAGCTGGCGCAGGCGCGGCTCGGCGTGGCCGAGGCGTGCCGCCGACTCGGCAGGCTCGACGAGGCCGACGCCGCGTGGCGGGCGAGCTACCACGCGGCCAAGAGCGTGTCGGCGCAGGGCGCGATGGCGTGGGCGCTGTGGAGCGGCGGCACGCTGGCCCGCCAGTGCGGCAAGCTCAACGTCGCGGTGCGCTGGCTGACGGCCGGCCGCGACCTCGCCGAGCAGGCGGGCGACATCGTCGCCTACGGCTACACCTTCGCCGGGATCGCCGAGACGCTGCGGATCAGGGGCGACCACGAGGAAGCGCGGGTGCTGCACGAACACGTGCTGGCCGAGGCGCGCAGGCGCGGCGAGTCCCGGCACATCGTGTGGGCGCTGGAAGGGCTGGCGCAGATCGACCGCTTCGCCGGTGATCTCGACTCCGCCTGGAACCGCTTCGACGAGGCCGCCCGCACCGCGGAGGAGTCCGGCGACGAGCGCGGGCACGCGTGGGCCTTGCGCGGTCTGGCCGACGTGTCGTCGCTGCGCGGTGACCACGACCAGGCGTTGATGCTGCTTTCGCAGGCCGAGCAGACGTGTAGGCAGATGGACCTCTCCAGCGCGCTGGCCTACAACCGCAAGATGCGCGGCAACGTGCTCTTCCGCGCGAGCTGGTACGGGGAGGCTTCGCGCACCTACCGGGACGCGCGCGAGAAGTTCCGCGTCATCGGCGAACCCCGCGGCGAGGCGCTTGCGCAGCTCGGACTGCTCAAGAGCCTCGACAAGCTGGGGCGTCCGCGTCCGGACACCGAGCGCGACCTGGTCGCGTTGCGGGAATCGCTGCAGAGCAGGGAACTGCGGCACACCCGGCAGATGGTCGAGAACACCATCGAAGAAATGACGTCGCGCCCCTGAGCCGGAAATGCTCCCCGGGCCAGGGCCTACCGCGCGGGTCCTGGCCCTGGGCCTTCGGAGCGCGACTGCTTCCGCTGCTGCCAACCGGCCGGTAACTTACGGCCCCACGACGTTGACCGGTGAGCGTTCGGAGGACCCCGTGACCGCTGGCGAATCCTTCGGGCGCGCCGTCCAGTCGCAGATCTACCGCGCCGGCCTCTTCGGCCGCACGCCAGGCGTGCCCGTGTCGCCCGACGCGCTGGAAGCCGCCGCGCACCGCCGGATGAGCCGGACCGCGTGGGCCTACGTCGCGGGGTCGGCCGGCCGCGAGCGGACCGCGCACGCGAACCGGGCCGCGCTCGACAGGTGGGAGATCGTGCCGCGCATGCTGCGCGACGTCGAGGTCCGGGACACCGGTGTCGAACTCTTCGGCGCCCGCCTGCCTTCACCGTTCCTCTTCGCGCCGGTCGGGGTGCTGGAGATGGCCCACCGGGAGGCCGACCTGGCGGTCGCGGCCGCGGCCCGCGAGCTGGGCGTGCCGATGGTGATCTCCACGCAGGGCTCGGTGCCGATGGAGGAGACCGCGGTGGCGCTGGGCGAAACGGTCCGCTGGTACCAGCTCTACTGGCCAGGTGACGACCGGCTCGCGGCGAGCCTGCTCCGGCGCGCCGAGGCGATCGGAGCGGCGGCCATCGTGGTCACCCTCGACACCGACCTGCTCGGGTGGCGCACCCGGGACCTGGACCTGGCGTGGCTGCCGTTCGGCCGGGCCATGGGCATCGCGCAGTACCTCAGCGACCCGGTCTTCGCCGAACTCGTCGCCGAGCGGGCATCCCGCTCCCGGCAGGACGCACCGGTGAGACCCGGGATCGCGGCGCTGAAGACCCTCGCCGGGATCGCCCGGCGATACCCGGGCGGCTTCCTGCGGAACCTCACTTCTCCGATGCCGCGCGCAGCGGTCGAAACCTTCCTCGACGTCTTCTCCCGGCCCGCGTTGACCTGGGAGCACCTCGCCTGGCTGCGCGAGCGGACGTCGTTGCCGATCGTCCTCAAGGGACTCCAGCACACCGACGACGCGGCGCTGGCGCTCGACCACGGGGTGGACGGGATCATCGTGTCCAACCACGGCGGCCGGCAGGTCGACGGAGCCGTCGGTTCCATCGACGCGTTGCCGGGGATCGCCGAACGCGTCGGGGGTCGAATCCCGGTGCTGTTCGACAGCGGTGTCCGCACCGGCACCGACGCCTTCAAGGCGCTGGCCCTCGGGGCGAGTGCGGTTCTCGTCGGCAGGCCCTACGTCTACGGGCTCGCGTTGGCGGGCGCGGACGGCGCGCGGGAGGTCGTGCGGAACCTGATGGCCGAGTTCGACCTGACCATGGCGCTGACCGGCTGCACGACCACATCGGACATCACCCGTGGGGCCCTCCGCTGACCCGGTCTCGGTGCTGGCCCCGGTCGCTGCGAGTGGACTGGTTGGTGTCGCGGTAACGAACCGTTCACCTCCTGCGACGAGGTGAACGGGTTGATCAAGAACTGCAGAGGGGGAAAAGCTCACATGCCTCGCGTGGTGGTGTCCTGGGCGTTGGCGGTCGTCGCGCTGGTGGGCTGCGTGGTCGTCGTGATGGTGGGTGGGACCCCGATGGCGCGACCCGCCGAGATCGGCAGCGGCCCATCGGTCACGGTGGGCACGCTGCCGCACCCGTGACGGGGAATCTGACCGCGATGTGCCCCGCACCTGGCCTTTCCGGGTGCGGGGCACATCCGTTTCCGGCCCGGGGCGGCGGTGGTGCGTCCGTGGCCGGGTGAGTGGCGTGACCGGGTGATCTTCGGCGGTCGAAGGGACGAAAACCGGGCTCTCGGACAGCGGGCGAGCGGCGTTGGAACTGCACTTCGGTGCGGGTGTCTTCCGGCGCTGTCCGCTGGAACGGGAAGGGAGTCTCGCAATGATCCGACTCAGGTGGACGATGGCCGCGGCGGCCCTCGGCGCGGCGGCCGCGATGGCATCGGCGCTGATCGCCGGACCCGCACGCGCCGACGAAGCGGCGTGCGTCGGCTACCTGGCGGGCATGAAGTCCGATACCTCGGTCGTGGCAGCGGATGCCGCCGGGGCGTGCGTGCGGGCTGTCGTCCCACCGGGCCTCGCCCGGATGTGATCACCTCTGCCGTTGGTGGCGACGTCGAAGGCGTGTCTTCTGCTGTCGCCTGTCCGCCACCCGGAGGTGTGACCGTCGATCAGCGCACCGAGCAGGCGAGGGCCGGAAACGTCGGGTACTCCTCGGAAATCGGTGATCGACACTTGGAAAGGGTTACCCCATGCGCGTGCGTTCTCTGATCCTCGCGATGTTGGCCACTGCCGGACTCGCCGTCATGGGCGCGGCACCCGCGTCCGCGGTGGTGGGTCCGTTCGGCGATCTTCTCGGCGGCGTCGGCAAGGGCTCGCCCGTCTCGTCCCTCCTGGGCGGCGGCAAGTAGCAGCGGCACCACTGCCCGTGCCGCTGGTCGGCGTGTCGGGCTCCCGCGCCCGGAGTCCAGCGTTCAACCCGCTGGACTCCGGGCCCGCTGCCGGGTAGCCTTCCCGCTGCCCGGCCAGGGCACGCCAGGGTCGGGTCCAAGCAACCGCCCCCGCATCCTTCCGGTTCGCCGGTCGGGTGCGGGGGCGTTTTTTCGGCTTGCGCACACTGGTTGGCATCGCCTGGGTGGGCGCCGTCGCGGTCGCACGGAGTCACCTCTAGAGCGAATGTCCTTCGTGTGACACACGTTGGTGGTACTTGATCGGCTGGCGCGGCGATCTCGGGTCAAAGTGATCGCGGAAACGCAACCTGATCAAATCCCCGAGAAGGACGGTGTTTCACGTGATGAGCATTTCCGAGATCGAGAACGAGCGGATCGAGCTGCTCCCGGCACGTACCGTGCTGACGACGTTCGCCTTCGCCTTCGGCCCGCGTCATGCGGATTGGGGCGGTGACACCAACAACTCCGCCGCCGGCAACGGCGGCAACGGCGGCGGTGTGGGCGGCGGCAACGGCGGCGGTGCGGGCGGCGAGGCCGGTGCCGGCGGCACGTTCGGCCACGGCGGCCACGGCGGCCACGGCGGCGACTTCGGCCACGGTGGCTTCGGCGTCGGCGGCGACGGCAAGGGCGGCCCCGGCGGTGACGCCTTCGCCCGCTGAGGCAGCAGGCGGGTCAGCGGCCTTCCGCTGGCCCGCCGCTTCTTCTTGCGAGAGCGGAGATCTCCGCGCAGAGATTCGGAAAAGCCGAGATCGCCAAAGCTCTTCTCGGTCTGGGATCTCGCGATACATCCCAGTCGAACCACTGAGTGTTCACAGGACCTACTGCTCGCTGTCGGCGCAATCCTGTTCCCGGCCAGCGCCTCGCCGAAATGCTGATACCAGCAAGGGCTGGTGCACCCCGCCGGCTTCCGCCGCGTGGGCGACTGCATCGGTGACGAGCGCGGCCATGTCCAGCGACCATTCCCGGGCCTGGCACAGCAGGTGGAGCTGGGCCAGGTTGTCGCCGAGCAACCAGCGGCCTTCCAGCTCGTCCGGGGACGGCGCTCCTGCGGATGGCTCGTCGACGGGCTCGACGTTGAGCAGAGACGTCGTCGACGAACGGAATTCGGCGACCAACGCGTCGGCATCGAACGCCTTGTCACCATTGGTGGTGTACAGCGAGATCGTGAATTCCCGCTTCGGGGCCTCGCTCTGCAGCGAGAACCATTCGACCGCGTTGACCAGGCGCGGCCGGGGCGGTGTTCGCCGATGCAGTGGAAGCACGGCGTGGGCGCCGACGGTTTCCAGCGTGCCGATCTTGGCCACGGCGTCGTCCACGCATGCGAGCGCCATCCAGACCGGGATGCGCTGCTTGTCCAGGTTCACGGCCTCGGCCTGGAGCCAGGCGACCTGGCGGGCGTTGCCGTCCTGGGTCCAGTCGCCACCCGCTTCTTCCTGACGCCAGCGGGCCAGCTCGTTCACCTCGGAGGCGAACTCGACCAGGGGTGCAGGCGCAGCACACCGTGGACCCCGACGACGAAGGTCGCCGGGGTCCCTTCCTCGTCCTCTGCTGTCAGGGTCGGCATGGCCTCACTTGTTCCGGAGTGACGAGCACACCAGGGCTGTCTATCACCCGATCGATGTCCACATCAACCGTACTGCGCCAGTGTCCCAGCGCATTCGACGCGCACCGCACGCGTGCATTGGCGCGCTTCTGGTTCTGGTCGGGTGGAATGCTTCGTGCCCCCGGGCTCCCGACCGGTTTCCATCCGTCGGGAAAGAAGTATTCGAGCTGGACGGTCACCGTGGCCGTCTTGTCCTTCATGTCGGTACCCGCATTGCTCGCGGGAGCGTCTGCAGCAGCGACACCGCTATTGCTCGCCAACAAACCCCCAGCCAACGCAGCAACCATGACACGGCTGCCGAACCGCATAAAGCACAACTCCTTGTCCTTGTCCTCCAGCGCGGGGCTGCGTTGCAACTTGATGGCCGTGGACGAGGGTGGCAAAGAGTTCAGCGCATGTCCGGCATTTTGCTGTGAAGGCTCTATCTCGATTGTTTGACCACCCGATTGGATGAGCGCGAGTTCCACTGCGGAGCTGCCGCGAGAAGTGCAGCTGCCCCGCGTCCGGGGTGAGCGGCAACTAGAACACGGAGACCAGTGCCTTGACATGACCCGCTCGCGGGCCTGGTGCGCAGACACGAAGCGAGGGGGCTCCAACGCCGAACCCGGCGTTGGAGCCCCCTCGGTCAGCCGACGCTCACTCGACCCAGTCGAAGGTCTTGGTCACGGCCTTCTGCCATTGGCGGTACTCGGCTTCCCGCTTCTCCTCCGGCATGAGCGGGTCCCACTGCTTGTCCTTGGCCCAGTTGGAGCGGATGTCCTCCTCGCTGCCCCAGAAGCCGACGGCGAGGCCCGCCGCGTAGGCGGCGCCGAGCGCCGTCGTCTCGCTGACGACCGGCCGGATCACCGGGACGCCGAGGATGTCGGCCTGGAACTGCATGAGCAGCTCGTTGCCGACCATGCCGCCGTCGACCTTCAGCGACTTCAGCGGCACCCCGGAGTCGGCGTCCATCGCCTCGATCACCTCGCGGGTCTGGAACGCCGTGGCCTCCAGCACCGCGCGGGCCAGGTGCCCGCGGTCGACGAACCGGGTCAGGCCGACGATCGCGCCGCGCGCGTCGGACCGCCAGTGCGGCGCGAAAAGCCCGGAGAACGCCGGGACGAAGTAGGCGCCGCCGTTGTCGTCGACGGTGCGCGCGAGCTGCTCGATCTCCGGCGCGCTGGCGATGAGCCCGAGGTTGTCGCGCAGCCACTGCACCAGTGAGCCGGTGACCGCGATCGAGCCCTCCAGGCAGTAGACGGTGTCGTTGCCGCCGATCTTGTAGCCGACCGTGGTCAGCAGCCCGTTCTCGCTGAGCACCCGCTCGGTGCCGGTGTTGAGCAGCAGGAAGTTGCCGGTGCCGTAGGTGTTCTTGGCTTCACCGGGCGACAGGCACGCCTGCCCGAAGGTGGCGGCCTGCTGGTCGCCGAGGATGCCCGCGATCGGCAGCCCGCCGAACACCCCGCGCTCGCGGAAGTGCCCGTAGACCTCCGACGACGAGCGGATCTCCGGCAGCATCGACGTCGGGATGCCGAACTCGGCGCAGATGTCCTCGTCCCAGGACAGCGTCTCGAGGTCCATCAGGAGGGTGCGGGAGGCGTTGGTCGGGTCGGTCACGTGCAGACCGCCGTCGGGGCCGCCGGTGGAGTTCCACAGCACCCAGGTGTCCATGTTGCCGAACAGCAGCTCGCCCTTCTCGGCGCGGGCGCGGACACCGTCCACGTTGTCCAGGATCCAGCGGATCTTGGTGCCGGAGAAGTAGGTGGCCAGCGGCAGGCCGGTCTTGCGGTGGTAGCGGTTCTGCCCGCCGTCGGCGGCGAGCTCGTTGACGATGCTGTCGGTCCTGGTGTCCTGCCAGACGATGGCGTTGTAGACCGGCTTGCCGGTCTTGCGGTCCCACACCACGGTCGTCTCGCGCTGGTTGGTGATGCCGACGGCGGCGATCTCGGAGGTCACCAGGTCGGCCTTGGCCAGCGCACCGGCGCAGACCTGCCTGGTGTTGCTCCAGACCTCCTCCGGGTCGTGCTCGACCCAGCCCGCGCGCGGGAAGATCTGGCGGTGCTCCACCTGGTCCACGGCGACGACCCGGCCCGAGTGGTTGAAGATCATGCACCGGGTCGAGGTGGTGCCCTGGTCGATTGCGGCGACGTAGGAAGCCATTTCCATCTACCTTCCGAGGAGTTTCGACGTCAGCTCGCGGGCAGGGCGAGCGCCAGCAGACCGGCCAGGACACCACCGGCGATCGGTCCCACGACGGGGACCCAGGAGTAACCCCAGTTGGCCGAGCCCTTGCCGCGGATCGGCAGCACCGCGTAGGCGATGCGAGGACCGAGGTCGCGCGCCGGGTTGATCGCGTACCCGGTGGGACCGCCCAGCGAGTTGCCGATGCCGATGACGATGAAGGCGACCGCCGCGTATCCCAGCGCGGCGTTCCCGAACTCCGGCACGCCGGCCTGGCCGACCTCCGCCGACGGGTTCTGGATGATCCAGAAGACCAGCACGAAGGTGCCGATGATCTCGGTGACCAGGTTCCACGGCGCGCTCGGCACGGTCGGGCCGGTGGAGAAGATCCCCAGCGTCTCGCCCGGGGCGTCGTGGGTGTCGAACTGCAGCTTGTAGGCCGCCCAGCAGAGCAGCGCGCCGAGGATGCCGCCGAGGAGCTGCGCGACGATGTAGAAGGGCACCTGGCTCCACGAAATCTGGCCGTTGACCGCGAGTCCCAGTGTCACCGCGGGGTTGATGTGCGCACCGCTGGGAGCGGCGATGCTGGCACCGGCGAAGACCGCGAAGCCCCAGCCGAAGTTGACCAGCAGCCACCCTCCATTGTGGCCGAGCGACCTGCGAAGCACGTTGTTCGCGACCACACCGCACCCGAGCAGGGTGAGCATGGCGGTGCCCATGAACTCCCACAGAAAGATCTGACCAGGACTCATCGTGTCGATCCCCTTATCGTGCCGCCGTTGGCGCGGACGGGTTCAGCAAATGTCCGACGTGGAATGAGTCGGGACGGTACTGCCGCATGGCAACACGTGTCCACGCATGCCGCCAGTCGTAGGCAAGCGGTTGGGCTGTCCCGGCTAATCCCTGCTTCCACTTCGCTTCGCCGCAGGTCGCGGCGGTTGCGGCCGGGGAGGTCGTGATCCGCTTCGAGCGCGGTTGCGACGCGATCATGCCCGCGACGACCTCCTCCGTTGGAGCTGCCGGCCTCGGCTACCTGCCGAAGAGTGAGGTCACACTAGACTTGGTGAAACAAACATTGCAATAGCTCTCCGATGGTGTTTTTATCGTGTTACACGATGACGACGTGGTCAGGCCGGTGCAGGCCGGAGGTGGACCCGCCGTATGAGGCCCGGCCGAGGAGGATGGGAACCGCCAGTGGAGGAACCCCGAGAGGGATGTGCGGTGAGGGGAACGACGATGTCCGGGACCTCCGGTCGACGCCCGTCCGGCAAGCAGCAGGACCGGCGCCGAAAGATCACCGAGCTGGTCATGGAGGAGGGCTCGCTGCGGATCGACGACCTCGTCGCGACCGTGGGCGCCAGCGCCATGACCGTCTACCGCGACCTCGCCGACCTGGAGTCGCAGGGGCTCGTGCACCGCAACCGCGGCTACGTCTCGGCGGCCTCCTCGCTGCTCTACGAGGCGGCGTCGGAATACCGGATGCAGCAGAACCAGGCGGAGAAGGAAGAACTGGCCCAGGCCGCCGCCGAGCTCGTCGAACCCGGCCAGGCGGTGGTGCTCGACGACTCGACGACCGGGGTGTTCCTGGCCAGGCTGCTCCCGGAGCGGGCGCCGCTGACCGTGGTGACCAACCACCGCGGGGTCTTCGGCGAACTCGCGGGGGTGCAGGGCATCCACCTCATCGGCGTGGGCGGGGACTACCTGCCGTGGGCGGACGCGTTCGTCGGCGGCATGGCCATCGACGCGATCCGCGGCATGCGGGTCGACCTGGCGATCATGTCGGTCTCGGCGGTGACCGACGGCATCGGCTGCTACCCGCAGCAGGAGATGGTGCAGCTCAAGAAGGCCATGCTGGCCTCGGCGAGCAAGCGGGTCCTCTACGTCGACCACACGAAGTTCCGCAGGCGGGCGCTGCACGCGGTCGCCCCGGCCGAGGACTTCGACATCGTGATCGTGGATTCCAAGACCGAGCGCTCCGACATCGAGGTGCTGCGCGAGCGGGGCGCGAAGGTCGAACAGGCGGGCGTCGCGGACGGCGCGGAGCCTGCCCGTCGGGCATGATGACCACCGAAGACGTACCGGCGCCAAGTCCGTGCCCGCGTCAATAGGTGGGACGCGATTCGAGCAAGGAGGACGTCTGGTGTCCAAGCAGAGCACGGGGTCGGCCCCGTCCGAAGTGACCAGGGCCGAGGGCAGGCTGGGGCCGGCCGACCGGGTCGAGAACTGGCGGCGGCTGGGTTCCGAGGAGTTCGACGTCGTGGTGATCGGCGGCGGTGTGACCGGCGCGGGCGCGGCGCTGGACGCCGCGACCCGCGGGCTGCGGGTCGCGCTGGTCGAGTCCAGGGACCTGGCCTCGGGCACGTCGAGCCGCTCCAGCAAGCTGTTCCACGGCGGTCTGCGCTACCTGGAGCAGCTGGAGTTCAACCTGGTCCGCGAGGCCCTGCGGGAACGCGAGCTGATGCTGACCACGCTGGCGCCGCACCTGGTGAAGCCGGTCAGCTTCCTCTACCCGCTTACCCACCGCATCTGGGAACGTCCTTACTCCGCGGCGGGACTGTTCCTCTACGACACGATGGGCGGCGCCCGCTCGGTGCCGGGGCAGAAGCACCTGACGCGCGCGGGCGCGCTGCGGATGGCCCCTGCGCTCAAGCGCGACGCGCTCATCGGCGGCATCCGCTACTACGACGCGCAGGCCGACGACGCCCGCCACACCATGACCGTCGCCAGGACCGCCGCCCGCTACGGCGCGGTCGTCACGAGCTCGACCCAGGTCATCGGGTTCCTGCGGGAGGCCGACCGGATCGCGGGCGTGCGGGTGCGCGATGTCGAGACCGGCGCCGAGACCGAGGTGCGCGCCCAGGCGGTCATCAACGCCACCGGCGTGTGGACCGACGAGCTGCAGAAGCTCTCCGGAGGTCGCGGGCGCTTCCGGGTGCGGGCCAGCAAGGGCGTGCACATCGTCGTCCCGCGCGACCGGATCGTCGCCGAGACCGGGATGATCCTGCGCACCGAGAAGTCGGTGCTGTTCGTGATCCCGTGGGGCAGCCACTGGATCGTCGGCACCACCGACACCGACTGGAACCTCGACCTCGCCCACCCGGCGGCGACGAAGAAGGACATCGACTACATCCTCGAACACGTCAACACCGTGCTGGCCACGCCGTTGACCCACGACGACATCGAGGGCGTCTACGCCGGGCTGCGGCCGCTGCTGGCCGGGGAGAGCGAGGAGAGCTCGAAGCTCTCCCGCGAGCACGCGGTCGCCCGCGTCGCGCCCGGACTGGTCGCCATCGCGGGCGGCAAGTACACGACGTACCGGGTGATGGCCGCCGACGCGGTGGACGCGATCGGCAGCGACGTCTCCGGCCGCATCGCGCGGTCGATCACCGACAAGGTGCCGCTGCTGGGCGCCGACGGCTACCACGCGCTGGTCAACCAGGCCGACCAGCTCGCGGGCAAGCACGGCGTGCACCCGTACCGGATCCGGCACCTGCTCGACCGCTACGGCTCGCAGGTCCACGAGGTGCTCGCACTGGCGGAGGAGCGGCCGGAGCTGCTCAAGCCGGTGCCGTCGGCACCGAACTACCTGCAGGCCGAGGTGGTCTTCGCGTGCAGCCACGAGGGCGCGCTGCACCTGGAGGACGTGCTGACCCGGCGCACCCGGATCTCCATCGAGTACCCGCACCGCGGCGTCGACTGCGCCGAGGCGGTGGCCCGGTTGATGTCGGACGTGCTGGGCTGGGACGACGAACGCATCGCCCGCGAGGTCGACGTCTACGTGCGGCGGGTCGAGGCCGAGCGCGACTCCCAGACCCAGCCCGACGACGAGGCGGCCGACGCGAAGCGGTCGGCGGCGCCGGAGGCGCGGGCGAAGCTGGTCGAGCCGGGCAGCTGACGGCGACCGGTGCCGTGCGGGCCCGCTCGTCCGGGAGTGCTGACGGGCGGAGTCCTGCGACCACCAGCGGCGCAGCGGCTCCCGGGCGGCCGCGGCCGAGTCGACGCGGCCGGGCGCGGCACTGAACCGCGCTCGCACCCGGGAGCGCCGCCGGACGTCCGCGGAGGGGGACGACCACGGCCGGGGACGACGGTGGTGCGCGTCAGCCCGGGCGTGCGGGGACATCCCGCCGCCCGGGCTGACGCGTTTTCGGGATTTCCGTTGCGGGGCAAGCGGAATCTCTCTTGGCGGTTGGCGGCGGATGCTCGACCGGACCCGTGGGCGAACGGCCGGTCATCGGCCCGCGGGCCGGTCAGTCCCCGGTGACCTCGGCGAGCAGTTCGTCGAGGTGGCCGATCATGCGGCGGGCGTCCACCGGCGCGACCGTGCTCCACGGGTCGCCCGACGGCGACTGCCGCCTTACCTGCACGTAGCGGCCGCGCGGGGTGTCGAAGAACCCGACGACGTGCGAGCCGCGCAAGCGGCGCCCCCAGCGGTCCCGCGCTGCGGCGCCGAACTGACCGCGCGCGCCGACCTCGCCGACCATGCTGGTCAGCGCCTCGGCGTCGCCGGAACGCACGCCCCTGCGCCGCAGCCCCGCCTGCAACCTCTCGACGTCGGCGCCCGCCTCCGCGGCGGCCGCGTCGAGGTCGGCGCTGGGCACCGACACCGAACCGCCGGGACCCGGGCCGAGCTGCGGCAGCACCGATGCGGCCTCTCGCGGCAGGCCGGACGCGGCGGCCGGTCGCAGCGTCAGCGCGTCGTCCTCCTTGGCCGCGAGCACCGCGTGCTCGTCGTCGGCGGCCGCGAGTACCCGGACGCTGCGCCCGAGCCACAGCCGGCCGTCGACCTCGCGCCGCGGCCGCGCGAGGGTCCGCAGCATCCGCTCCAGCTCACCGTCGATGCCGGTGGGCCCGCCGAGGCCGCGCCGCGACAGCGACCGCCACGCCGACTCCACCAGCTCCGCGCGTTCGGTGTGGGTGCGTCCGGGCGAGGGGACCTTGAGCACCAGCGGCATCGTGTCCAGCCCGAGGTGCTCGAAGAGGACGTCGAACTCCAGCGCCGACAGGGTCACCAGCCGGTCCCGGTCGGCTTGCGCGCCGATCACCATCGGCCGGGCTCGCCACCGATCACCGGCCGGGAATGGGTCTGGGGTTCGTCGAAGAAGCCGCCCGGACTGCCGAACTCCTCGGTGACCTCGCGGTCGAGCTGTTCGGGCTCGTCGTTGCGGGGCCGGGGCGTCCCCGCCGCGCCACCGGGGCGGGCCGGTGCGCCACCACCTGGACGAGCCGGTGCGCCGCCGCCTGGACGTGGTCCGGAGCCGCGCGCGGGGGCACCACCTGGTGCGCGGGAAGCCGCGCGAGTTCCGGAGCCCCGGGATGCCACCCCGGTCGCAGACCGCGCCGCCGGGACCGCGGGTGTGCTCGCGCCCCAGCTGATGGTGATCGACTGCTGTCCACCGGGGGTGGGCGAGCTGGACTTCACCGGCGCGTCCACGACGACCTGGGGCGGCGGTGCGAACGACGCCAGCGAGGTGGTGTTGGCGGTCGTCGAGGCTTCGTAGGTGCGCATGACAGCGAACGCGCGCTGCTCGGCGGCGTCGCGCTGGGACTCCTGCACCTCGTAGTCGCTCTGGCCGCCGAAGAGGTGGGTGAGCACCGACTCGGCCGCGCCGGGCTCCTCGGCGGTCACCGGCACCGGCGGCGGCATGTCGGCCCGCGCCTTGCTGATGAACTCCGCCTGCTGCTCGGCGCGGTCGCGCATCGCGTCGGCCGCCTGCTGGGCCTGCATCGCCCAGTCGCCCAGCGGGCGCAGCCCGTCCCGCGCGCTGTCGGCGGCGGCGCCCTGCCAACCCGACATCGCGCCCGACAGGGCCGTCGCGAGCCCGCTGTCGATCTCGCCGAGCGCGCGGGTCAGCTCGCTCCAGCGCCGGATGGAGTCGCTGGAGCCCGACGGGCCCGGACCCTGGTGGATCTGGTCGAAGAGCTCCTCGTGGCGGTAGCCCTGCCAGCGGTGGTCGCCCATCGGCTCAGCAGCCTCCGCCCATGCGGACGACGTTGTCGTCCTCGATCCGCTCGTACTGCCTGCCCGCCAGGCGCAGCGACTCGGCCGCCGCCTGGAGCTGGTCGCGGTACCCGCACAGCGCGGTGAGGGCGTCGTCCCCGCCACCGACCGAACGCTGGTTGAACTCCTCCGCCGCGGTGCTGCTGACCGGGTCGCCGGCCCACGGCCGGATGCGCAGCTCGGTGATCGCGTGCTCGATCTGCACGCCGACCTCGTCGAGCGAGGTCTGCAGGGCGCTGACGAGGTTCGGGATGGCGGAGGGCTCGACCTGCACCGATCCGCCGGCCTGCGCCGGCACTCCGGTGGAGTCCGATGAGCCGTAGCCCGGTGGTGAACTGAGCGGCACGGTTTCCCCTCCCACAGGTGAGACGTCCGCGGAACACTGTAATCACCATTTGTCACTCTGGGGAGTGCTCCAAACGCGGTGAGTGTCACCAACGGAGGGCCTAAAGGTGCCGGTCACACACGAGGCGGTGAACACGCTGGCAACCGGGAGTCGCCGAAAGATCACGCCCGATCGTGTGGCGGCGTGCGCCTAACCGGTGGGTTCGACCACCGGCTCGGACTCGGTCTCCGGCTGCCGGCTCGGCTTCTCGGAGCTCGACGTGGGCGGCGCCACCAGCGACGCGACGGTGTCCTCGGCGACCCGCTGGGCGCCCGCGCACAGCGATTCGAGCGGCGGCGCGGGACGGCCGCCGTCGTCGCGGTAGAGGACGTCGACGTGCTGGCCCTCGGCGACGTCGATCGCGACGTTGCACGACAGGTTCAGGTCCGGAGTCTTGATCACCAGCGCGGGGAATCCGCCGATGACGACCGGGGTCGCCTCGACCTGGGCGGTGTCGTCGGTCCAGACGCCCATGCCCTCGGTGGTGATCAGCGACAGCCGGGCGCCGACCTTCGCGGTGGTGTTGCGGTAGCTGCAGGTGGCCGCGTCGCCGAAGCCTGCCTCGGAGTCCGGCAGCGGCTCGCGGTCGAAGCCGAGCTGCGCGCGCTGGTCGGCGGTGAGCAGTTCGCACGGGTTCAGCCCGTCGAGGGCGATGTCGAACGGGCGCGGCGGCAGCGGCTGCGCCGAGCTCGTGGTGGGCGGCGGAGGTGGCGGTGGCTGCGTCGCGGTGTCGGCGGTGTGCTCCGCCAGGAGTCCGCAACCGGGCAGCGCGAGAGCCGCGACGACCGACGCCCCGCCCAGCAGGCGTCGTCCGGTCCGCGAGCTGTGCATGGTGTTCACCGTAGCGAAACGCCCGGCACACCCGTTGGAGCTCAGGCGAGAACGCGTCGTGCGCTGCGACTCAGCTCACGCGGGGTGTCGCGGGACGGGGCTCACCGGCGGCGCCGGGCGAACCACAGCCCGAACGCCAGCACCAGCAGCACCACGAAAACCGGTTGTTTGACCACGATCGCGAGGAACACCAGCATCGCGCCCACGCACGCCACGAGCACCAGGTTCCCGCTGCGGGACGCCGGGACCGACCGCACGGGTACCGGTGCGCGGTCGGACGGCCGAGGGGAGGGCAGGTCGTCGAAGAGCGCGTCGAGCTCGGAGGCGTAGCGGGCTGAGGCGGCTCTTACGCAGCGTTGGTCGTACTCGTCGACCTCCAGCCTGCCCGCGGACATGTGCGTGCCGAGCAGTTCCATCGCCAGTTCGCGTTCCTGATCGCCGACCCGCAGGTCGCGCTGCTTGCCCACGGCCCCATGGTAGGCCGCCGGACGGGGTGGTCAGTCTTTGAGTTCGCAGAGGGTGGTGCCCTGGGTGAGGGTGTCGCCGGGCTGGGCGGTCAGGCCGGTGACGGTGCCGTCCTTGTGCGCCAGTACCGGGTTCTCCATCTTCATCGCCTCCAGCACCGCGATCTCCTCACCCGCGCCGACCCGGTCGCCCTCGGCCACCGCGAGCTTGACCAGCGTGCCCTGCATCGGCGCGGTCACCGCATCCCCCGAGGCCGCGCCACCACGACCCCCGCCCGAGCGCCTGCGCGCACGCCCCGCCCCCGCGGCCGGTGCGACCGCCGGAGTCAGATCCGCCGGCAGCGACACCTCCAACCGGCGGCCACCGACCTCGACCACCACCGTCCGCCGCCGCGCCGCCTCCGCGGCCTCGGCCGCACCGTCGAACGCCGGCAGCGTGTTGTCGAACTCGGTCTCGATCCACCGGGTATGCACCCCGAACCCACCGGCACCCTCGGCGGTGAACGCCGGATCGGCCACCACCGCCCGGTGAAACGGCAACACCGTGGCCAACCCCTCCACCCGCATCTCGGCCAGCACCCGCCGCGACCGCGCCAACGCCTGCGCCCGATCCCGCCCCCACACGATCACCTTCGCCAGCAACGAGTCGAACTGCCCCCCGATCACACTGCCCGACTCCACCCCGGCATCCACCCGCACCCCCGGACCCGACGGCACCACGAACCGCTCCACCGTCCCCGGCGCAGGCAGGAAATCCCGCCCCGGATCCTCCCCATTGATCCGGAACTCGATCGCATGCCCCACCGGCACCGGATCGGCGTCCAGCCACAACCGCTCACCCGCCGCGATCCGCAACTGCTCGACCACCAGATCCAACCCCGTGGTCTCCTCCGACACCGGATGCTCCACCTGCAACCGCGTGTTGACCTCCAAAAACGAAATCGTCCCGTCCACACCCACCAAAAACTCCACCGTGCCCGCACTCGCATAACCCGCCCGCGCACAGATCTCCCGCGCCGCGGTATGAATCCGCTCCCGCTGCTCCCCGGACAAAAACGGTGCCGGCGCCTCCTCCACCAACTTCTGATGCCGCCGCTGCAACGAACAATCCCGCGTCCCCACCACCACCACGTTGCCGTGCCGATCAGCCAGCACCTGGGCCTCCACATGCCGCGGCCGGTCCAGATACCGCTCCACGAAACACTCACCCCGACCGAACGCCGCCTCGGCCTCCCGCACCGCCGACTCGAACAACCCCGGAATCTCCTCCAGACTGCGCGCCACCTTCAACCCCCGGCCCCCACCACCGAACGCCGCCTTGATCGCCACCGGCAACCCGTGCTCCTCGGCGAAGGCCACCACCTCATCAGCACCCGAGGCCGGCTCCTCGGTCCCCGGCACCAACGGCGCCCCCACCTCCAACGCGATCCGCCGCGCCGTCACCTTGTCCCCCAACACCCGGATCGCCTCCGGCGACGGACCCACCCACACCAGACCCGCATCCAGCACCGCCTGCGCGAAATCCGCGTTCTCCGACAAGAACCCATACCCCGGATGCACCGCATCCGCCCCCGACCGCTTCGCCGCATCGATCACCTTGCCGATGTTTAGGTACGACTCCGCCGCCGTCGACCCACCCAACCCGAACGCCTCATCGGCCAACCGCACGAACACCGCATCCACATCCGGCTCCGCATACACCGCCACACTGCCCACCCCCACATCCCGGCACGCCCGAACCACCCGCACCGCGATCTCACCCCGATTCGCCACCAGCACCTTGCGCAGCGGCGCGGTGCGTTCACGGGTGTCCTGGACGTCCTGCTGGGCCACGGCGGCCTCCCCTACAGAGCACCGGATACGCACCGAGTCTAGGCGCTGACCAGCGTCGGGCCCGGTTTCCGGCGAGACGGGCGGCGAACGCGAAAACAGCCCCGCCCAGGTGGTGGATTTCAGGGGTCGTTGCAACACCGTCTTGGTTGTTAGGTGGTGAGTAGATCACGCAGACGCTCGGCTGGGGTATCCCAGCCGAGCGTTTTGCGTGGTCGGCTATTGAGTTCTTGGGCGACGTGTTCGAGGTCTTCGGGTCCGTGGACGCTCAGGTCGGTGCCCTTGGGGAAGTACTGGCGGAGCAGGCCGTTGGTGTTCTCGTTGCTGCCGCGCTGCCAGGGGCTGGCGGGGTCGCAGAAGTAGACGGTCATGTCGGTGGCCAGGGAGAACTGTTTGTGCCGGGCCATCTCGCAGCCCTGGTCCCAGGTGAGTGAGCCGCGCATGTGCTCGGGCAGGGTCGAAACGGTCTTGATCAGGCCGTCACGGACCTGATCGGCGTCGTGCCCGTGGGGCAGGTGGACCAGCATTGTGTAGCGGGTGGCGCGCTCGACCAGGGTGCCGATCGCGGACTGGTTGCCTTCGCCCATGATCAGGTCACCCTCCCAATGACCGGGGACCGCGCGGTCGGCGACCTCCGCGGGCCGGTCGGAGATCATGATCATCTCGTCGCTGAACCGGTGCCGGCGCTGACCGGGATGCCGCTGCGGCTTGCGGCGGGTCCGGCCGGTGCGCAGCGCGCGTTGAACCTCGCGCTTGAGGCCGCCACGGGCCTGGAAGTAGAGCGCCTGGTAGATCGTCTCGTGGCTCACGCGCATGCTCTCGTCGTCAGGGAAGTCCCTCACAAGCCTGTTCGAGATCTGCTCCGGCGACAACTTCCGCTCCAGGCCCAGCTCGACCTGTTCACGCAGCGCGGTGTTCATGACCAGCTTCGATGCCTTGGGCCGCACCCGGTTGGCCGCGGCATTGCGGTGCGCCTGATGAGGCAGATAGACCCCTTCGACGCTGTGCGCGCCGACCTCGCGGGAGACCGTGGACTTGTTCCTACCGAGGCCGGCCGCGATCTCGGTGAGGGTGAACTTGTTGATCAGTCCGTCGGCGATCACCAGCCGCTCATCCAGAGACAGGTAACGGTCGCTGGTGACAGCATCGGCTGATCGGGTCATGGAGGTGAGGTACCGGGTTCCGGCATCGGAGTCCACGACCACCCCGTTCGGGTAGACACGCGTGTTGCGGGTCTTGCGGACCCCGCCACGCCAGTCCCGCCCGGTACGCGGATGCACACCCACCTTTCTGGCCGCGCGCGTGGTGGACCAGCCCTGTTCGACCAACTCCAAGAACCGCACCCTCGCATGCGCTTTGCCCCTCGCGGCCCTCGCCGCGGGAACCAGCTCGGCCTCGACCAGGATCCGTCGAGCAGCGCCATGACTCAGCCCGCTCACGATCGCCGCTCGGTTGATGCTTGCCGACTCCTCGAACACCGCGATGACCCGCTCGCGTACCACAGCACTGATGCCAGTTCGCTTACCCGACCCCCGGCCACGGGCCCGCAAGATCTCATAGCCACGGCTGCGCCCGACCCCCACAACCTCACAAGCCGCCGCTACCGGCACCCCCGCATCCACCATCCGCACCAGAACATCGCCGTGACGCTCAAGGTCCTCCGAAAACGACATGGCCGCCGCAACTCCTCAGATCGAGGTGTTGCGACGACCATGTGAACCCGCGGGTCGGGCGGGGCCGCTCGCGGCGTCGTGGGTCAGGCCCTGGCCAGACGCGCGTCCGAGGAGTCGTCCAGCAGCGGCGGGGCACTGGGAGCGGCCAGCACCTCGTCGTCGAGCAGTCCCTCGGTGCGGGCCACCACGGTCGGGACCACGATCTGGCCCGCGACGTTGGTCGCGGTGCGCATCATGTCCAGGATCGGGTCGACCGCGTAGGCGATCGCGATGCCGGTGGCCACCACCTCGGGCGGGAAGCCCAGCGCGCCGACGGTCAGCGTCAGCATGGTGAACCAGCCGGTCACCCCGGCGGTGGCGATGGCGCCGAAGACGGCGACCGCGATGATCGTCAGGTACTGGGCCGGACCCAGGTGGATGCCGAAGAGGTTCGCGATGAACATCGAGCCGATCGCGGGGTAGATCGCCGCGCAGCCGTCCATCTTCGTCGTGGTCGCCAGCGGCACCGCGAAGTTGGCGTACGAGCGGTCGACGCCGAGGTTCTCGGCGGCCTGCCTGCTCATCGGCAGCGTCGCGCTGGAGGAGCGGGACACGAACGCGAACTGCAGGACGGTCCAGGTCTTGGCGAAGAACCGGACCGGGCTGACGCCGGCCACGAACCGCAGCAGCAGCGGGTAGACGACGAACAGCACCAGCGCGCACGCGACGTAGACGGCGGCGATCAGCTTCAGCAGCGGGGTGAAGAACTCGTTGCCGTAGGTGGCGACGGCGTTGCCGATCAGGCCGAGGGTGCCGATCGGGGCGAGCCGGATGATCCAGCCGAGGACCCGCTGGATGACCTCGAAGGCCGAGCGGCTGAAGTTCACGAACGGCTCGGCCTTGTCGCCGAGGCTGTAGCTGGCGGCGCCGATCAGCAGCGCCACGAACACCACCTGCAGCGTCTCGCCCTCGGCGAAGGCGCTGACCAGGTTCTGCGGCACCAGGCCGTTGAACAGGTCGAGCCACGAGCCGTGCGTCTTCTCGCCGATGGCGGCGAGCTTGGCCGGGTCGGGTTCGATCACCAGGCCGCGGCCCGGCTGGAACAGCGCGCCGAGGCCGATGCCGATGAGCACCGCGATGAGCGAGGTGGCGGCGAACCACAGCGCGGTCTTGCCGCCGAGCCGCGCGGCGGTGCGGCCTCCGCCGACCGACCGCAGGCTGTTGATGCCGACCACGATCGCGGTGAAGATCAGCGGCAGCACGGTGAAGGTGAGCAGGCTGGTGAAGACCGAGCCGATGGTGTCGAGGGTGGTGACCAGCCAGCTCGCCCCGGTCGTCTTGGCGATCCAGCCCAGCAGCGCGCCGAGCACGAGCGAGGCGACGACCGCGACGGCGAACACCTTGGGGTTGAAGCGCGGTGCGCGCCGGTTCACCTGGGCGGTGGATGTGGACACGAGGATCTCCCGTAAGTCGCGAAGTCCGGCGCGATCGCGCCGGGGGTCGGCTCTGCCGCGGGCCGGTCGGCCGGCGGCTGGCGGGTCTTTCGCCGACTACGGACAGATGGAACTGGCCTGCCGCCGCAGATCGACGTGCAGGCGCTCGGTCAGGTAGATGCGCCGGTAGGTTTCCATCGCGGACAGTTGTAACCGCTGGGTGCGGCGCCGCCATTCCCCGGTAACCGAATTGTGTTCGTGTTCACTCGAACGCCGCGACGGGGCACGTCAGCGCGCGACCGGAGGACCCCACAGCGTCACCACGCTCACCCCGACCTCGGCCAGCAGCTTGCGGGTCAGCGGCAGGCTGATCCCCAGCACGCTGGACGGGTCGCCGTCGACGCCCTCGATGAACCAGCCCCCGAACCCCTCGAGGGTGAAGCCGCCCGCCACGTGCAGCGGCTCGCCGGTGGCGATGTAGGCGTCGAGCTCGGCCTCGGTGGGTTCGGAGAACCGCACCGTGGTGCCCAGGTGTCCCCGCGTTCGGGCCACGACCTCACCGCCGCGCAGCACCACCACGGCGTGCCCGGTCAGCAGCTCGCCGGACCGGCCCGCGGTCTTGCGCCACCGCTCGGCGGCGGCCTGCGGCGTACCGGGCTTGCCGACGATCTCGCCGTCGGGCGCCGACAGCATCGAGTCGCAGCCCACGACGACCGCGTCGGGCTCCTCGGCGGCGACCGCGGGCAGGACGGCCTCGGCCTTGGCCGCGGCCAGCGCGGTCACCAGCTCCGGCGGCGTCGGGTCGGTCAGTCCGGCGGCCACCGCGTCCTCGTCGACGCCGGAGACCCGCACCAGCGGGTCGATCCCGGCGGAGCGGAGCACGGACAGGCGGGCGGGGGAGGCCGAGGCGAGGACGAAGCGCACGGCGCCGAGGATACGACCGCGCGCTGCGCACCGGATCGGACGTGTCGCCGTGGAGCGGGCTCGCTGGACCCGGTGCACAGGGCTGGATGTACCGCCGCGGGCGGATGTACCGGCGCGAGGCTGGGCCGAACGTGTCCTGTATCACCGGAATGGGCTGAATGGCGGCTTCTCCTGTGCGCAAGGAATTCTTACTGTCCTGAATGGCACGGGACCGGTTCCCCGACCGGGCGCCCGACCCCGGATCACCTTCTCCTCCGGTGGCCCGGTTTCCCCGTTCACGTGCGGAGCGAACGACGCCCGGCTGATCACCGGTAGACCGCGAACTCCGCCTTCACCGCATTTGTTTTCCACAACTCCTGCGCGCCCGCGGACCAGAAGTCCGCTCGCGCGGGTGGTCCCCAACCACGGATCTAGGGAGACGAATCATGAAGCGAACAATTCGGCTGGCCGGTGTGGCCGTGCTCGCGGCGGGCACCATCGCCGCGATCGGCGCACCCACCGTCGGCGCCGCGCCGGTGTCGCCCGACCTGGTCGCGGCGATGCAGCGCGACCTCGGCATCTCCGCCCAGCAGGCGCACGCCCGGCTGGCGCAGGAGGCCACGGCGATGCGGGCCGACGCCGAGCTGAGCCGCTCGCTGGGCGAGAGCTTCGGCGGTTCCCACTTCGACGCCGCGCGCGGCAAGCTCGTCGTCGGGGTGACCGAGCAGGCCGACGCGGCGAAGGTGCGGGCGGCGGGAGCCGAGGCCGCGGTCGTGCCGAACAGCCTGCGCGAACTCGACGCCACCAAGGCGGCGCTGGACGCGATGGACGCGGCGGCGCCCGCCTCGGTGACCGGCTGGTACGTCGACGTGCCCAGCAGCAGCGTCGTCGTCTCCGTCAACGGGCGCGACGCCGCGACCGACGCCTTCCTGGACAAGGCGAAGGCCGCCGGGGACTCGGTGCGCGTGCAGGACGTCGCCGAGTCGCCGCGCACGCTCTACAACGTGGTCGGTGGCGACGCCTACTACATGGGCGGACGCTGCTCGGTCGGCTTCTCGGTGCGCTCGTCCTCCGGCCAGGCGGGTTTCGTCACCGCCGGGCACTGCGGCACCCGCGGCACGGCGGTCTCCGGCTACAACCAGGTCGCCATGGGTTCGTTCCAGGGTTCGTCCTTCCCGGGCAACGACTACGCCTGGGTCTCGGTGAACTCGAACTGGACGCCGACGGGCCGGGTGAACCTGTACAACGGCTCGACCCGGGCGGTGTCGGGTTCGTCGGCGGCCCCGGTCGGCAGCTCGATCTGCCGCTCCGGTTCCACGACCGGCTGGCACTGCGGCACCGTGCAGGCGCTGAACCAGACCGTCCGCTACCCGCAGGGCACGGTCACCGGCCTGACCCGGACCAACGTCTGCGCCGAGCCGGGTGACTCCGGTGGCTCGTTCATCAGCGGCAACCAGGCCCAGGGCATGACCTCGGGTGGTTCGGGCAACTGCAGCTCCGGCGGCACGACCTACTTCCAGCCCGTCAACGAGGCGCTGAGCGTCTACGGGCTGAGCTTGGTCAGGGGTTAACCGCCCCGGAGCCGGACCGGGGGCGCACCCGGTCCGGCTCCACCGTCCACGCAGCAGGGGTGTGCCGGTTCCGAGGAATCCGGCAAACCCCGCGTGCGCGCTACGGGCGGTTGAGCTGGACGTCCGGCTGCTGCGGCGCGCGGTCCGGCCGCACGACCGGCGGTCCCGCCGGGGACGTCGCCGTGGTGTGCGGCGAGGCGCCGCCGACGACCGGCAGCGTGACCGAGGTTCCCGAAAGGTCCAGGCCGATCTCGCCGGGCCGGGACGGGGCGACGATGAACTCCTTGTCGGTACCGCCGATGATCAGCGCGAGCCGGTGCCCCGCGGGCACCACGTGGTCGGTGGTCGCGAGCCGGAACGTCATCTCGTACGGGGTTCCCGGCCGCAGCGGCCGCTCATCGGACAGCGACTCGTGGTTGGCCAGGTCGGCCCAGCCGCGGGCGATGATCTCGAAGTCCACATCGGACCTGGTCGCCTCGGTGTCGGTGTAGCAGGCGTCGTCGCCGGGACGGCTCTCCCCCCAGCACGACTCCGTTCCCGTGTTGCGGATGCCCTCGCCCTGGCCGAGGTAGTCGCGCGTGGTGGCGGGGCCGTAGTCGACGAGCATCGCCGAGAGGTGCGCGGTGTCGGTGCCAGGCTTGGCCGCGACGGTCACCGAGCCGGTTCCCGCGATCCGCATGTCCTGTTCGAGCGGGCCCGTGGTGAACAGCGTCCTGGCCGGCGAGGGCTGGTCCGGCCGCGCGGCCCAGTCGTACTCGCCGAGGCGCGGGTCGTCGGTGAACGAGGCGCTGCCCCGTCCCGGTTCCGGGCCGAGCTCGCCGAGTCCGCCGGTCGAGCCCGGTCGCGGGTGCAGCGTGGTGGGCCGGGCCTGCTCGCCGCCCCAGGCCGGTTCGTCGCTCCACTGGTCGGGCGCCCGTTCGACACTGGCCGCGGGCTCCTTCTCGATGCCGTCGTCCATGCCGAGCAGGTAGTGGTCGAACCAGCGGTGCAGCGTGCGCACCCACTCCTCGCGCCGGAAGTCGAACGGGTCGACGTGGCCGGTCTGGCTCAGCCAGACCTTGCGCTCGACGCCGCCGCGGGCCAGCGCGTCCCACCACTGTCCGAACTGGAGCATCTTGACGTTGAGATCGCCCTGCCCGTGCACGGCGAACACGCTCGCCCGCACGTTGCCCGCGTCCGGCACGTGGTTCCGCTCGCTCCACAGTGGAGTCATGTCGCCGTTGGCCGGTGCGCCGTCGACCAGGTTGTGCTTGGCCGGGTCGCAGTCCGGCCTGCCGCCCTCCTCGACGGTCCGGGCGAGCCCGACGGGGTCGAAACCGAACGAGACGCCGTCGGAGCGGTAGTAGTCGTACCAGGAGCTGATCGCGCCGATCGGCACGATGGTCCGCAGCCCCTCGACGCCGGTGGCGGCGACCCCGTTGGCGATGGTCCCGTCGTAGGACTTGCCGATCATGCCGACGTCGCCGGTCGTCCACGGCGCCTCGACCGGCCTGCCGCCGTCGGAGCTGTCGAAGCCCTTGGCGCGGCCGTTGAGCCAGTCGACCACCGCGCGGGCGGAGGTGACGTCGGACGGGCCGCCGACGTCGACGCAGCCCTGCGAGCGGTTCGTGCCCGCGAGGTCGACCAGCACGGTCGCGTAGCCGCGGGGGATGAAGTAGTTGTCGTAGAACAGCGGGAAGCCGACCGGGCGGCCCTGGTCGTCGTAGGTCTTGCGCTCGGACTCGTTGCCGCGTCCGCAGCAGGAGTAGTAGGGGCTCGCGTCCATGATCACCGGCACCCGGGCGTCGGTGCCCGCCGGCCGGGCGATGTCGGCGGCCACCCGGTCGAGGACTCCGTCACCGTCGCCGTCCAGGCCCGTCTCCACCCACACGGTCTCGCGGACGGGTTCGGCGGTGAACACGGGTTGGGAGACCCCGACGCCCGGCTCGGGCGTCGGCTGCGGGGTGGCCCCCGCCTGCGGTGTCATGGCGGCGACTACGAGCGGGATGCCGCACAGCAGTGCGGACCAGCGGGCTTCGGGCACGGCGTTTGCACCTCCGGTTCGGGTTGGCCGGGGGAGCGTAGGCCGGTGATCACGCGGCCACTACAGGCGAAAGTCGGGCTGTCGATCAGACCAGCCGACCCTCCGAACGGATGCCTGCGGCCGACAGCGCCTCGGCGAGCCCGCAGGGTTGCCTACGAGTGGAACCGCGTGCTCTCGGCGAGGTCCGCGCGGGGGATGGTGATGTGGTTGACGGGCGCGGACGGGTCGGCGTAGCCGAAGGAAACCCCGAACAGCAACTTGCGGTCGCTTACGCCGAGTGCTTCGCGGACGGTGTCGGCGTAGAAGCTCAGCAGGCCCTGCGGGCAGCTCGCGATGCCGTGCGCGGCCAGCGCCAGCAGGAGGGTCTGCCCGTACATGCCGAGATCGGCCGCCATGCGCGCTTCGGCGTTCGGCGGCAGGAACAGGAACGCGACGTGGGGCGCACCGTAGAAGCGCAGGCTTTCGGCGTCGTAGGCCGCGCGGGCTTCGTGGTCCTCGCGGCTGATTCCCAGCGCGGCGTACATCGCAGCGCCCGCTTCCCTGCGCCGCCGGGCGTAGGTCCCGACGTACAGGTCTTCCCGGTAGGGGAAGTCCGTGGAGACGGCTCCGCGCGCATGTGCGTCCAGCAGCGCTTCGCCGAGCCGGTCGCGGGCGGAGCCGCTGACGACCTCGACGTGCCACGGCTGGGTGTTGGAGTTGGACGGCGCCGCACCCGCCAGCGAGAACACCGCGCGCAGGGTCTCGTCGGGAACCGGGTCCGGTCGGAACGCGCGAACGGCGCGCCGGTTGCGGATCAGCTGGTCGGCATAGCCGGTCAGGGTGGTCATGACCTTCCTCGTCAGTCGTGCTCAGCGGCGCAGGTAGGACTCGACGAGCCGGTCGGTGGCGTCGACGAGGTTCGCGGCGGAGCGGTCGGGGGCGAAGATCTGTCCGGTGATGTGGGCGCCCTCGACGAGCATCTGGATCAGGTGGGCCAGGTTCTCCGGATCGTCGACGGGGAGGGGAGCGACGAGCTCGGTGAACAGGCCGAGGTACTCGTGCTTCAGCGCCTCGGCCGCCTCGCGCACCGGGTGCGTCCGGTCGGGGAACTCCACGACGGCGTTGGCCAGCGGGCACCCGCGATGGCCGGCTGCGGTGATCTCGCGGGCGATCTGCCCGACCACGTGGCGGAGCTGGGCCCGGGCATCGCCGGGGAACGCCTCTCGCGCCGCCCGCAGGATTTCCCGGGGCGGCACCGCCTTCTCCCGGAGGTAGGCGACCGCCAGTTCGTCCTTCGAACCGAAGTTGCGGTAGATGCTCGGCTTCCCCACGCCGGAGTGCTCGGCGATCTCGGCGACACCGCACGACCGCACGCCTTCGCGGTAGAACAGCTCGTGGGCGGTTTCCCACACGCGCTGTCCCGCCGGTGTCCGTCCCTCGCCCGTCATCGGAGTCCCTCCCGCGCCGTACCGATCGGTACGCAGGTGACCGTACCGATCGGTACGGCGGTGGTCAACACCGGCCCGTTGGGTGGCAGCGGTGGGGCCGATCGGCCGATTGGTGCGTGAGAGCGCTCCCACGACACTGGAGACCTCGCTCACGAGGAGGATCTTGCGATGCCCCTTGCCCGAATCCCCCGCGCCCGCCGGGCGGTCGCCACCCTGGTGGGGCTGGCGGCGACCGTGCTGCTCACCGCCGCCGCCGTGCCGTCCGCCGACGGCGGCCGCCCGGCCTACCGCGACCCGCGGCTACCGGTCCCCGACCGGGTCGACGACCTGATGGCCCGGATGTCGCTGGACGACAAGCTCGGCCAGATGGTGCAGGTCGAGCGCAAGGCCGCCGGACCGCAGGCCGTCGCCGACCACCGCATCGGGTCGGTGCTCAGCGGCGGCGGCTCGGCGCCGGAGCCGAACACGCCGCAGGCGTGGGCGGACATGTACGACTCCTACCAGCGCGCGGCGCTCTCGACCCCGCTCGGCATACCGCTGATCTACGGCGTGGACGCGGTGCACGGCCACAACAACGTGCATGGGGCGACGATCTACCCGCACAACATCGGCCTCGGGGCCACCGGAAACCCGGACCTGGTCCAGCGGATCGGCGCGGCCACCGCGCAGGAGGTCGCCGCCACCGGCATCGACTGGTCGTTCGCGCCGTGCGTGTGCGTGGCCCGCGACGACCGCTGGGGACGCACCTACGAGTCGTTCGGCGAGAAGCCCGAGAACGCCTCGGCGATGACCGGCGCGGTGACGGGGCTGCAGGGCGAGGTGCTGGGCGCCACGCCGAGCTCGGTCATGGCAACCGCCAAGCACTACGTCGGCGACGGCGGCACGACCGGCGGCGACGACCAGGGCAACACCGAGATCGGCGAGCAGGAGCTGCGGGAGATCCACCTGCCTCCGTTCCGGGAGGCCATCGCCCGCGGCGTCGGGTCGGTCATGGTCTCCTACAGCAGCTGGAACGGCGAGAAGCTGCACGCCAGCTCCTACCTGGTCAACGATGTGCTCAAGGGCGAGCTCGGCTTCAGCGGACTGGTGGTCTCCGACTACGACGCCATCGACAAGCTCGACGGCCAGGAGGACTTCACCCCCGACGAGGTGCGGGCGTCGGTCAACGCGGGCATCGACATGTTCATGATGTCCAGCCGCCACGAGAAGTTCATCGACTACCTGCGGGCCGAGGTCGAGGCCGGGCAGGTGCCTGCGGAGCGCATCGACGACGCCAACCGGCGCATCCTGACCAAGAAGTTCGAGCTGGGGCTGTTCGAGCGGCCGTTCGCCCAGCGCGACCTGCTGCCGACCGTCGGCAGCGCCGAGCACCGCGAGCTGGCCAGGCAGGCCGTGCGCGAGTCGCAGGTGCTGCTGCGCAACGACGGCGTGCTGCCGCTGGCCAAGGACGGCGGGAAGCTGTTCGTGGCGGGCAAGAACGCCGACGACATCGGCAACCAGAGCGGCGGCTGGACGATCTCCTGGCAGGGCTCCAGCGGCGACATCACCGAGGGCACCACGATCCTGGAGGGCATCCGGGCGGCGGCGAGCGGCTCGGAGGTCACCTACGACCGCCACGGCAACGGCATCGACGGCAGCTACCGGGCGGCGATCGCGGTGGTCGGCGAGACCCCGTACGCGGAGTTCGAGGGCGACCGTCCCGACGGCCTCGGGCTCGACGAGGAGGACCGCGCCACCATCGCCAAGCTGCGCGCGTCGGGCGTCCCGGTCGTGGTCGTCACGGTGTCGGGCAGGCCGCTGGACATCGCGGGCGAGGTGGACGGCTGGAACGCGCTGCTGGCGTCGTGGCTGCCGGGCTCGGAGGGCCAGGGCGTGGCCGACGTGCTCTTCGGCGACCACAACCCGACGGGCAAGCTGCCGACGACCTGGATGCGCTCCTTCGACCAGCTCCCGATCAACGACGGAGACGGCAAGGACCCCTTGTTCCCATACGCATACGGCCTGAGCTACGACTGATGGCGATGCCGAGCGACCCGGTTTGCGCAGTGGGTCGCCCAGCGGCGCACGGTGAGTCCCACACCGCAAGCGGCTGCCGCCGCTTGCCGGACAACGCGCCGGGCTCCGGGCGGGTGGACCCGTCCCCGGGCCCGGCGCGCTTTTCGTAGGCTTGCCACGTGGGTGAACCGGTGATGCTGGACGGCGGACGACTGCGGGCGCGACTGGTCGACGCCGGGCCCTACGCGGCCCTCGACGTCGTGACGGTGACGGGCTCGACCAACACCGACCTGGCCAAGGCGGCGCACGAGGGCGCCGCCGACCGGACCGTGCTGATCGCCGAGGAGCAGCAGCAGGGCCGCGGCCGGATGCAGCGGCAGTGGATCTCCCCGCGCGGCTACGGCCTGCACGTCAGCGTCCTGCTGCGCCCGGAGGTTCCCGTGACGTCGATGGCGTGGCTGCCGCTGATCGCCGGGGTGGCGCTGGCCGAGACCGTCGAGCGCACCACCGGGGTCCGCGCCGCCCTGAAGTGGCCGAACGACCTGCTGCTGGGCGGCGGCGACCAGTGGCACAAGGGCGCCGGGATCCTCGCCGAGGCCATCGCGGCGCCCGACGGCATGGCGGTGGTGCTCGGCATGGGAGTCAACGTCCACCACAGCCGCGAGGAGCTGCCCGCCGGTGCGGGCGGCCTGCCCGCGACCTCGCTGGCGGCCGAGGGCGCCGACGTAGACCGCGAGGACTTCGCGGCCGGCTTGCTCGAGGCGTTCGCCGCCGTCGACGACGAGTGGCGGGCGAGGTCCGGCGACGTGGTATCCACCGGTCTCCTCGATCGCTACCAGCGCTGGTGCGCCACGATCGGCAAGCGGGTGCGGGTGGAGTTCGGGCGCGACGACCTGCTGGGCACCGCCGAGTCGGTCGACCGGGAGGGCCGCCTGGTGGTGCGCGGACCCGGTGGGGTGAGCAAGGCCGTGTCGGCGGGTGACGTCGTTCACCTCCGTCCCGCGTAGCCGTTCTGCCGGTACCGTGATCCCTGATGCGCGACGCTGGCCCGCGTCCGGCGGTCCGCCTCGGACCGCGTGCGGGCGCTCGACCGGCTGAGGAGGAATCCGGTGGCCTACCCTGACGCGCTGCTCGGCGAGCACGAGCACGTGGTCGTGCACAAGCACCCGCACTGGAAGATGCTGGTGCTGCCGGTGCTGGCGCTGCTGGTGGTGGTCGGAGGCGCCGCTTACCTGGCGGCGCTGGCCGCGCCGCTGAGCTGGCACCTGCCGGTCTGGGTCGTGCTCGCGGTCGTCGCGGCGATCATGGTCGTCTGGCTCACCGTCGCGCCGCTGCTGCGGTGGCGCACCACGCACTTCGTGATCACCACCGACCGCCTGATGGTGCGCGAGGGGGTTTTCACCCGCAGCGGAGTGGACATCCCGCTCGGCCGGATCAGCAGCGTCCGGTTCCGGCACGGGCTGCTGGACCGGCTGGTCGGCTGCGGCACGCTCGTCGTGGAGTCGGCCTCCGACGACCCGCTGGAGTTCGACGACATCCCGGCGGTGGAGAAGGTGCACACCCTGCTGCACCGCGAGATCAGCCAGCCCGACCAGGAGGACGCGTGAGGCCGGTCGCCTCCGGCCCGCGGCGATGGGTGGTCCGGGACACGGCGCGGTGAAACCATGGGGCGGCGCCGCCCCGGAGCCGGTATCCCGGCGGGCCCGGCGTCGAGCAGGGAATCATCGCAGCGGCCCGCGGACCCGCACGGCACATGCGCGGGCGTGCGGCCAGACCTTGGAGGAGCGCTGATGGGAACGCGAGAGCTGGGGTTGCCGATGACGGTGACCTCGCCGGAGCCGGAGGGGCTGCCGGCCTCGGTGACCATCTGGGAGGTCGGCCCCCGCGACGGCCTGCAGAACGAGTCCGGCGTGGTCCCCGCCGAGATCAAGATCGAGTTCCTGCACCGGCTGGCCGACGCCGGGCTGCCGGTGGTGGAGACCACCAGCTTCGTGCGGCCGGAATGGGTCCCGCAGCTCGCCGACGCGGGAGAGGTGCTCGACGGTCTGCGGCGCCAGGAGGGCGTGCGCTACCCGGTGCTGGTGCCGAACTCGCGGGGGCTCGACCGCGCGTTGGAGTCGGGGGTGGGCGACATCGCGGTCTTCGCCTCGGCGACCGAGACCTTCACCCGCCGCAACCTCAACCGCGGCCTGGACGAGCAGTTCGTGATGTTCGACCCGGTGGTGCGGCGCGCGGTGGCCGAGGGGCTGCGGGTGCGCGGTTACATCTCGATGGCCTTCGGCGACCCGTGGGAAGGCGCGGTCGACGTCGACCAGGTCGTCTCCGTCGGCAAGCGGCTGCTGGACATGGGCTGCGACCAGCTCTCGATCGGCGACACCATCGGGGTGGCCACGCCGGGGCACGTCGAGACGCTGCTGCGCACCTTCGCCGGTGCGGGCGTCGGCGTCGAGCGGCTGGCGGTGCACTTCCACGACACCTACGGCCAGGCGCTGGCCAACACCTACGCCGCGCTGCGCGTCGGTGTGTCCACTGTGGATGCGTCGGCGGGTGGTCTCGGCGGCTGCCCGTACGCCAAGTCGGCCACCGGCAACCTCGCCACCGAGGACCTGGTGTGGATGCTCGACGGGCTCGGCATCGAGCACGGTGTCGACCTCGATGCTCTGGTGGAGACCAGCGTCTGGATGGCCGGGCACCTCGGCAGGCCCAGCCCGTCGCGGGTCGTCAAGGCCCTGGCAGGGCAGTGAGCGGCGGTCCGCCCGCGGGGACGCCGGGCCGCGGAGGCTCCTCGTGATCGGCGTCGAGCACCGCCTGCGCCTCGTCGAGTCGCGTCCCGTCCTCGTGTGGCGCTGCGACCGCCCATGGCTGGCGATCTCCTCCGCCGTGCTGGGCGGAGGGATCGGTGAGCGGGCGTGGGTGCTCAACGCCACGGTCGGCACCAACTACGACCACCCCGACCCGGGCGCGCACGTGCGCGAGATGGCCGCCGAGCTCGGGCTTTCGGGCCCCGGCACCGGCATGCTCACGGCGGTCGACGTCCGCCACGAGGTCACCTCGGCCGACTCCGGCGTCCGCGCGAGCGTGACGACGGGAGTCAGCCATCCGGTCTGGGCCGCCGCCGACGGCGAGCGCGTCGCCGCCGAGTCGTCGGCGTGGAGCCCGGGCACGATCAACGCGGTCTGCTGGTCGCCGGTGCGGCTCGGCGAGGCGGCGCTGGTCAACGCGGTCGCCACGGTCGCGGAGGCGAAGGCGCAGGCCCTGCTGGAAGCCGGTGTCGCGGGCACCGGCACGGTCACCGACGCGACGGTCGTGCTCTGTCCGGCCGACGGCGCGGCAGAGGACTACGGCGGGCCGAGGTCGCGCGTCGGTTCCGCGCTGGCGCGGGCCGTGCACGCGGGCGTCGCGGCGGGGCTGCGGGTGGAGAACCCCCGGCTGCGGTGAGCCTCAGCCCTCCTCGCGAGTGCCGAACAGGCCGACGAACGAGAACCGCAGGACCCGGTCGGGCCCGCGGTCGGCGGTGCCGGTGATCTCGACCAGCCCCAGGTTCGGCTTGCTCCGCGAGCGGCGCTTCCCGGTCACCTCCAGCTGGAAGTGCAGCACGTCACCCGGGTAGACCGGCGCCAGCCACGCCAGTTCGTTGCCGCCCGGCGAACCCTGCGAGGTCGAGCCGGCCAGCACGTGGTCGACATAGGCGCGCATCCACAGCGAGGCGGTGTACCAGCCCGACGCGCAGAGGCCGCCGAGCACGGAGTTGCGCCCGGCCTCCTCGTCGAGGTGGAACGGCTGCGGGTCGAACCGGTCCGCGAAGGCGACCATCTCGTCCCGGTCGATCTCGGTCTTGCCCAGGTCGATCACCTGGCCGGGCGTCAGATCCTCGTATGCGATGCCGGTCATGCCCCGATCCTCGCAGTCCACCGCTCCGCCGCGCTGCGGCGCCCCTCACAGCGGGGCGGGCGGGCATGGAACCATTCGGCCGTGGCGCGCGTCCAAAACGTGAGCCGCGCTCGTGCGTCGATCGCCTCCGGGCGCCCAGCGCCCGTCCGGGTGCCCGGCGCCTGCCGACCGAGTACCAGCCTGCGAGGAAAGGGGACCGGCCGTGCCCACCGATCACCGCGCCGAGGTGGCGGAACTGCTCGCGGACTACCGCAGGAGCCGCGAACGCCTCGAGACGACCCGCCAGGAGCTGGCTGCGCTCACCGAGACCGCCCGCAGCGAGGACGGCAGCGTCGAGGTCACCGTCGGGCCGCAGGGCGTGCTGCGGGACCTGCACCTGTCCGACGACGTCCACGAGCGCTACCACCCCGCCCGGTTGTCGGCCCTGATCGTGCGGCTGACCGCGGAGGCGGCGGGCGAAGTCGTGCGCCGGGCGGCCGACGCGCTCGCGCCGATCGTGCCGGAGGGCACCGACCCGGCCGTCCTGCTCGGGCCGCACCAGCCCGCCGCGGACGAGCCGGTCGAAGCCGTTGACGAGGAGCCGGCCGACGACGAGTGGCAGCCCGCCCGCGCAGAGCGGAACCCGTCATGAGCGGATTCCGGGGCGACCTGGGGAGATTGGGCGAGCGCGCGGGCGAGTTCGGTGAACACGCCGCGGAAGCGCAGCGGATCGCCGACGGCCTGCGGCACGCTGTGGAGTCGGCGGGCGAGTGCTGGGGCCGCGACGAGGTCGGCGCGAGCTTCGCCGCGACCCACCGCGAGCGGGCGGACCGGGCGGTGGAGGAGGCCGGCGGGCTCGCGGGCGCGCTGCGCGACCTGGGGTCGGAGTTCGCGGGCGTCGCCGCGGACTACCGCCGCATCGACCGCGATCAGGCCGAAGAGCTCGGCCGGATCACCGGACAGGGGTGAGCAGAGGATGGGGATCGAGCTTCCCGCCGAACTCCGGGACGCCGCCGCCAGGGCCGGGGCGCGCTGGCCGGAGGGCGACGAGGACGCGATGCGCGAGTCCGCCACCGCGTGGCGCGAGGCCGCGCGGTCGCTCGACGCGCTCGCCCGGGACGCCGACGCGTCCGCGCAGGGCGTGCTCGCGGCGTTCGAGGGCGACGCGGCCCGGGCCGCGCGGCGGGAGTGGGACCGCTTCGTGACCGAGGACGGCGAGCTGCCGCGGACGGCGGCCGAGTGCGTCGCCGCCGCGGATCGCCTCGACCACGCCGCCGAGCAGATCGGCGCGGCCAAGGTCCGGATGGTGCGCGAGCTGGTGGCGCTGGCCAAGAGCACCGACGCCGCCGAGCAGGCCGCGGCGGCCGGGCACCCGCAGGCGCTGGGCGAGCTGGACGCGGCGGTCCGGCGGGCGGCGGCGGGACTGGCGCAGGTGCACGAGACCCTGACCCGCGCGGTGGACATCGACAGCGGCGTGACGGTGGATTCCGGCGGCGCTCTCGACTTGGCGTCGGGCGCTTTGTCCATAGTGGATTCCGCGGTCGGTGCTGGGGGGAACGTGCTGAGCGGTGCGTCCGCAGCCGCCCAGGACGCGCTGACGCCGGTCGCGCAGACCGCGGAATCCGTGTCGGGTCAGGTGGAGGACCTGGCTGCGGAGGCCGCGCCGGTCGTCGAGGGCGCAGGCGGTCTCGCGGGAGACGCGTCGGCGGAACTCGGCCGGACGACCGCGCAGGTCGGCGACGCCGTCGCGGGCTCCGCGGCGGACGTGGGAGGTGCGGTCCAGGCCGGAGCGGAGGGCGTCGCGGGGGCCGTGGACCAGGCCGTCGGCGCGGCGGGCCAGACCGCTGACGGAGTGGGCCAGGCCGCTGACGGGGCGGGCCAGGCCGCCGACGGAGTGGGCCAGGCCGTCGGCGCGGCAGGCCAGGCCGCCGACGGAGTGGGGCAGGGGCCCGGCCGCTGGCAGGCCGACGCCGAGCACACCGGTCCGATCGACATCGCCGCCGGCTCCTGGGCCTCCGGCCTCGCCGACGCGGGCACCGGCCCGGTCCCCGTCGCCGGGGCCCAGCCCGGCTGGGCCGCCCCCGGCGACGACCCGGCCTCCACCACCGCCCCGCACTCCGTGCACCAGGCGTGGGCGTCGCCGCCCTCCGCGCCGTCCGGCGCGGCGGCTCCGCCCCCGCCGGCGCCCGGCGCGCCGGCGCCGCAGGGCTTCGCCCCGCCCGCGGGCGGGCACTTCGTGCCGCCGCCGGGCGGTGCCGCGCCCGGCGCGCCGGGCGCGCAGCCGTCGCGACCTCCGGTCGCTCCGCCGCGCCCGCCGGGCTACGCGCCACCGCAGCAACAGCCGCAGCCGCAACAGCCACCGCAGCAACAGCAGCAACCCCAGCCGCAGTCCAAGCCCGCCAACCCGGGAAGCCCGGCCGTGCCGGTCCACCATGGACAGGGCGGTCCGCCCCCGCGCCAGGGGAACCCGGGACCCGGGCAGTACCGGGGCGGTCCCGGTTTCCAGGGGCAGCCAGGGCCGCAGGGCCCACCGGCCGGCTACCAGGGGCACGGTCACAACGCGCACTCCGGCCACCACGGCCAGCAGCCGCAGCACCCGCGGATGCGGCCCGGCGGTGGGCAGCTCCAGCCACCGCTCGGCGCCCATCCGGAACCCCCGCCGCGGGTCCCCCGGCGCAACGAACGCGATCCCGAGGTCCTCGCGTTCGTGCTGCACCAGTTCCCGATCGGCCACATGCCGGTGGCGGCCAGCCGGGCGAGCACCCAGGTGTGCCGGGAGGAAGCCGACGCCGCAGGGCGGTTCCCACCGCAGGACCACCCGCGGGCGGATCTGGTCGACGACACCGACGCGCTCGCGCGGGTTCGCGCCCGCGACGCCCGCGGCGGTGCCGATCTCGAGCGCGCGGATCCGGAGCGGGCGCCGGAGGAGCTGGTCACGACGCACGATCCGCTCGGCGAGCTCAGCGAGATCGAGTGGGAGCGCCAGTACGTCACGAAGCAGGGCGACCACGTGTGGCCGCCGGTCGACGCCCGCCCGGAAGGCGGGGTTGAGGCGGGCGAACCCGTGGTCCTGCCCCCGGACGAGGTGGTCGACCGCATCGGCGACGGCGAAGGCCGGGTGCTCTCCGCGGTGGCGACCGCGTTCTCGCAGCGCTCGCAGCCGCCCGCGTACCTCGAACGCGCCTACCGGCGCTACCGCGTGCTGCGGGAACTGCCGGTGTGGCAGAGCGTCGCCGCGCCGTGGTTCGGCCAGCCGGGCGGTGGTGTCCGCTACCGCACGACCTACCCGGTCGACGATCTGGTGGCGCTGGGGTATTTGGTGGAGCTGACCGCGGAACTGGAGACGGCGGAGGCGCAGACCCTGCGCATCTACCGGGCGCAGGCGGCCGCAGAGGAGGACGTCAGGCTGTGAACAGCGAATCCGTGCTCGGCTGGCTGGAGTCGATGGGCGTGCCGCCCGCGCTGGTCTCGGTCGGGGCCGAGGCCGACGACAGGTGGTGCCTGGTCCGCGAGGACGCCGACGGCGTCGCCGGCTGGGAGGTCTTCTGGCGCGAGCACGGCAACCGCTACGACTGGGCCAGGTTCAGCAGCGAACAGGTCGCCTGCTTCTACTTGTTCGGCAGGCTGACCTGGACGCAGGCGCTGCGCGGAGTCGTGGGACCGCTCGACGCCGCAGGCAGCCCGGCGAGCGGCGGGCAGGCTCAGGGCTGACCGAGCAGCCCGAGCGCGGTGTCGTGCAGGTGGCCGTTTGAGGACAGCGCGGAGCCGCCGTCGTAGCGGGGCTGGCCGGTCAGGTCGGAGAACCGGCCACCGGCCTCCTCGACGATCACCTTCGCCGCCGCGACGTCCCACGGGTTGACGACCGGCTCCGCGGCGAGGTCGATCGCGCCCTCCGCGACCAGGCAGTGCTGCCAGAAGTCACCGAAGGCCCGGTTCTCCCAGCAGGCGTCGACCAGGCGCAGGTAGGACTCCCTGGAGTGGTACTCCACCCAGGTGCCCAGGTGCGTGGTCGAGACGTAGGCGTCGGAGATCTCCCGGACACCCGACACCGAGATGCGCTGCGCGGCACCGCCTCCGGTGCTGCTCCAGGCGCCCTCGCCCGCCGCGGCCCACCAGCGCTTGCCCAGGGCCGGTGCGCTGATCACGCCGATGGTCGGCGAGCCGCCGTCGACCAGCGCGATCAGGGTCGCCCAAGCAGGCACGCCGCGCAGGAAGTTCTTGGTGCCGTCGATGGGATCCAGGACCCACGCGCGGCCCTCGCCCGCGCTGCCGCCGCGCTCTTCCCCGGCGACCACGTCGTCCGGGCGGCGCTCGGCCAGCACCTCGCGCACCGCGTCCTCCACCGCGAGGTCGGCGTCGGTGACCGGAGTCCGGTCCGGCTTGCGGTCCACCGACAGGTCGCGGGCCAGGAACCGGCGGGTGGTGATCCCGTCGGCGACGTCGGCCAGGTGCAGGGCGAGTTCGAGGTCCGTCACGTCCCGCACCTTATTCGCCCGTCCGAGCCGCACCGCCGCCCGGTTCGCGCGCCGAGGTCCGCACAGCCCGGTTCCCACGCCGGCGCCTGACCTGGCAGTCCGCGTGCCGTCGCTCGGTCGCCCTTCCGCTCCCGTCGCTCGGCGCGCTTCGGTCGCCCGGCCGCTCCGGTCGCTCGGCCCGCGGGCCGTCGTTCGGCCGCTTCCACTGCCCGGCCCGCTTCGGCCGCTCGTCTCGCGAGCCGTCTCCCGTCGCTCGATCCGCGTGCCGTCGCTCGGCCGGGTGCTCTCACTCGGGCTGACTCCGGCTCGCGCACCCGTCGCATCGCGCCGCTGACCACCCGCACCGGTGCGCCTTGCCACGGCCGGTTTCCCAGTGGTGGCACGACTTCGGCGTTCACCCTGACCGAGCCGCTCTCACCGGCCCTGATCGACGGGACTCGTCGGTGACGATCCTGCCACGTACGGCCACTCCCGACGTTTCGCCCGTATGCCGCCCGTGATCTTCGGCGCCCTCTACGCTGGAGGCGTGAGTGTTGTGCTGCTGGCGGAAGACGACCCAGCCATCGCTGTGCCGTTGTCGAGGGCACTGCAACGCGAGGGCTACTCGGTCGAGGTGATCGGGGACGGGCCGGCTGCGCTGCGGGCGGCGTCCTCCGGCGGGGTCGACCTGCTGGTGCTGGACCTCGGGCTGCCGGAGATGGACGGACTGGAAGTCTGCCGCCGGTTGCGCGCCCAGGGCCGCGGCCTCCCCGTGCTGATGCTCACCGCCCGCACCGACGAGGTCGACTTCGTCGTCGGGCTCGACGCGGGCGCCGACGACTACGTAGCCAAGCCCTTCCGCCTCGCCGAGCTGATGGCGCGCATCCGCGCGCTGCTGCGGCGCGGGTCGCCCGAGACGCTGGAGGCCTCCGGCGTCCGCCTGGAGCTGACCGCCCGCCGGGTGCTGGTCGACGACCACGAGATCCAGCTCGCGAACAAGGAGTTCGAACTGCTGCGGGTGCTGATGCAGCACGCCGGCCAGGTCGTCACCCGCGAGGAGATCCTCGAGGAGGTCTGGCCCGAGCCCAGCCGGAAGGGCAGCAAGACGCTCGACATGCACATCTCGTGGCTGCGCCGCAAGCTCGGCGACAGCAACGGCCGGTTCGACGACCAGCGAATCGCGACGGTCCGCGGCGTCGGCTTCCGCTTCAACGCCGACTGACCATGCGCACCCGGATCCTGCTGTCGATCCTCCTCGCGGTCGCGGTCACCGCGGCGGTCCTCGGCCTGCCGCTGGGCTTCAGCGCCCTGAAGCTGGTGGAGGACTTCACCCGCGGCGACCTGACCACCCGCGCGCAGCAGATCGCGACGCTGCTGGACGAGCAGATCGCCTCGCACCGGCCGATCGACCTGAACGCGGCGCGGCTGGCCGTGCCCGGTGGTGCCCGGCTGGTGGTGCGCACCCAGCACCAGGACTACACCTACGGCCCCGACCCGGGGGAGAACCCGCTGGTCGAGATGGTGCCGACGGTCAAGAGCGGGACCGTCACGATCGCCGCGCCCAGCGCTCCGGTCCGGGCGCAGCAGCTGCAGGTCGCCGGTCTGGTGCTGCTGCTGGTGGTCCTGTCGGCCGGTACCGGGATGGTCGTGGCCACGGTCACCGCCAGGCGGCTGGCCGATCCGCTGCGCCACGTCGCGGCGCGGGCGGCGCGGCTCGGCGCGGGCGACTTCCGGCCCGACCCCAAGCGCCACCAGGTGCCGGAGCTGGACCGGGTCGCCGACGCGCTCGACGCCTCCGGCGCGGCGCTGTCGCACCTGGTGCAGCGGGAACGCGAGCTCGTCGGCGACGTCTCGCACCAGTTGCGCAGCAGGCTCACCGCGCTGCACCTGCGGCTGGAGGCGCTGACCCAGACCGAGGACGCCGACGTCGCCGAGGAGGCGTCGGCCGCGCTGGAGCAGGCGGAGCGGCTGTCGGCGGTGCTCGACGACCTGCTCGCGGCGGCGACGGCGGCCCGTGCCAGGGACGCCGAGCCCCTCGACGTGTCGGCGCAGCTCGCCGACGTGGCCGCGGAGTGGCGGGACCCGCTCAGGGCGGAGAGCCGGGCGCTGCGGCTGCGGCTCCCCGAAGGGCTGCTGGCCCGCGCGACCCCGGCGCGGCTGCGGGAGGCCATCGGGGTGCTGCTGGACAACGCGCTGCGCCACGGCGAGGGCACGGTCACGCTCACCGCGCGGCAGGGCAACGGCATGGTCGTGGTGGAGGTCGGTGACGGCGGTCCCGGGGTGCCCGACCAGCTCGTGCCGTTCGTCTTCGACCGCGGGTTCTCGGCGGGCGGCTCGACCGGGGTCGGTCTGGCGCTCGCGCGGGCCCTGGTGGAGGCCGACGGTGGGCGGCTGGAGCTGAGCAAGGCCCGGCCGGCGATGTTCGAGGTGTTCCTGCCGCTGGCTCGCGCCGACGACGTGCTCGGCGTGCCGTGGAAGATCGACTCGACCCCGCGGTGACCCGGCGTCGGACAGGCCCGGTCAGCGCCGGCTGAGGCTCAGCGGACGCTCCTCCTGCGGGGCGGACTCCTTCTGGTCGGGGAAGACCCACTTGCGGAACGCCCACCAGCGGAACGCCATGCCGACCAGCAGGCCGACGATCTGCCCGGCGGTGAAGTCGGCGATCTCCTCCACGAAGCGGGTGGTGAACGGCGTCTGCAGGTGCAGCACGTACCGGGAGATCCACAGCGGTGCGGCGTAGAGGGCGACCCCTATGCCGCTGACGGCGAAGTACAGCGTCGCCTCGTGGTGGCGTTCCCGTCCGCCGCGCGTGCGGAACGACCACTCCCGGTTGAGCACGTAAGACACGATCGTGGCCACCAGCACGGCGACGACCTTCGCGGTCACCGGCTTGGGGTCCAGGACGGTCAGCTTCAGCAGGTAGAACACGGCCGTGTCGATGAAGAAGGTGACGCCGCCGACCAACCCGAATTTCAGCAGCTCACGGTGCCGGACGGCGATCCGGCGGTACGGCTGCGGGATGCGCGCGAGCACCGACTCGACAACGGACACGACCCCGAGTCTACGGATTTGCTCCGACCAGGTGACTCCTGCGCCGAAACGTCCGGTTCACCCGAACGGCCACCCCCTGCCGGGCGAGCCGGTGTCCGGCGGCGTGACCGAGATCGGAAGCGGCAGCGGTGGCGGGCATCCGGTGGCAGGCGAGCGCAGCGGCCAAGGCGCCGGGCACGCGGGGCCCTGGGGGCCGTCGGCCGGTGACGGCTCGGGCGCCTCGCTCGTCGGGCTCGGCTTCCCCGCGCCGGTCGGGACCGGCGGCGCGGGGGTCGGCACCGGGCCGCTGGTCGGCTCCGGCTCGGGCGTCCCGTTGGGCGGCGGCTCCGGCCCGGGCGGGAGGCCGGGAAGCGGTGGGAAGCCCGGCTCCGGCTCCGGCGAACCGTGCCAGGGGAACCACAGCCGCACGTCGGTGGTGTCGCGGTCGGTGGCGGTGCCGAGCGTGGCGGTCACCGGGACGGTGATCTCGCGGTACCCGAACCCGGTGTGCGGGTCGAACTCGTGCGGCCAGGGCAGCAGCGGCTTGGCGGTCAGCCACACCACGCCGTCGAACTCCTCGCCCGGCTCCAGCTCTGCCGCGCACCGGACGCGCCGCTCGTCGTCGGAGCGGACCTGGCACTCCAGCGGCAGCCCGGTCGCCGACACGCCCTCGGGCAGCTCCGCGACCGCTTCCGCGCGCCCGCTGCCGCCGCCGGTGTTGCGGACGTCGATCTCGATGCGGCTGCCCACCCACGGCACGTCCCCGGCCGACACCTCGACGTCGAGCCCGTCGGCGGGTCGCAGCGGCCGGACCTCCACCGGCACCGCCGGCAGCCGCAGCTCGACGCTCTGACCCGCGCTGACCCGGGCGTTGACGTCGCCGCCGGTGGCCGTCGAGTCGGCGCGCAGCATGAAGTTGATCACCATGGTCTCGCCGGGCGCGAGTCCCCGGTCGGTCGTGCAGGCGATGCCACCAGCGGACTCCCCGCAGCGCAGCGGCGGTCCTTGCGGGACCGGTGCGGCGGTCTTCGCCGCGCTCTGGGGCGTCGTCGACGCCGGTCCGGGGGCGGCCAGTGGCAACGGACCCGAGGTCGCGGCGCCCGGCACGGTCGCCGACACCCCGGGCGGCAGCGCCAGCGCGGTGAAGACCGGCTCGGACGGCCCTGACCCGGTGTTGCGGATCGTGATCGGCAGTGAGACCGCTTCGCCACCCGCGACGAGCTGGATGGGCGCAGTCGGGCCGGTCGCGCCGAGGTTCGCCTCGGCGGGCGGTGGCGCGGGCGCGGGAGACGGCGTCGGCTGCGGCGTTCGCGGCTGAGGCGTCGAAGGCTTCGGTCTGGGCGGCTGCGGTGGTCGTGGCGGCGGCTGCGCGGGCGCGGGCACCGGGGGCGGGTCGGCCGCCAGCGGCCGCGGGGCCTCCGTGCCCGCGGTGAGCCCGAGCGCGACGGCCGCCACGAGCGCGGCGCCGGACGCCGTCGTGGTGACGGCCTGCCTCGGCGCGGCGCCGGCCGCACCGGCGGCGCCGGAGGTGGCCGCGGCCGCCGTCCCGGCTCCGGCACCGCCGGAGACCGCCAGGTAGCCGGTGGCTCCGATGCCGAGCACGAGCGGGCCGATGATCGCGTGCAGCGCGCCGTTGACCTCGGCCAGCTCGGCGGCCAGCGCGCGGCAGCGGTCGCAGCCGTCGAGATGGGTCTCGACCTGCGCGGTCTCCCGTTTCGACAGGCCCCGCCGGGTCCACGCGCCGAGCCGGTCCATCGTCGCCCGGCAGTGCTCCACCCCGGGCACGGACTCCAGCTGTCCGAGGTGGACCTGGAGGTACGCCTGCCGCAGTCCCTCCCGGGCGCGGTAGGCGAGGGCGGAGACGCCGTTGGCCGTCAGACCCAGCAGCGGCGCCACCTCCGACGGCGACTGCCCTTCGATCTCGACGTGCCAGAGCACGGTCTGCCAGCGCTCCGGCAGCCGGGAGAACGCCTGGGCGGCCAGCGTGCGCTCCAGCCCGTCGACCGCGGTGTCGGTGAACGGCACCCCGACATCGGCGCCGGAGACCTCGGTGACGTCGGGTGCCAGGTGCAGCCTCTTGTCCCGGCGGCCGCGGTCATAGGCGGTGTTGCGCACCGCGGTGAGCAGGTAGGCGCGGAAGGCCGTCGTCGGCCCGCGCCCCGCGCGCAGGGTGTCGAGGACCTTCGCGAACGCCTCAGACACCAGGTCGTCGGTCTCCGCCGCGGATCGGGTGACCTGGCGGGCCATTTTGTAGGCGGCGGTCACGTGCCGCTGGTAGAGCTCGCCGTACGCGTCGGTCGAGCCGTGCCGCACGGCCTCGATCAGTTCCGCGTCGCTGGGCCCCTGCATTCCGGCCGCCGGAGCTGTCGGCACACCGCACCTTCCCACCCGGGCGGGCGACCGACCCCCCTTGTCGGGCCGCCGCTACCGGGCTGCTGTTCTCCTTCGAAGCCGTCAACGATGAGTCACGTCGGCCGCGTGAACGACGGCCTGAACCCGAAGATCAGTGTGATGTACCTCAATTCGGGAACGCCAACCCCTACACCGTCATGGGCGAACCGCTGCTGCGTCCCGATCGCGGGGAGTGAGAAGGAGGGGCCTTGAGCAGCGAAGAACGGACGCCGGGGTGTGACGGGGAACTCGTTGCGGGCAAGTGTCGCGCGTTGCGCGCCCGCTGGCGCACGGCGAGCCTGGCGGCGGGCTGGCCGTTCCCGAGCGACTGGGCCTCGGAGGCCGTCGAGCGCGTCTGCGAGGCGGTGGTCGGCGGTGCGGACCCGCTGGAGCGGCTGGGCGAGCTGGGCGCGGCCAGGGCCGAGGCGGGCGTCGGACTCGCGGGGACCCTGCAGGACCTGGCGGCGCTGCACGCGGCGATGACCGGCGACCACGACGGCCTGGTGTCCGCCGACCCCGACGCGGTGCCCGCGCACCTGGTCCGCGCCACGGCGCTGGGCTGGGCCGACGTGGTCGCGCGGCTGGCCGTGGGCCGCGAGGTGCAGGACCCGCTGACCGGTCTGACCACGCTGTCGTACCTGCGGACCAGGCTGCACGAGCTCTACCGGCTGGCCGGCGCGTCCGGCCGCACCCCGGACGCGGACCACGCGCTGGTCGAGGTGTCGCTCGACGTGCGGGGCGAGGACCGCGGCTACCCGGCGATGATGGCCATGGTGCTGGCCGCCGACGTCCTGCGGGCGGTCTTCGACGCGGGCGAGACGGTGTCGCTGGCGCGGTCGTCGACCGCTCTGGTGCTGGCACCGCGCGGCCGGTCCACGACCGACAGGTGCGCACGCCTCGGGCGCCTCATCGAGCGCCGCATCGCCGACGATCCCGCGCTGCTGATGAACGGCCCGGTCCGCGTCCGGGAGGTGGCACTGCCGCCCGCGCACGAGCAGGCGTGCGCGCTGATCACCTCGATGGCGTGACCGCTTCCGGGGCTTCGCCCTCCGGCCGCCCGGGGTTCCGCCACTCCGGCCCGGGCAGCCCCAGCAGGGCGGTCGCGCCCCAGCGGTGCGGGACAGGCCAACCCCTGCACAGGCCGGTCGGCGCACCGCTTTAGGCTTTTCGGCGTGGACCATCGCACCGGAACCCCCGTCGTCGGCATGATCGGTGGTGGCCAGCTCGCACGCATGACCCACCAGGCGGCGATCCCCCTGGGGCAGTCGCTGCGGGTGCTGGCGACCTCGCCGGACGATCCGGCCGCGCTCGTCGCGCCGGACGTGCGGATCGGCCACCACACCGACCTGGACGCGCTGAAGGACTTCGCGCAGGGCTGCGACGTCGTCACCTTCGACCACGAGCACGTGCCAGGCGAGCACCTGCGGGCGCTGGCCGCCGCCGGCGTCGCGGTGCATCCCGGGCCGGACGCGCTGCTGCACGCCCAGGACAAGCTGGTGATGCGCCGCAAGCTCGACGAGCTCGGGCTGCCGGTGCCGCCCTACGCCGAGGTGACCAAGCCCGCCGACGTCCTGGAGTTCGGCGCCGAGCACGGCTGGCCCTGCGTGCTCAAGACCGCGCGCGGCGGTTACGACGGCCGTGGCGTGTGGGTCCTCAACACTCCCGAAGGCGCCAAGCGCACGACGGCCGAGCTGCTCGACGCCGGCTCGCCGCTGCTGGTCGAGCAGCGCGTTCCGCTGCGCCGCGAGCTTGCCGCGCTGGTCGCGCGCTCGCCGTTCGGGCAGGGCGCGGTGTGGCCGCTGGTGGAGACGGTGCAGTCGGACGGGATCTGCGTGCAGGTGCTCGCGCCCGCGCCCCGCGCGTCCGAGGCGCTGACCCAGCAGGCGCAGGACATCGCGCTGAAGGTGGCCGAGTCGCTCGGCGTCGTCGGGGTGCTCGCGGTGGAGCTGTTCGAGACCGACGGCGGCCTGGTGGTCAACGAGCTGGCGATGCGCCCGCACAACTCCGGGCACTGGACCATCGAGGGCGCGCGGACCTCGCAGTTCGAGCAGCACGTGCGCGCGGTGCTCGACTACCCGCTCGGCAGCACGGAGCTCACCGCGCCCGCGGTGGTGATGGCCAACGTCCTGGGGGCGCCGACCGAGCCGAAGATGGGCGTCGACGAGCGGCTGCACCACCTGTTCGCCCGCTTCCCGCAGGCCAAGGTCCACCTCTACGGCAAGGCCGAGCGCCCGGGCCGCAAGGTCGGGCACGTCACGCTGCTCGGCGACCGGATGGACGAGGTGCGCGAGCAGGCGCGGCTGGCGGCCCACTTCCTGTCGGCGGCGGAGTGGCCGGACGGCCACCAGATCCACTGACAGCCCGCGCCGACGGGTGCGGCGGGAGAAGCGAAGCGGGAGAGGTGTGCAGGTGAATCCACTGGTCGGCGTGATCATGGGCAGCGACTCGGACTGGCCGGTCATGCAGGCGGCGGGGCAGGCGCTGTCGGAGTTCGACGTGCCCTACGAGGTCGGCGTGTACTCGGCGCACCGCACCCCGCAGCGGATGCTCGACTACGCCCGGGAGGCCGCCGACCGCGGTGTGCGGGTGATCATCGCCGGTGCCGGCGGTGCGGCGCACCTGCCGGGCATGGTCGCCTCGGCGACGGTGCTGCCGGTGATCGGGGTGCCGGTGCCGCTCAAGCACCTGGACGGCATGGACTCGCTGCTGTCGATCGTGCAGATGCCCGCAGGGGTGCCGGTCGCGACGGTGTCGGTCGGCGGTGCGCGCAACGCGGGCCTGCTCGCGGTGCGGATGCTCTCGGCCGACTCCGGTGAGCTCGGCGCCCGGCTGCGTTCGGCGATGGCCGCGTTCCAGTCCGATCTGGAGAACCTGGTGCTGGACAAGCACTCCGCGTTGCAGGAGAAGGCCGCCGGCGCCTGACGCCACATGACTTCCGGGAGGGCCCCTCTGCCGAATCCGGCGGAGGGGCCCTCCTGTGTCGTGGCGTGGAATTTCCCGGTCATGGCGTCCAGTTCGGACGGGTTCCCGGATTTTCCGCTGCTGGCCCGGGAAATTCCCGATTTCCCCTGCGAATGCATCCGGGTGTGGATGTGATCTCGCGCGCGACTCAGGGCAATATTTGAACCTTCACGTATATTGGCGCTGAGCTTCCGCTACCCCGAAAGGCTGATCATGGAGCAACGCGCACGTGACCTCACGGTCCTGCTGGCACGCCTGGTCGTGGGCGCGACCTTCCTCGCGCACGCCTACCAGAAGTTCGCCATCAACGGCATCGACAACGTCGCCACCGGGTTCGGCAAGATGGGCATCCCGGCACCGGCCGTCGCCGCCTGGTTCACCGCGCTGGTCGAGCTCTGCGGCGGACTCGCGCTGATCCTGGGCGTCCTGCTGCCGGTCGCGGGCGTGCTGCTCGCGGCGATCATGATCGGCGCGCTCGCCACCGCGCACCTGTCGTCGGGCTTCTTCGCCACCGACGGCGGTTTCGAGTACGTGCTCGTGCTGGCCGTCGCCAGCCTGGCGCTGGGCTTCAGCGGCTCGCGCTACACGCTGGCCGGGGCCCTGCGCGGCAACCGTCAGGTCGCCGAGGGCTGACCCGCCGGGCCGGTGCCGAGTTCGACCGTGATCCGCTCGTCGGACCGGCGCCGGTCCAGCTTCGCGGGGTCGAGGTTGGCGCACTGCACCAGAGCGGCCCGCGCCGCCAGCACGGTCAGCAGACCGTCCACCACACCGCCGCGCAGATCCCAGTCCACAGTGGACAGAACGCGGTCGTCGCCGCCGATGCCGAGCTCGCCCGCCCGCCGTTGCGCCGACTCGACGACCTCGTCCGCGGTCGCCTCCAGCAGGGCGGGCGAGTCGCCCGGAACCGGTGTCAGGGCGAGGAAGTCGTCACCGTGGACCCGGATGTCGGACACGTAGTCCACGACACTCGATGGCAGCCCGCGCACCGGCGCGCCGAGCGCATCCAGGCCGACCGCGGCGACCACGGCCGCGCCGTCGCCCCGGTCCAGGTCCGACGCGGGCACGAACGCCACCTCCGCGCCGCGCGGGTCGTCGCTCACGTGCGCGCCGCACCACCACGAGCCCAGCAGCACACCGACGGTCTGCCAGTGCGCGGGCAACGCGACCGAGACCCGGGTGCCCGGCTCGACGTCGAGCTCGTCGACAAGCCAGTTGGCCGTCTTCGCCGCCCAGTTCGCCACCGTCAGGCGCGACAGCTCGATGCGCGCGCCCGTGGCGTCGTCGTAGTAGGTGACCAGCGGCTTCGGGCCGCCGGTCGCCAGCAGTGGTCCGAGCAGGCGCTGCGTGACGCTCATGCGGTGAGCGTAACGGGCGTCAGTTCACGCAGGGGATGCCGGAGGGCGTGATCGGCTGCTGCCGGTGCGCCGGACCGTCCAGGCGCAGCAGCGGCCGCGACCCGAAGCCGGTCGGGGTCGGCACCACCGTGCCGGGAGGCGGAACCGCGCTGGGGGCGCCCGGGTTCGGAGCGGGCGAGGCCGGACCCGTCACCAGCCCGGCGACGAAGTTCTTCACCTGCGCCGGGTTGACCCGCACGATGCTCTGGTTGCGGTCGTCGCGGGCACCCGCGTCGACGACCGGCATCGTCACGAACTCCACGCTGCCACCGGCCAGCGCCTGCATCTGCTGGGCGAACCCGACGACGTCCCAGTCCTGGTCGAGCACCACCGACCGGCGGGCGGCGTTGACCAGTCCGTTCACCTTCGCCGGGTCGGTCAGCGTGCCGGTCGAGAGCACCTTGTTCAGTACCGAGGCCATGAACGCCTGCTGGCGCACGATCCGGTCCAGGTCGCCGCGCGGCAGGCCGTGGCGCTGGCGGACGAAGGCCAGCGCGTCCCCGCCCGAGATCGTCTGCACCCCTGCGGCGAACTCGGCGCCGGAGTCCTTGTCGCTGGTGGCCTGGTTGAGGCAGACCTCGACGCCGCCGAGGGCCTGGGTGACCTCGAAGAAGCCGAGCATGTTGACCTCGGCGTAGTGGTCGATCCGGGCGCCGGTCAGGTTCTGCACGGTCTGCACCAGCGCGCGTTCGCCCGCGGCCCTGGACTGCCGCTCGGCCTCGGCCGCCGGAACGCCCCTGTCGTCCAGCTCGTCGAAGGCCGCGGTCTTGGCCAGGCCGTAGACGGCGTTGATCTTCTCCTGGGAGCCGCCGGGCGCGGCGGTGTAGGTGTCGCGCGGAATGGAGATCGCCGACGGCGTCGCCCCGCTGTGCGGGACGCGGACCAGGATCAGCGAGTCGGTGTTGTAGCCGTTGCTGCTCTCGGTGCGCAGCTCCTTGAGGATCGCCTCCGGCAACGGGTTGCCCTGCGCGTCGGTGCGGCTGTCGTTGCCGACCAGCAGCAGGTCGTTCGCGCCGTCGTCGACCGGCGGGCCCTCCTGCTCGCCCGCGTCGGCCAGCACCCGGGAGGTGCTGACGTCGCCGCTGAGCCGGTCCAGCGTGATCCAGCCGATCGCGGTGGCGGCGAGGACCACCACCGACACCAGCGCGATCGCCCCACGACCGGCGGCGCTGGCGACCCGTCGCGTGCGGTGCGGCGCGGGTGCCGGGTCCGGTCGGCCGTCTCCCTGCTGGGCTTCGGTATCCGCTGCGGTCGTGTCCGCGTCAGCGGTGCTCGCACCGGGAGTTCCCACCGCCTCGGCGCCTTCGCCGCCGGGCGTTGTCCCGCCGCGAACCGCGACCGGCTCGGGGTCGTCCGGCCACGAGCCGACCGCCTCCGGACCGCCGGACGGTAACCGCGCGTCGGCCGGTTCCGCGCCGCCGGCCCGCGCGCCGTCAGGCGTTCCCGTCCGCGAGTCCGCCGCCGATGCGCCGTCCGCCTGCCCGGCGGCGGCCTCCTCGGCGGCGGAACCCCGTTCCTGCTCGTCCCCCACGCTCGCCTCCAGACGGCGGTCTCCCCGATACGCGACAACCAAGAGTACTGCGTTCGGGGACCGCGATCAGTTGACGCAGGGAACTCCGTCCGCGGTGATCGGCTCCTCCTGCTCCGGCTGCTGCGCGGGAGCGACGACCGGTCCCTGCCGCATGCCGTCGAGCGCGACCGACCTGGAACCCGCGAAGTTCTGCTTGCCGGGGCCGTTGTAGTCCTTGCCGACGTAGACCTCGACCTTGCCGGACTTCACGTTCTCGCTGGGCTGCACCGGCAGCCCGCCGAGGACGTCGGCCACCTGCTGGGCGACCGCCTCCTCGCCGGGGGCGCTGTAGACCACCGAGCTCGGCATCGACTGGGCGTTGGCGCTGCCGCCCTGGGCGAAGCCCTCCGTGGTGACCGCTTCCAGCACGCTGGCGGCGAGCCCGCTGATGCCGGAGGCGTTGTAGACGCTGACGCTGACGCCCGAGCGCTGCTCCTCGGCGGTCGCCTCCGCCTGCTGCTTGATCCGCCGCTCCTCGGGGTTCAGCAGCAGGTCCGCGGCGAACTTCTGGATCTCGCGGGGCTTGATCGTCACCTCTTCCTGGCCGGACTCGCCGACCAGGTGCACCGGGATGGTCTGGAACTCGATGTTGCCGCCCGCGATGCCCTGCATCTGCTGGGCGAAGCCCATCATGTCGCTGCCCAGGTCGTCGTCCACCACGATCGACTTCTGGATCGCGCTGACCAGCGCGGAAAGCTTGGCCGGGTTGCTCAGGGTGCCGCTGGACAGGACCTTGCGGGCCAGACCGGACATGAAGACCTGCTGGCGGACACCGCGGTCGAGCTCGTTGATCAGCCCGTGGCGCTGTCGGACGAACGCCAGAGCGTCGGCGCCCTGGATGGTCTGCGGACCCGCCTTGAACACCGCGCCGGAGTACTCGCTGTCGTCGACGTCGTCCTTGAGGCAGACGTCGACACCGCCCACGGCCCTGGTGATCTCGTAGAAGCCGAGCAGGTTGACCTCGGCGTAGTGGTCGACGCTGACGCCGGAGATGTCCTCTATGGTCTGGATGAGGAACTTCTGCCCGGCCTTGTGCGCGTCCAGCTCGATCTGCTTGGGGTCCTTGGCGCCGGACTCCTGGAGCCGCGCCCGTTCGGCGTTCTTGGCGTGCAGCATCGCCTCGGTGAGCTTGCGCTCGCCGAAGCCCTGGCCCAGCTTGACCATCGTGTCGCGCGGGAAGCTCATCGCGCTGGCGCGCCGGCCTCCGTTGGGGATGCGCACGAGGATCATCGTGTCGGTGAGGTCGCCGCCGCCGTCGTCGGTGGTGCGCAGCTCGCGCAGAATCTCCTCGGGCAGCGGGTTTCCCTGCGCGTCCACGCGGGCGTCGTTGCCGACCAGCAGGATGTCGGTGGCGCCGTCGGGGGAGTTGAAGCCCTTGCCGATGACGTCGTTGGTCTTCAGGCCGCTGTTGAGGCTTTGCAGCGTCGCCCAGGCGTACCCGGTGGTGCTGAGCACGACCACCGACAGCAGTGCGACCAGCACCCGGCCGAAGGTCCGCCCGCCGATGCCCCGGCGCCGGTCGCGGCTCCAGGTGTCGTCATGTGGCGCGTTCTCGGGTGCGCCGGCGCGGGCCGCCGCGACGCGGTCGCGCTGCGCGCCCTGCGGTGGACGGCGGCGAGCCGGACCGGAGGAGGCGGCGCCGCGCGCGGCGCGCCCCGGTTGGGCCGCGGTCCTGTCGCTTCCGCTCCTCGGGCCGTTCCCGGCCCTGGAGCCCCTGCCGGCTCCGGGAGGCGGAACGGGTCTGCCGGGCTGCCCCTGCGGGCCCCCGGGCCACCGCGGCCGGTCGTCCACGCCGAATCCTCCTTGGGCTGCCGTCGAGCGTTACACCCCGCGAGGTGATTTTGCTCGTGTTCAACATGCAGGCTAACGGTGATCGCGTGGAAGTGGTTCGGGTCCCGTCAAGACAGGTGAGATCGCTCATATGAGTGAGATGTAGTTTCACTCTGCGTTGTCAGGGACTGTCACTGTCCGCCGCGCCAAGCGTGTCAGACTGCCGCATGCGCCCCCGTTCGGGGGCGAGGACCGGAGTGTCAGAAAGGCGCCATCCATGCGGGTCTTGGTCACTGGGGGAGCCGGTTTCATCGGCTCGCACTACGTACGGCAGCTCCTCGGCGGGGCCTACCCGGCGTTCGCCGGGGCCGACGTGGTGGTGCTCGACAAGCTCACCTACGCGGGCAACGAGGAAAACCTGCGCCCGGTCGCCGACGACCCGCGGTTCCGCTTCGTCCGCGGTGACATCTGCGACTGGAGCGTGGTCTCGGAGGTGGTGCGCGACGTCGACGTCGTCGTGCACTTCGCCGCCGAAACCCACGTCGACCGGTCGATCCTGGGCGCGTCGGACTTCGTGGTGACCAACGTCGTCGGCACCAACACGCTGCTGCAGGGCGCGCTCGCGGCCAACGTGTCGAAGTTCGTGCACGTCTCGACCGACGAGGTCTACGGCACCATCGAGCACGGTTCGTGGCCCGAGGACCACATGCTGGAGCCGAACTCGCCCTACTCGGCGGCGAAAGCGGGCTCGGACCTCATCGCCCGCGCCTACCACCGCACGCACGGGCTGCCGGTGTGCATCACGCGCTGCTCCAACAACTACGGGCCGTACCAGTTCCCGGAGAAGGTGCTGCCGCTGTTCATCACGAACCTGATGGACGGCAGGAAGGTGCCGCTCTACGGCGACGGGCTCAACGTCCGGGACTGGCTGCACGTCACCGACCACTGCCGCGGCATCCAGCTGGTGGCCGAGTCCGGGCGGGCCGGTGAGATCTACAACATCGGCGGCGGGACCGAGCTGACCAACAAGGAGCTCACCGAGCGGGTGCTGGAGCTGATGGGGCAGGACTGGTCGATGGTCCAGCCGGTCACCGACCGCAAGGGCCACGACCGCCGCTACAGCGTCGACCACACCAAGATCTCCGAGGAGCTCGGCTACGAGCCGGTCGTGTCCTTCGAGCGCGGACTCGCCGAAACCGTCGAGTGGTACCGCGAAAACCGCGCGTGGTGGGAGCCGCTGAAGTCGGCTCCGGACGGGGGCAAGCGATGACCCGCAGCCGGCTCGCGGTGCTGGTGCCGGGCGGTCGCGGCCAGGTCGGCTCGGAGCTGCGGCGAATCGTGTCCGGTTGGTCCGGAGCACTGGTCCACGCGCCGGGATCGGGCGAACTGGACGTGACCGACGCCGAGGCCGTCGCCGACGCGGTGGACTCCTTCGCCGAGACCGCGCGCGACTCCGACCTGCGGCCGGTGGTCGTCAACGCCGCCGCCTTCACCGCGGTCGACGCCGCGGAGCAGGAGACGGAGCGGTCGGCGGCGATCAACGTCGCGGGCGCGGCGGCCCTGGCGGGCGCCTGCGGCAGGCGCGGTGTTCCGCTGCTGCACATCTCCACCGACTACGTCTTCCCCGGAGACGCGACCAAGCCCTACGAGCCCGACGACGAGACCGGGCCGCGAACCTCCTACGGGCGCACGAAGCTCGACGGAGAACGCGCGGTGCTCGACTCGGACGCGCGGGCCTGGGTGGTGCGCACCGCATGGGTCTACGGCGCGCGCGGGAAGAACTTCGTCAAGACCATGGCGCGGCTGGAGTCCGAGCGCGACACCCTGTCCGTTGTGGACGACCAGGTCGGATGCCCGACGTGGGCGGCGGATCTGGCGGCGGGACTGCTGGAGCTGGCCGGACGGGTTGCCGAGCGCAAGGGCCCCGAGCAGCGGGTGCTGCACTGCGTCAACGGCGGCCAGACGAGCTGGTTCGAGTTCGCGCGCGCGGTCTTCGCCGAGCTGGGCGCCGACCCGGAGCGGGTCCGGCCTTGCAGCAGCGAGGAGTTCCCCCTCCCGGCGCCGCGGCCGGCGTACTCGGTGCTCTCCGGCCGCGCCTGGGAGGCGAGCGAGCTGACCCCGCTGCGCCACTGGCGGGACGCGCTCGCCGCGGCCTTCGCCGCCGACGGCGACGCGCTGCGCGGCCGGTAGGACGGCGCCGCCGGCGCGCTCCCGGCGGCCTTACGGCCTGGCTGGTGGCCTGGCCGGTGGCCGCCGATTCCTGCCGCCGGTTCCCCTGGGCCGTCAGGATTTGCGGTCGCTGTCAGTGTTCGCTCGGGCCGTCAGGGTATGCGGGCGACACCGCCGAGCGCGCCCACGTCCGACGGCTCGCAGTTCGCGGCGGCGTCGGGACGCCACTGCGGGTAGGACACCAGGCCCGGCGACACGAACTCCAGGCCGTCGAAGAAGCCGGCGATGTGGCCGGGGCTGCGCAGCCGGTAAGGGGAGGCGTCCCGCTCGTTGTAGTAGTCCTGCGCCTCCACCAGCGACGGATCGGTGTCGGTGGCGTCGCCGATCACCAGGTAGCTGCCGGACGGCACGGCGGCGACCAGCCGTCGCACGACGTCGCCCGCGATGTCGTCGTCGGGGACCAGGCCGAGGACGCCCAGCAGCATCACAGCGACCGGGCGGCCGAAGTCGAGGGTCTGCGCGGCCTTGTCGAGGACGGCCCTGGTGTCCCGGACGTCGGCGTGCAGGTAGTCGGTGCTGCCTTCCGCCGTGCTCGTCAGCAGGGCGCGCGCATGCGCGAGCACCAGCGGGTCGTTGTCGACGTAGACGACGCGGGACTCCGGTGCGACACGCTGCGCGATCTCGTGGGTGTTGTCGGCCGTCGGCAGCCCGGTACCGATGTCGAGGAACTGCCGGATGCCCGCCTCGCCCGCCAGGTGGCGCACGACGCGGGTGAGGAAGCCGCGCCCGGTCCTGGCCATGTCGACGATGCCGGGGAACGTCTGTCGGTAGCGGTCGCCGGCGTCGCGGTCGACGGCGTAGTTGTCCTTGCCGCCCAGCCAGTAGTTCCAGATCCGCGCGGAGTGCGGAACGGTCGTGTCGATGGTGCTCAGCGACGACTGGGCGGACGACGCGGTGGCTGGATCGTCGCTCATCGGCGGACCTCTCGGATGCGGTGCGTTCGGAGCGCCCATACTGCCGCAATCCCCGCACCTGCGGGGCGGCAGCGGCGAATTCCCGGCGCTTCGGCGCAGGTCCGGCGTCGCCTACTGCTCGCGTTGGCGCAGGGTGTGCTCCCTGAGCTGCTGCTTCACCTCGTCAAGGCGAAAGCGCGCCTGACCGCCCGCAGTGACCGCTGCCGGCGTCACGATTCCCTGGCGTACCCAGCGGGCCACTGTTTGGCGCGTGACCCCAAGCTCGCGCGCAACCTCGGAACTCGACACGAGGCGCGACGAAGCGGGCACAGTTCCCGAAACCAGTAGTGGGGCAGGCGAGGTCAACTGTCGGCTGTTCGTTGCAGGTCCGGCGGAAACGCTGCGGTGCCTACTGCTCGCGTTGCCGACGTGTGTGCTCCCTGAGCTGCTGCTTCGACTTCTCAAGATCGAAGCGAGCCTGGCCGCCTGGCGTGTACAGCTCGGGCACCAGGATCCCGGCAGCGACGTAGCGGGCGATCGAACGGCGACTCACGCCGATCTCGTCCGCGAGCTGGCTACTCGTCAGCAGCTTGGGTGCCACCCGCAGAACGTTGACACGAAAGGCTCACTCCTGCTTCTCAGATGACTCATTTTGGGATTGTTGTCATAACATGGCCCAGTTGTCTCAGTTAGAAAGACGAGTCGTCAGAGGGGTCGATGAAATGGCCAGGAGCAGTACGCACACGTGCGGAGACTGCGGTGGAAGTGGCTGCGGGGCGTGCGGTGGCACGGGCTCGATCACGATCGTGGACGCCTAGTGCTGCTGAACCCGTGGGATCTGCCGCCCGAGGCGGTTCCCTGCACCGTGGACCTCGGATCGGCAGGGAAAGGCCGCCGCAAGACCATGACCTTCTACCGGATTCCCGCCATGTCGCAGGGGCCGGAAGCGCGACGCGACAGGGACGGCCGGTGCTACCTCGCGTACATGTACAACTTCTACCTTTTCCGCTGGTACAAGGGCGATGGCGCCGCCTCGATCCACCACGGCCACCTCGGTTGCAGGAACAGCACGCGGTTGGCCTGGGACCTGCCGATCAACGAGCCGTGGGACCCGGCTGTTCTGGAGAGGAGAGGCAGGCAGTGGGCGCGCGATCACGACACGATGCACCGGAACCGACGCTGATCGGCCGTCCGATGAGCATGGCCGCGAATCTCGCCGTCATGCTCAGGGCTGCACAGTGGGAGCTTGACGATGCGGCTCGCAAAGTCCTCGAAGGTCGGTACGGACCCGCGGAGAAGGAGGCGCTGGCTGCTGGTCTCGAAGACCTGGCCCGTGCTGAGGTCGCCGGTGTAGGTGCCACCGCCGTCATCGGTCACCCGCCATCCGATACGCCCGCAATGTCGCTTCGGCGCAGGCTCGCCAGGTGAACCGCGCCGCGTGCGTCCTGCCCGCCTCCGGCGCGCCTGCGTCCAAAGCCCGGTGCAGGGCCGCCCGGAGGCCCTCCGCATCCCCGTACCGGAACAGTTCGGCGTGCCCGCCGGTCACCTCGCGCAGCGCCGGAATGTCGGAGCACACCACGGGGACCCCGCAGGCGAGGGCTTCCAGCGCGGGCAGGCCGAAGCCCTCGTCCCGCGAAGGCAGCACGAGCGCGCGGGCGCCCGCGACGACGCTGCGCAACTGAGGGTCGGGCAGGTAGCCGATGCGCTGCACGCGTCCGTCGTGACCGGGTTCCCCGGGGCCGACGACCACCAGCGGCGGCAACTCGTCGTCGAGCGCGCGCAGCAGGCCTGGCAGGCCCTTGCGGGGTCCGTCGGCGCCGACGAACAGCAGGTAGTCGGCGGGAAGTCGTCGCCGCAACTCCGCATCCGGCTCCGCGTCGAACCACTCGCGGTCCACACCCAGCGGTGTCACCACGAGCTTCGACCGGTCCACGCCGAGCCGCGTGCCGACCGCGTCGGCCACCGCCTCCGTCGGCGTGCACACCGCCACAGCACGCCGGACCGAAGCGCGAACCAGGTCCTCCAGGCCCGGTGCTTCGGAGGGTTCGTCGAGGAAGGCCAGGTCATGCACGGTGACGACACCCCCCGCCCGCGACGACGGCGGCAGCACGAAGTTCGTCCCGTGCACCACGTCGCTCGCCCCCGCCAGCAGTTCCACCGGCGGCAGGGGACCGCGCGACCACAGCGAGCGCAGCACTCGCGCGGGCACCGGCGGGCCGACGACGCGGGCGCCCGCGGGCGCCACCGACCGCAGCTCCCGCCAACCCCGCGTGGTGAACCCGATCAACCGCAGATCCACCAGCGAGGCCAGTTCACCGACCAACGAGGCGGTGTAGCGGCCGATGCCGGTCCGCCGCCCCAGCAACGGCGTCGCGTCGGCGAGGACCCGCAGGTCAGCCATTGCGTCGCAGCCGCTCCGCGGCCAGCCGGCGGAGGCGTCCGGTGGCGCGCTTGGCGACCTCCACCGGCCCGCCCGCGTCGAGGTAGTCGCGCAGCAGCGCGACGTCGCGGCGCAGCGTCTCGACACCCCGCAACTGCGGTGTGCGCACCAGCGGGCCCGACGCCTTCAGGCGGTCGGCCGCGGGCCTCGGGTCGCGGCAGAACTCGGTGAGCGGCGAGAGGACCGACTCCCAGGTGAACCGCTCCCGCACGGCCACGATCCGCTCCTGGCAACCGGCCGCGAACTCGGCGTCGTAGAGCACCTTCTCCAGCGCTTCGGCCAGTGCTTCCGGGTCCTCCGGCGGCACGACGACGCCGAGGCGCTCCTGGCGCACCAGGTCGGCGAAGGAATCGCCGTCGCTGGTCACCACCGGCAGCCCGGCCCACAGGTAGTCCAGGACCCGGGTGCGGAAGGCGAAGGTGGTCTCGACGTGCTCGAAGTGCGTGGTGACCCCGCAGTCGGCGTCGAGCAGGTAGTTCTGACGCTCGTTGTAAGGCACCCAGGTCTCGTTGAAGAACACGTGCTTGTCGGTGAGGCCGAGCCGCCCGGCGAGGCTGCGGGTCTGCCCGGCCATGCCCATCTCCGGCACGTCCGGGTTCGGGTGCTTCATGCCGAGGAAGAACAGCCGGATGTCGTTGTGCTGCTGGGAAAGCCGGTGCACGGCGTGCAGCAGCGTCAGCGGGTCGAACCAGCTGTAGACGCCGCCCGCCCACAGCACCACCTTGTCGTCGGCGTCGACGCCGCGCCGTGCGCCCTTGATCGCGGGGCCGGTGCGGCGCGGCGCCACCGACGGCAGCCCGAACGGCACCACCGACAGCAACGAGCGGACCGTGGGGTCGTTGTCGTAGAGGCCGGGGGTGAGCCTGCCCAGCGACGCGAGGTGGCCGAGCCAGAAGTGGCGCTGGCGTTCGGAGGCGCAAAGGAAGAAGTCGCCGCGCTCCAACTGCGTGTTGAGCACCTTCGTCACGCCCACCAGGTCCTTGGCGCGGCGCTCGTCGTCGGTGTCGCGGCCCTGCTCCAGCAGCTCCAGGTGCATCGGGTCATAGACGTCGCAGACCACGATCTTGGTGGAGTCGGCGTGCTTGAGCGCGGGCACCATCTCCAGCACGTGGCCCTGGAGCACGACGACGTCGGCCCAGTCCACGTGCGCACCGAGTTCGCGGGGCTTGGCGGCCAGCACGGCGAACGGCGACTCCGGCGGGTCGACCCGCTCGTTGACGCTGACCAGCCGCACCTCGTGCTCGTTGGACAGCACGTCGGCCATGTGCCAGGCGCGGATCGCCGGGCCCGCCATCCGCTCGGTCACCGCGTCGCCGGTGATGACCACGATCTTGCGCGGGCGCCCGAACACCTCGTCCAGCCCGAACGCCTCGACCAGCGCGTCGTGCGCGGCGAGGTAGCGCGGCAGCGGGTACGCAGGTTCCATGGCCTTGCGCATCAGCGGCAGCAGGTCGGCGTCGGTGCGGACCCTGGCCTGCTGCTCCGCCTCGCGGGACTCCTTCAGCGACGGCAGCATCTCGACGAACTGGTCGATCGCCAGCATGCCGGCCAGCGCGGCCCTGTCGATGGAGACCTCGCCACCGTCGTCGGGGCCGTCCGGGCGGCGGGTGATCTCAAGCTGCGTCGGGTCGATCTCCCCGCGCGCGGTCGCCCGCCGGACCGAAAGCGCCATCGCCGCGGGCAGCGCCCTGGCCAGGGTCTCGTCGGAGACGTTCTTGTAGAGGCTGGCGAGCGCGTTGCGTTCGAGCAGGTAGTACTCGCGCGCCGAGGCGATCTCGGTCATCGAGGCGTGGTGGCGGTGATACGTCAGCGAGCGAGGTTCGTAGCGGACCCGCCAACCCCGCAGGTTCAGCCGCCAGCCCAGATCCACATCCTCGTAGAACATGAAGTAGCGCTCGTCGAACCCACCGAGAGCCTCGAACAGCTCGGCGCGCACGAACATCGCGGAGCCGGTGCCGAACAGCACGTCCCGCGCCGCGTCGTGCGACCCGTCGTCGACCTCGCCGGCGTGGCGCTTGTAGCCCATGCCGAACCAGGTCAGACCACCGTCGACGAAGTCGACGTGCTTGCCTTCCCAGTCGAGCACCTTGCTGGCCACCGCGCCGACCGTCGGCTCCGACCGCAGCACCGACACCGCGGCACGAACCCACGCCCGATCCGGCCTGGCGTCGTTGTTGATGAACGCCAGCACCTGCCCGGTCGCCTCGCGGGCCCCGAGGTTGCAGCCACCGGCGAACCCGAGGTTCTCGGCGGACTCGACCACTCGGACGCCGGGCTCGGCACTGCGGATGCGCTCGACACCACCGTCCCCCGAAGCGTTGTCGACGCAGATCAGTTCCAGCCGGTCACCGGGGTAGTCGAGCTCCTCGCGGAGCGACCGCAGGCACGTCAGGGTGTCGTCGGTGCCGCGGTAGTTGACCACGATCACCGAAACGGTGGGCAGCATGCTGGACGTATCGGGCACGCCCCTAAGCCTGCACCATCCCGTCCCGCCCGCGGTGCGGAGTCCGGAAACCAGCACAGCGGTGTCCTAGACCACACAACGAGCGGAGGCCGCCACCCCCAAAACCCACGGGGCCCGATCCCAAAGGCCATCCGCAATGACGGGGCCTACCGCCCGGCCCACTCCCGCCAAACCTGAACCCGCCCCACCGCTGCCCGGCGGCCGATGGCCCGCCGTTCCGCCAGCGTCGACGGCAGCTGGGCCGCAACTTCCCCAAGCACCCGAATCCGCAGGGTGAGGCGGAAGTTCGCGGCGTCCGGCACATCCCGTCGCAGGGGCCGCGGTGCGTACCGCCGCACTGGAAGCGCGCAGGTGATCGCCGCGAAGCGGACAAACTCCCTGAACGCCACCGGAGCAGGGGCGCACCGCAGCAGGGTCAGCAGCCTGTTGCGCTCGTTCCAGCGGTGGAAGCGCGCCGAACCCGGTTCCGCTGACGCGCCGTGCAGGTGCGTGGCGCGGGCGCCGGGGACGTGCACGATCCGGCGTCCCGCGAGGCGCAGTCGCCACGACGTGTCGGTGTCCTCGTAGTAGCAGAAGAACCTCGCCGGAACTCCACCGATCGCACGCAGGTCGGCCATCCGCATCAGCACCGCCCCGCCGCAGAAACCGAAGACCTCCCCGCCTGTTCCCGTCGTTCCGCCTACTGGCTGCGCTGCTCCGCCCGCTGCCGCAGCCGCTCCGCCTGCCGCCTCCGGTGCTACCGCATCTGCGCCGTAACCGTCCGTCGTGAGACGGACACCGACCGATTGCAGTCGGCCGTCCGGTGCGAGCAACGCGCTGGAAGCCGCTGCCACAGCATCGGGTCCGGCTTCCTGTCCCAGTGCGTTCTCCAGCGCTGCCAGCCACCCGGGCTCCGGCGCTGCGTCGTCGTTGAGCCAGGCGACGAGAGGGGTCCGCACGTTGGCCAGCGCGGCCGCGACCCCGCCCGCGTAGCCCAGGTTCCGCGGCATCCGGAGCACTTCCGGCCGGGACGGATGGGCCGCCAGTACCTCCGCGGTGCCGTCGTCCGAGGCGTTGTCGACCACCAAGGTCCTATGTGGACGATCCTGGGCGGACAGGGCGTCCAGGCAGGCTCCGACGTGGTCGCGTCCTCGCCAGGTCACGACCACCACGGTGCTGCGCACCCGGTCCGCCGAGGCTCCCGACCGGTCCGCGGACGAAGTCACCGACGTGGTCACGGCGGGCAACGCTACGCGCAGCGGCGTCGTGCGCCCGTGGCAGGCTTGGCGTCGTGCCCGAACTCGTCGCGATCGCCGAGCAACTGCTGGCCCCGGTTCCCGGGGGCACCGGCCGCTACACGCGCGAGCTGCTGCGCGCGATGGCCGCGACCGCGCCGCCCGGGTGGCGGCTGACCAGCGTTGTCAGCCGAGGCGGTGATCCGGGCGCCGCCGTCGTCGACGGCGTCGAAGGGCCGCGCGTGCTCCGGCTGCCGCGCCGTGCGCTCGTCGCCGCGTGGGAGCGCGGTGCCCCGCTGTGGCCGGGCGGCGACAGCGTGCACGCGATGACGCCGCTGGCCCCGCCACCGCGCCGAGGTCGCCGACTGGTGGTCACCGTTCACGACACGGTTCCCTGGACCCATCCCGAGACGCTGACCCCGCGCGGTGTGGCGTGGCACCGGCGGGCCATCGCCCGCGCCGGCCGCACCGCCGACGCCATCGTGGTTCCGACCACGGCGGTCGCCACCGAGCTGGCGCAGCACGTCGATCTCAGGGCCGAGGTCCACGTCATCGGCGAAGGCGTCACCCCGTCCGTCATCGCCGACCACTCCAACTGCAGCGATGCCAACCCCACCGAGCCCCACCCCGACAACGAACGCATCGCCGCCCGTCTGGAGCTGCCGCCCAGCTACGTCTTGGCCGTCGGGACGATCGAGCCGCGCAAGGGGCACGCAGACCTCATCCGCGCCCTCTCGCTCCCCGGGGCGCCCGACGTGCCGCTGCTGGTCGTAGGCAGACAGGGGTGGGGTGGGGTCGACCTGCACGCGCTGGCCGCCGAACACGGTCTGGGCCCCGGCCGGGTGCGCGTGCTCGGCGGTCTCGCCGACGCCGAACTCGCGGTGGTGCTCCGCCGTGCCGGTGCGCTCGCCGCACCAAGCCTGGCCGAGGGGTTCGGCCTGCCGCTGCTGGAGGCCATGGCGGCAGGCGTCCCGGTAGTCCACTCCGACGCTCCGGCGCTGGTGGAGGTCGCGGGCGGTGCCGGGGTGACAGTGCCTCGCTCGGCTCCCGCCGCGCTGGCCGAGGCGCTGCGCGCCGTGGTCGCCGATCCGGACCCCGAGCGCATCGAGGCCGGTCGGCGCCGGGCGTCGGCCTGCACCTGGGAGCGAGCCGCGCGCGAAGTCTGGCGCCTGCACACCGAGAAGCCGTGACCGGCAGAGAAGCCGTGAACGTCGCAGAAACGGTCCGAAAGCAAGGAATGGCCCGAAAGCTGTGAACGGCGCGGAAACCGTGAACGACGCAGCGCATGCCGCCGGTAACGGTGTGCTTTTATCCCCGAACCGGTCACGAAAGCCCGCGGTCGCCCCGTACTCTGCTCGGGTGCACAGACGCGAGCCGCGCATCCTCATCGACGCCACGGCGGTGCCCGCGGACCGCGGGGGCGTCGGCCGGTACGTGGACTCGCTGCTCGCCGCGCTCGACTCCGACGGTGCCCGGGTCGCGGTCGCCTGCCAGCCCAGGGACGCCAGGCTCTACAGCACCATCGCGCCGCACACCGAGGTCGTGCCCGCCGCCGAGTCCGTGGCGACCCGCACCGCCCGGCTGGCGTGGGAGCAGACGACCCTGCCCCGGCTGATCCGCCGCCTCGGCATCGACGTCCTGCACTCGCCGCACTACACCACCCCGCTGGCGAATCCGGCCGCGTCGGTGGTCACGCTGCACGACGCGACCTTCTTCACGGACCCGGCGCTGCACTCGCCGGTCAAGGCGCGCTTCTTCCGGGCGTGGACGCGGACGGCGTTGCGGCGCGCGACGTTGTGCGTCGTCCCGAGCGATGCGACCGCGAGCGAGCTCGCGCGCACCGTCGGTGCCGACCGCGGCGCGATCCAGGTGATGTACCACGGTGTCGACCCCGAGCGCTTCCACCCGCCGTCGCCCGCGGAGGTGCAGGCGGTGCGGGACCGGCTCGGCCTGTTCGACCAGCCCTACATCGCCTTCCTCGGCGCGCTCGAACCGCGCAAGAACGTCCCGTCGCTGATCCGCGGGTTCACCATGGCCTGCCAGGGCCGATCCGATCCGCCGACGCTGGTGCTGGCCGGTCAGCCGGGCTGGGACACCCGCGTCGAGCGGGCGCTCGTGGCGGTTCCGCACCGCATCCGGGTGATCCGCGCCGGCTACCTGCCCTTCGGTGAGCTGGCGGGTTTCCTCGGCGGTGCTCAGGTGGTGGCCTATCCCAGCATCGGCGAGGGTTTCGGCCTCCCGGTGCTGGAGGCGATGGCCTGCGGTGCGGCGGTGCTGACCACCCGGCGGCTCGCGTTACCCGAGGTCGGTGGCGATGCCGTCGCCTACTGCGGGGTCGGCGCGGGTGACATCGCGGCGGCGCTCACCGAGCTGTTCGACGACTCCGCGCGGCGCTCGGCCCTCGCGGCGGCGGCGCAGCGCCGTGCGAAGGAGTTCACCTGGGCCGCCTGCGCCACGCAGCACCGCGACGCCTACGCCCGCGCCGACCACGTCCACCGCCACCGCCGCTGATCACTCCGGCCCGCGCCCGGTCGGCGAGTTCGCAGCAGCCGCCCAGCAACCGACCACCCGGCCGCCGCTCCCGCCCGCGTCCCAAAGCCTGCTCTCCCACCAACCCCGGCCGTCCCGCGACCTGGCCGTGGGACTGCGACGCCGGTTGGCAGAATGTGACGTCGTGACCGACTCGCGCACCTACGGCGACGAGATCGCCGTCGTCACCGTGACCTACTCGCCGGGCGAGACCCTCGACGGGTTCCTCGACACCCTGGCCACCGCCACCGACCGCCGGGTCCGCGTGATCCTGGCCGACAACGGTTCCACCGACGGGGTACCGGAGCGGGCGGCGGCCGAGCGGGACGACGTGCACTTCGTGCCGACCGGCGGCAACCTCGGCTACGGCGGCGGCGCCAACCGCGGTGTGGCCGAGCTGAGCGAGGAGTACGGCTGGATCGTCATCTGCAACCCCGACCTCGAGTGGCGGCCGGGTTCGCTGGACGAGCTGCTCGCGGCGGCGAAGCGCTGGCCGCGCGGCGGCTGCTTCGGTCCGCTGATCAGGGAGCCCGACGGCAGCGTCTACCCGTCGGCGCGGCTGGTTCCGTCGCTGGTGCGCGGCGCCGGGCACGCGGTGCTGGGCAAGGTGTGGCCGTCGAACCCGTGGAGCCGGGCCTACCGGCAGTCCGAGACGACGATCACCGAGCGCACCGCGGGCTGGCTGTCCGGTTCGTGCATGTTCCTGCGCCGGGAGGCGTTCGACTCCACGGGCGGCTTCGACCCGCGCTACTTCATGTACTTCGAGGACGTCGACCTGGGCGAGCGGCTCGGCAACGCGGGCTGGCTCAACGTCTACGTCCCGAGCGCCGAGATCATGCACATCGGCGGGCACTCGACGGGCAAGGCTTCGGCGCGGATGCTCACCGAGCACCACCGCAGCGCCTACCGCTACCTCGCGGACCGGCATCGCGGGTTCGTGTGGGCGCCGCTGCGGGTCCTGATCCGGGCCGCCCTCGCCGTCCGGGCGAGGCTGGAGATCAGGTCCGCCGGAAGGCGGTGACGTCCGGCGTGCGCGGCCGGCGGCCGATCACCGCGGACCGGGGCCGGGCCGATGCGGTCCGCCGCCTGAGCTGCTCGGCCCGCACGCCGCTGCGCAACGCGCGCGGTTCAGTACGGCCCGTAGTGCTGCTGCTGCGTGGCACGCGAACCGAGCGGCCCGAACTCGCCGGGCCCGCGCTGCGCCTGGTACGGGTTCGGCGGGACGTCCTGCGGGTCTTCGGACGGCCACGCGGTCGCCTGCTGGGCCTGCTGCCCTTGTCCGTGCTGCCCCTGGCCGTGCCCCTGCGGGTGCCCGTGTCCCTGGCCCTGCGAGCGGCCCTGCCCGCCTCCCTGCGCGTGCCCGTGCCCCTGCTGCGACTGCGAATGCCCCTGCTGCGACTGGGGGTGGTGCTGGTGCCCGGACTGCTGGTTGTGGTGCGGCCCGCCCTGCTGCGGACCGGGCTGGCTCTGCTGCGAACCGTGGTGGGACTGCTGGGACTGCTGGGACTGCGGGAAGACCTGCGTCGAGTCGGAGTCCGACCTCTCCACGACGGTGCGGGGGATGCGGACGGTGGTGGATGCGTCCATCGGCGACGTCGCGTTGTCTGGTGTGACGACGAACGCACCTCGCGCCCGCGCGCGAGCAAGTGCTTCGTCGGCTCGAAGGCGCGGGTCCATAGGGATGCCCTCTCAGTACTTCGCCGGTCAAGGTGGTCGAGCATGGTCACCGGTGGGCAGCGGTCGAGTACGTCCCTCGGGATCGCCGTCGGAGTTCGTCCCGCGGGGGTCGGCTCGGTCCCCAATGGTGGGCCCGATGACCATTATGCCGTTGCTCCTGCCAGAGTATTCCCCCCAATGGGGTTTTCGTCAGGCAAACTTCCTCAGGTAAGGGATCACCAGGTGAGCAGGGTGAGCCAGGTAAGGAGTTCGTCGCCTCATGTCCACTGAAGCGGTGGTGCTGGTCGGAGGTCAGGGGATGCGGTTGCGCCCGCTGACGCTGTCGGCACCCAAGCCGATGCTGCCGACCGCGGGTGTCCCGTTCCTCACCCATCTGCTGTCCCGGATCCGCGATGCGGGCATCCGGCACGTGGTGCTCGGCACGTCCTACAAGGCCGAGGTGTTCGCCGAGTACTTCGGCGACGGCTCCGCATTCGGCCTGGAGCTGGAGTACGTCGTGGAGAAGGAGCCGCTGGACACCGCGGGCGCGATCCGCAACGTGTCCGACCGGCTGCGCGCCGACGACGTGCTGGTTTTCAACGGTGACATCCTCTCCGGGCTGGACCTGCGCGAGCTGCTGCGGACCCACCGCGAGGCAGAGGCCGACGTGACGCTGCACCTGGTCCGCGTCGAGGACCCCCGGCAGTTCGGCTGCGTGCCGACCGACGCCGACGGGCGGGTCACCGCGTTCCTGGAGAAGACCGACGACCCGCCGGTCGACCAGATCAACGCGGGCTGCTACGTGTTCCGGCGTCCGGTGATCGACGACATCCCGGCGGGCCGCCCGGTGTCGGTGGAGCGCGAGACTTTCCCCGGCCTGCTGGCATCCGGTGCGCGCGTGCAGGGTCACGTCGACGACTCGTACTGGCTGGACATCGGCACGCCCGCCGCCTTCGTGCGCGGGTCGGCCGACGTGGCGCTGGGCAGGCTGCGCTCGGCGGCGCTGCCCGCCCCGGCGGGCGAGGCGGTGCTGCTGGACGAGGTCAAGGTCGCCGCCGACGCGGTGGTGCGCGGCGGCAGCACGGTCGGCACCCGCGGCCACGTCGGCTCCGGCGCGCGGATCGTCGGCTCGACACTGTTCGACGGCGTCCGGGTCGAGGCCGGTGCCGTCGTCGAGCACAGCGTGATCGGCGCGGGCGCGGTGATCGGCGAGGGAGCCGTCGTGCGCGGGGCGATCATCGGTGACGGCGTGACCGTCGGCGCGGGCTGCGAGCTGCTCGACGGGGTGCGAGTGTGGCCTGGAGTAGAACTGCCGCCGGGCGGAGTTCGCTTCTCGGCGGACTGAGGCGATGGAAGAACCACTGACCACGACGTGGCATCCGCCGCATCCACTGGATCTGGCGCGAGTGCTGGCACCGCTGCGCCGGGGGACCGGTGACCCCGCGACGCACGTCGAACCGGACGCCTTCTGGTGGGCGAGCACGACCGCCGAAGGCCCGGCCACGCTACGTCTGCACAAGGACGCGGGTGGCACGGTGCACGCGTCCGCCTGGGGTTCGGGCGCCGCCCGGGTGCTGGACGACGTGCCCGAACTGCTCGGTGCCTCCGACGACGACTCCGGTTTCGTGCCGGTGCACGACGCCGTCGAGCGGGGACGGCGGGCCGCCCGCGGTCTGCGGCTCTGCTCGTCGGGGCGGGTGTGGGACGTGCTCGTGGCGGCGGTCCTGGAGCAGAAGGTGACCAACCGGGAGGCGTGGCGGTCGTGGCGGGAGCTGTGCCGGCGGTTCGGCACCCGCGCTCCCGGCCCGGCGCCGCAGCGCCTGTGGGTGCCCCCGGATCCCGCGCAGGTGCGCGCGATCCGCGACTGGGAGTGGCACCGGATCGGAATGGACGGCGCCCGCCGCCGCACCCTCATCAGGGCGGCGTCGGTGGCCCGGCGCCTGGAGCGGGCCGCCGAGCTGCGCGGGGCCGAGGGCAGGCGGCTGCTGCAACTGGTACCCGGCATCGGGCCGTGGACGGCGGCCGAGGTCGCGCAGCGGGCGTGGGGCGATCCCGACGCCGTCAGCGTCGGCGACTACCACCTGCCCGCCATCGTCGGCACCGCGCTGACCGGGCGCCCGCTCGACGACGACGGCATGCTCGAAGCCCTCGCCCCCTACGAGGGGCACCGCCACCGCGCGGTCCGCTACCTCGCCGCGGCCGGGGTGTCCCGGCAGCGCTTCGGGCCACGGCTGCCCGTCCGCGACTACCGCGCGATGTGAACATGAACGATTCGCAGCAGGGGCAGGACGAAGACGTCCAGGAGCGCATGGCCCGCAACGCCGAGTTGGCTTCGATGCCACCGGTGGGCGGCGGCCTGCTCTCGATGGCGGAGATCGTCCGGGCTGTCCACGAAGCGCACGATGACGCCCCCGGCGAATCGGCCTCGACCGGGTGAAGATCAAGCCGCGACCCTGATTCGAATGCATTGCGTCGCATTGCGATGTGTTCTACTTTCGACGTGCGTGAGATTAGGTGGACCGAAGCGTCCGAGCGGCACATCGCGCGGCATTGTGTGTCCCCGAGTGAGGCCGAGGAGGCCGTCAACAGCCGACCGCAGTGGGTGGTGAACAAACCCGACGGAGTCGACCTCCTGTACGCCCGCACGATCGGCGGGCGCTACCTGCTGGCGGTGTTGGCTGAGGCGTTGGATGGACGACTACGTGGTGACCGCACGCGAGATGACCATCAACGAGCGCCGTACCTTCCGGCGTAAGAGAAGGTGAGAGATCATGGCGAAGCTGGACGAGCTTGCTCAGTACTACGACACCCACGACACGAGCGCCGAGATGGAGGCGGGCCGCTGGGAGGCCGAGCCGCCGTCGCCCGATCCGATGGTCACGACATCGCTGCGGCTGCCGAAGTCCCTGCTGGACCAGGTGCGGGCACGAGCGGCCGCCGAGGACACCAAAGCCACCGCGTGGATCAGGGCGCTGATCGAGGCCGAGCTCTCAGCCGCCGCGCCCAACAGCACCGAAGCCCGCCTCCGGCGGCTGGAAGCCGCCGTCTTCGAGCACTCGGCCTAGGCGTCCGGCGCTCGGGCCCCCGCCTGGCTGCCGACCCGCCGCTCGGCGGCGGCGACCAGCGGACCGAGGTCCGAGCCGTCGGGCAGCGCCTCCACCGGCCACCAGCGCAGGTCGAGCGACTCGTCGCTGCGCGCGGCCTCGGCGCCCTCGGGTGCGCGCACGACGAACCGGACGTCGAAGTGGCGGGTCGGCACGCCGAGCGAGCACGTGATCGGGTGCACGTCCAGGTGCACCGGCACCGGGTCGACGACCAGCCCCTCGATGCCGGACTCCTCGCTCGCCTCCCGCAGCGCGGCGCCGGCCAGCGTGGCGTCCTCCGGTTCGCAGTGCCCGCCGAGCTGCAGCCACGCGCCGACGCGCGGGTGCAGGGTCAGCAGCACGTTGCGCCCGGTCGAGTCGAGCAGCACCGCCGAGGCGGTGACGTGCCCCGGCTCGCAGGCGCGCAGGCAGCCGTCGGCACGCGCGTCGAGCAACGTCAGGAACGCGTGCCGGAGGGCCTCCTGCTGCGGGTCGTCGGGTTTCCACTCTCCGAGCACCCGCCGTGCGTCCCCATGCGGACCAGCCGAGCTGTCCAGCGGCCCGCCCGAACCGCTTCGCACTTCACCATTCGCCGCGCTCACAGCTCCACCAACCCGTCGTGCGCGTCGCGGGGCGGGCGGGGGCCTTCGACGGCCTCGGCGGGGTGGCCGATCGCCACGGTGCCCATCGGTTCCCAGCTCTCCGGCAACCCCAGCGTCGAGCGCACCACGTCCGGGCAGAACATCGTCGAGGACACCCAGCACGAGCCGAGCTCCTCGGCCGCCAGCGCCACCAGCAGGCCCTGCACCGCGGCACCCGCCGCCACCGTGAACATCGACCGCTCGGCCTCGCCGCGCCGCTCGTCCGGGTAGTCGTGGGCGCCTTCGCGCACCAGGAACGGCACCACCAGCTCCGGCGCGGTGTAGAGCAGGTCGCCGCGACCGACCCGGCGCTGCGCGGCCTCCTCCGACATCCCGTCGCGGCGCAGGTCGGCCAGCCACGCGGTGCGCATCGCGTCGAGCAGCTTCGTCCGCAGTGGACGGTCGCGCAGCCAGGCGAACCGCACCGGCCTGGTGTGGTGCGGCGCGGGAGCCGTCAGCGCCGCGCCGACGGCCCGGCGGACGGCGTCGGCGTCGACGGGATCCGGGGCGAAGGCCCGCACGGACCGGCGCATCAGCACCGCCTCCCGGCGGCCCTGTGCCAGCGCCTCGGCGGTGCCCATCCGGAAGAGGTCCTCCTCGACCGGACGGACCAGGTCGCGCGCGGTGGAGCCGTCGTCGACCGGGACCAGCCCGCGCACCACCGCGACCGGCACCCCGCCGAGCTTGCCCTTGACCAGGTCGGCCGCGGCCGCGATCTCGTCGGCCACCGCGACCTCGGTCACCGCCAGCTCGTTGCCCTGCGGGTCGGTGCTGCCCCGGTAGCGGTGCAGCACCTGCAGGCCGGCCGCGCCGATCGCGGCGTCGGTCTGCCCGACGCGCCACGCGCGGCCCATGGTGTCGGTGATGACGACGCCGACGTGCACGCCGAGCCGTTCGGCGAGCCCGGCGCGCAGCCTGCCGGCCGAGGCGTCGGGGTCCTCCGGCAGCAGCGCGATCTGGTCGAGCGCGACGTTGGAGGCGTCCACACCGGAGGCGGCCTGCACGATGCCGAGCCGGTTCTCGGTGATCAGCGTCCGCATGCGGCGCGCGAGCACCTGCACGGCCTCCGACCGGACCAGCTCGCGGCGCAGCTCGTCGCGCTCCTCGGGGTCGCTCGGGGCGCGCACGATGCGGCCCTCGACCTTGGACACCACCTTGCTGGTGACCACCACGACGTCGCCGTCGCTGAGCCACGGCGCGGCGGCGGCGATCGACGCGGCGAGGTCGTCACCGGGGCCGAACTCCGGCAGTCCGGGCACCGAGTACAGCCGCAGGCCGTCTCGTGCCGCGTGGTCCTTCACGGCCGCACCCCCGCGATGTCGAAGGCCGCGCGGGTCATCTCCGCCGTGCTGTCCACATCGGACATCAGCAGCGGGACGGCCCGCACCGAGGCGCCGGGCACGTCGGCGGTGTCACCGGTGTGCACCAGCCACGCGTCCAGGATGCCCTCCGCGGAGCCCTGGCGGGAGCCGTAGTGCCTGCCGACCGCCTCGGCGGTGGTGTCGACGCCGATCGCGGTGAGGCAGGCGTCGGCCATCCCCCGCAGCGGTCTGCCGCCGATGATCGGCGAGAGCCCCACCACCGGCGCCTTCGTGCCGCGCAGCGCCTCGCGGAAGCCCGGCACCGCGAGCAGCGTGCCGACGCTCACCACGGGGTTCGACGGGGCGATCAGGACCACGTCGGCCTCGGCGACGGCGTCGAGCACCGCAGGCGTCGGCTTCGCCTCGTCGGCGCCGACCGGCACGATCGCCCGCGCGGCGGGCTCGGCGCGGTGGCGCACCCACCACTCCTGGAAGTGCACGGCCCGCGGCTCGGGGTCCTCGATCGCGATGTGGGTCTCGACGCGGTCGTCGGTGACCGGCAGCAGCCGCACCCCCGGGCGCCACCGGTCGCACAGCGCCTCGGTCACCGCCGTGAGCGAGTAGCCGGCGCGCAGCATCCGCGAGCGCACCAGGTGGGTGGCGATGTCGCGGTCGCCGAGGCCGAACCAGCTCGGTTCGGCGCCGTAGGCTGCCAGCTCGTCCTTGACCGACCAGGTCTCGCCGAGCCGTCCCCAGCCCTTCGCCGAGTCGATCCCGCCACCCAGGGTGTACATGCAGGTGTCGAGGTCCGGGCATACGCGCAGCCCGTGCATCCACACGTCGTCGCCGACGTTCACCACCGCGGTGACCTCGTGCGGTGACGGTTCCTCCGGTTCACCCACGGCGGGCATGCCCAGCGCGGCCTTGACCCCTTGCAGGAAGCGCGCGCCGCCGACCCCGCCTGCCAGAACAACGACCTTCACGGCCTCAGATCCTCGCACGCGCGTGCCTCACATCCAGAAGCGGAAGGTGCTCATGCCCGCGGCCGTCAGCCCGGCGTCGCCACCCACCGCGTCGAACAGCAGGTACGAGACGTCGAAGAAGAGGCCGCCGAGCGGCGTGGCCAGGATCAACGCGAACAGCACCAGCGGCGCCCACGGCCGCGCCTTCTCGCCGAACTCCCGCGCCGGTCCGGACAGCCACGGCTCGATCGCGCCGTAGCCGTCCAGGCCCGGGATCGGCAGGATGTTCAGCACGAACGCGATCACCTGCAGGTAGGCCAGGTAGCTCAGGCCGGCGCCGAGCCCTTCGGGCATCGGCACCGTGGCCACCACGGCGGTCAGCGCGACGCCCAGCACGAGGTTGGTCAGCGGACCGGCCAGCGAGACCATCGACTCCACGCGTCGCGTCCGCAGGGCGTGGTGGTTGATCCACACCGCGCCACCGGGCAGCGGAATGCCGCCGATCGCGACGAACAGCAGCGGCAGCACGATGCTCAGGACCGGGTCGGTGTAGTGCCTGGGATCCAGTGACAGATAGCCCTTGGAGCGGACAGACAGGTCGCCGCCGCGGTAGGCGGTGAGCGCGTGGCCGAATTCGTGCAGGCACAACGATGTGGCCCACCCACCGAGCACGATCAGCACGACTCCGGTGGTGATCGCGACCATGTTTGGGAAGGTCGCCAGCACACCGCCCGCGACGGTGACGGCGACGAGCGCGAGGAACAGCGGACTTACCCGGACTGCGGAGTTCATCACCGGACCAGTGTCCCCGTCCGACAACGGGCGCGGGGCGGCACCGGGTGGTATGCATTGATCATGAAGGCAGATACCGCTGTACGGAGCACTCGATCATGCGCCGTAAGTGCTCATCCGATGACTCTGAGCGGATGCGCGCGAGGGTTCCCCCTACGGATGGTCTCCACTTGACCGCATGGAGCTACACGGGTGTAATCACAGTGGTGTCATTCTCCGTTGACGTTCACCAGGCCAGCGGTCCGGAAGCCGCTCGTCGCGGGCAGCACCGCTGTTCCGGGTGGAGCTGAGCGTCATCGGCGGTGCCGGCAGCGCCGATTCCGCCGTGGCGGAGCGGGTCGCGGGTGCGGTGCGCGTCAGCGCCCGGCCGGAGGGGAGAACCGGCCGGGGAATCGCAAGTGGGAGTGCGTCCCGTTCAGGTCCTGGGGAGGACCGAATGGAATGGGAGAGACCCGGGGGAGGACCGATGTGGGAAACGACGGAGGGCCGTCTCATGGAGCGGGAAGACCCGCACCTGGCGGAACTCGACATCCTGAACGGGCTGTTCGATCTCGGGGAGGAAGAACAGGAATGGCAGGAGCGCGCGTTGTGCGCGCAGACCGATCCTGAGGCTTTCTTCCCGGAGAAAGGCGGTTCGACCAGGGAGGCCAAGCGGATCTGCGCCGGGTGCGAGGTCCGATCGGAATGCCTGGAATACGCCCTCGAACACGACGAGAGATTCGGGATCTGGGGCGGTCTTTCCGAGCGCGAGCGCCGGAAGTTGAAGCGCCGCGCGGTCTAGCCCGCTTCGGCAGGGCAACTCTTCGCATCCTCGCTCGTTTACCGTCGTGCGGTAGCTGATCACGGCGGTGGGAGGAAGAGTTGGCCGCGAGCACGCCCCGTTTGGACACCGCACCGGTTCTTGTGGTGCTGGTGTGCCACGACGGAGCCGAATGGTCGGCTGACGTCCTGCGCGCGTTGCGCGGGCTCACCGTCGGTCCCAGGCACGTGCTGGCGGTGGACACCGGTTCGTCCACATCGGAGCAGCTCGCGCGGGCGGCGGCCGAAGGCGTCGTCGACGGAGTGCTCGAACTGCCCGCGGAGACCGGATTCGGCGCGGCGGTGTCGGCGGCCCTGGAGCACGCCACCGAACGCTGGGGTGATCCGGGGCGCTGGCTGTGGTTGCTGCACGACGACTCCGCGCCTGAGCCGGACTGCCTGCGCAACCTGCTCGAGGTCGCCGATCTCGACTCGACGGCGGCGATGCTGGGGCCGCTCGGCCTGGACTGGGACGATCCCCGGCTCGTCGTCGACGCCGGGTTGTCGACCGACGCCTCCGGCAACCGCCAGACCGGCATCGGACCGTCCGAACTGGACCCCGCGCTCGGGGAACCCGGTGCGTCGCTGGCGGTGTCCGAAGTCCTCGCCGTCGGCACGGCGGGCGCGCTCGTCCGGCGCGACGTCTTCGAGCGGCTCGGCGGTTTCGACGACGACGCCACCGCCTTCGACGATGTCGACCTCGGATGGCGCATCAACGCGGACGGCCACCTGGTCCTATTCGTGCCCAGCGCACGCATGCGGCATGCACGCGCGATGAGCACGGACCTCCGCAGCCCGGACGCGTTCAGGGCGCGCGGGTTCCGGAGCAGGCGCGCGGCCGAGCGGGTGGACGGCGTCCGGACATTCCTGGTCAACACGGCGGTTTGGTCCTACGTCTTCGGTGTGCCCAGGCTGTTCGTGCTCGCGGTGGCGCGGGCGCTCGGGTTCGCGTTGCTCCGGCGCTGGCCGGAGACGGCGGCCGAGCTGTCGGTGCTGCGACGGCTGCTCACCGGAGGTCTGGGGTTGCGGCCGGGCCGCCGGTCGCGGACGGCGCTGATCCCGAAGCGCCACGGCGTGCGGGGATTGCTGACCAGTCGGCTGACCCGGCTCCGCGACGGTCTGCGCGCCGCGTTCGCCGGCCTGGTCCGCGACCGCGTGCGGCGCGACGTCGTGCTCGGGCGCAGGCCGGAGTCGCTGCGCTCGGTACCGGCAGCCTCCGCCCTGGTGGGCACGCCGGGCAACGGACCGGCCACTCCGGACACGGCCGCTGCCGACCCAGCCGACTCCGAAAGCACGACCGACTCCGAAAGCACGACCGCGCAGGACGCCGACCCCTCGGCAGGTCGCGACACCACCCGGCTGGTCGGGCCGGACGCCCTGCCTGCCGGCGCGGTGGGCAGGCGGGCGGCGGGGCTGCGCAGGCCCGCGGCGCCGGTCGTCGTCCCGGTGGAGGTGGTGCCCGCGCCGGGACCGAGCCCGCGGCCACGGCCATCGCCGGTGCCGAGGAACGGTGAGGCACCGCACGAGAACGTCCCCGCACCGGACCAGGAACTCCTGCTCGTGCCGGTCGACCGCTGGCGCGTGCTGCGCGAGCTCCTGCTGACGCCCCCGGTCGTGCTCGCCGTGGCACTCGTGGTCTTCGCGCTGGTCACCCACGGCCTGCTCGCCGAACACCCGCGGTTCGGGCCGGGGCTGCACGGCGGTCGCCTGCTGCCCGTCGGCGACCTCGCCCAGACGTGGGCCGACTATCTGGCCGCCTGGCACCCGGTAAACGGCGGTACGGCCTCGCCCGCACCCGCGTCGCTGCTGGTGCTGGGAGTCCTGGGCGCGGTGTTCGGCGGACCGGCGACGGTGGTTTCGGCACTGCTGCTGTTCGGCGTCCCGCTCGCCGGGGTCGCCGCTTACGTGGCGACCCGCGCCCTGCCTGTCTCCCGGACGTGGCGCGCGACCGCCGCGGGCGCCTACGCCCTGTTACCGGTCGCGGTGTCGTCCGCCGCGCATGGGCGGGTCGACGTCATGGTGGCGCACGTGCTCGTGCCGCCGCTGCTGGCGGGCCTGGCGTCGGTCGTCGGGCTGGCGCGCCTGACGCCCGTCAAGCACGACCGGAGCTGGCTGGGCACGGCGTGCCTGACCGCGCTCGGGCTGGCCGTCGTCGGCGCGTTCGCCCCGCTCGTGCAGGTCGCGCTGCTCGCGCTGGCGTTGCTCGGCTTCGTGCTCGTGCCGGGCGAGGCCCGCAAGGCGCCCCGGCGGGTCGCGGGCCTGGCGGCCGTCGTGCTGCTCTCGGTGGCGTGCCTGCTGCCGTGGCCGGTCGTCCTGGTCCGCCATTCGCAGCTCCTGCTGCACGGGCCGGGCGCACGGACCACCGAGTCCGCCGCTTCCGCCCCCTGGCTGCTCGCGCTGACGCCGTCACCGGTGGGCTGGGCTGGCGGGCTGCTCGTGCTGGGCGCCGCGGCGGCGCTGGTGCTGGGGCGCAGGCGGGCGATGCTGCCGGGCGTCGTGGTGATGGTCACCGGCTGGGCGCTCGCCGCCGTGGTCGCGTTCGTGCAGGCCGCGCCCGTCGGAGGCGGCCCCGCGAGCACCGGCTGGGCGGGTGCGCCGCTGGTGCTGGTCGCCGCGGGGGCGCTGTGGACGGTGCTCGCGCACCCACCGGCGATGCCGAAGGCGGTGCCTGCGGTTGCGCTCCTGGTGCTGGCGGTCGGCTCGGCGCTGGCCGGCATCGGAGGCCCCCTGACCGCCCAGCAGGGCCGCACCACGCCGGCCCTCGCGGCTGACCTCGACCGGCCGGGTGCGCTGCTGCTCGTCGAACGCGGACCGCAGCCACCGCGGCTGGTCGAGGGGCGCTCCCCGCGCTTCGGCGATGACGACCTGGTGCCGGTACCAAGCGCGACCGAGTGGCTGCACCACATCGACGACGAGCTGCTGTCCGGCGACCCCGCCCGGGTGCGAACCGCTCTGGCCTCGGCCGCCGCGCGCGGCGCCGGATTCGTCGGGGTACCGCAGGGCACGGGCGCGGAGCTGACCGGGGCGGCGGGCGACCTGGTCCTGCCGCACGGACGGCTGGCCGACGGCAGCGAGGTGTTCCGCATCCTGCTGCCGAACAGCCCCGTCGAGGTGCTCGGTCCCGACCTCGCCCGGCAGGCCAGGGCGGAGGCGGCGCCGTCACCGCAGGCCAGGCCGCTGACCGTGCCCGCCCAGCCCCCGGACTTCGCGGTCCGGGTGTCCGAGGGCGGTGTCGGCAGGCTGCTCGTGGTCGGTGCGGAGAACGAACCGGGCTGGCAGGCGTGGATCAACGGCGCCCCGGCGCCCCTGGCGACCGCGTGGGGCCACCAGGTCGCGGTCCCGCTGCCGGAGCACCCGGGTGAGGTGCGCGTCGCCTACTCGGGCGCGGCCCGGACGGCGCTGCTGGTCGTGCAGGCGGCGGCGATCCTGTTCACGGTGGTCGGGGCGCTGCCGGAGCGGCGCCGCCGGGTCACTGCCCCTCGATGACGTCCGGATCCAGGCCGAGGTAGGTGGCGACCTGCTCGATCAGCACGTCGTGCAGCAGGTCGGCCATGTCGGTGCCGTCGCGGGCCCTGGCCTCCAGCGGGCGCCGGTACAGCACGATGCGCGCACGGGTGGGCAGCCCCCGCCGGTCGACCCCCGCCGGGACGAGCCGGGCGAGGGGCACGTTGGCGTCGACGACGACGTCGTCGTCCCACACCACCTTCTCGGCGGCCGTGGTGGTGACCTCCGGTACCTCGTCCACCGCCACGTCGAGCTGGGTCAGCTCGGCGTGCCAGCGCTGTTCGATCGGCTCGAGCGCCTCCAGCACCAGTGCGTCGAAGCGCTGGGAACGGCTCCTGGCCACCGGGACCGAGGACGGGTACAGCGGTCCGCGCAGGCCACGGCCTCGCCTGTCCCGCCGAAGCAGCGTCCGGCGCCGAGATCCACGTGCGGTCACCACGTGGTGAGGGTACGCCGTCGGTAACCGCCGTGGCGCCGGTCGCCTCGGCTCGTTTCCGCGTGCCTGCGGCGCGGGCCGGAAGCGGGACGCTATCGTGCGTGTCGTGCGGAGCGTGAGGCGTTGCTCGCGGACCGGGTGTACCAACCCGGCCGTTGCCACGCTCACTTATGCCTACGCGGACTCCACGGCGGTCGTCGGACCGCTGGCCACCTACGCCGAACCGCACAGCTACGACCTGTGCGAGGAGCACGCCCTGCGCCTGACCGTCCCCAAGGGCTGGGAGGTCGTACGCCACGAGGGTGAGTTCGCGCTCCCGGAACCGTCCGCCGACGACCTCACCGCGCTCGCCGAGGCCGTCCGCGAGGCCGGACGACCCGACCGGCAGCCCGAGGCCCCCGACTTCTCGGTCGGCGGCGGTCGGCGCGGCCACCTGCGCGCGCTACCGGACCCGCGGGAAGAGTAAGGGCCACTGCACCACCTCGCGGTACCCGGCGCGCGAACAGCACGAATACACGTGATGAACAGCTCGCCGGGGGGCCGTGCAACGCCACGACGAGCACGATCGCCGGTAGGCTTCGCACCGCACCAGGTGGATGTCGACGGCATTGGGGAGTGTGCAGCGTGCGGGACCTGTCGGGGATCGTCAAGGCGTACGACATCCGCGGGGTGGTGGGCGAGCAGCTCGACGCGGACGCGGTCCGCGACATCGGCGCCGCCTTCACCCGGCTGGTGGGCGGGCCCGCCGTGGTGGTGGGCCACGACATGCGCGAGTCGTCCCCGGGCCTGGCCGAAGCGTTCGCCGAGGGGGTCACCGGGCAGGGCGTCGACGTGGTCGAGATCGGCCTGGCCAGCACCGACATGCTCTACTTCGCCTCCGGCAAGCTCGAGCTGCCCGGCGCGATGTTCACCGCCAGCCACAACCCGGCCAAGTACAACGGGATCAAGCTCTGCCGGTCCGGCGCGGCCCCGGTCGGCCAGGACAGCGGCCTCTCGGAGATCCAGGAGCTGGTGGCCCACGGCGTGCCGGAGTTCCTCGGCGCCAAGGGCTCGGTCACCGGCCGCGACATGGTCGCCGAGTACTCGCTGTTCCTGCGCGAGCTGGTCGACCTCCGCGGCATCCGCCCGCTCAAGGTCGTCGTCGACGCCGGCAACGGCATGGGCGGGCACACCGTGCCCACCGTCTTCGAGGGGCTGCCGGTCGAGGTGGTCCCGATGTACTTCGAGCTCGACGGCACCTTCCCCAACCACGAGGCCAACCCGCTGGACCCGGCCAACCTCGTCGACCTGCAGGCGAAGGTGCGCGAGATCGGTGCGGACGCGGGGCTGGCCTTCGACGGCGACGCCGACCGCTGCTTCGTCGTCGACGAGCGCGCCGAACCGGTCGCGCCGAGCGCGATCACCGGCCTGGTCGCGGTCCGCGAGCTGGCCAAGGAGCCGGGCGGCACGATCATCCACAACCTGATCACCTCCAAGGCGGTGCCGGAGATCGTCACCGAGCACGGCGGCGAGCCGGTCCGCACCCGCGTCGGCCACTCGTTCATCAAGCAGACGATGGCCGAGACCGGCGCCATCTTCGGCGGCGAGCACTCGGCCCACTACTACTTCCGCGACTTCTGGCGGGCCGACTCCGGCATGCTCGCCGCTCTGCACGTGCTCGCGGCGCTCGGCGGCCAGCAGCGGCCGCTGTCGGAGCTGATGGCCGAGTACACCCGCTACGCCGCGTCCGGCGAGATCAACTCGACCGTGGACGACCAGCAGGAGCGGATGCGGCGCGTCGCCGAGGTGTTCGCTGACCGGAATGGCGCTCGTGCCGACGAGCTGGACGGGCTTACCGTGGAACTCGCGGACGGGTCGTGGTTCAACCTGCGCCCGTCCAACACCGAACCGCTGCTCCGGCTCAACGTCGAGGCCAGGGACACTAACGCCATGGCCGCGCTCCGCGATGAGGTACTCGCGGTCGTGCGAGGCTGAGATCGATGCGACGGGCCGGTGGAGCGCGCACTCCCCGGCGGGCTTGGGAGGAAACGTGGCCGTTGACTTGGAACCGCAGTTGCTGGAGATCCTGGCCTGCCCGTGCCCGGCGCACGCGCCGCTGCGGCAGAGCGATGACGGCCTGCTGACCTGCACTTCCTGCGGTCGCGGGTTCCCGGTCCGCGACGGCATCCCGGTGCTGCTGCTGGAGGAGGCCGTCGGCGGTCCCGCTCCAGGCGATCCCGGAGAGGGGTGACGTCTCGTGCTCGACGACAGCCTCTTCGACGACCCGGCCAGGCTCGCCGACGTCGACACCAGGGGGTTGCTGCGCTCGGCCGCGATGGCCGGCGCGCAGGTGCGTTCGGCGGTCGAGGTGACCGCCGAGACAGGACTCGACGACCTCGCCGACGGCAGGCCACGAGCGGTGGTGCTGCTGGCCCGTCCGGGTGTCTCGCCCGCGGTGTGCCGGCTGCTCGCCGCGCTGGCCGGGCAGTCGTGCCCGGTCCCGGTCGTCGTGGCCGACACCGCGCCGACCTGGGTGGGCGCGCTCGACGTCGTGTTCGCCGCCACCGACGACGCGGGGGACCCGGTGCTGGCGGAGTCGGTGTCGGTCGCCGCGCGCCGCGGCGCGACCGTGGTCCTGGCCGTCCCGGCGGAGGGCCCGGTGGCGGCTGCCGCCGCGGGCCGCGCGAAGGTCATCGCGCCGAAGGTGCCGGTGCCGCCGGCGCTGAGCTTCGCGCACGCCTTCACCGCCGGCCTGAGCCTGTTCGGCGCCCTCGGTCTGCTGCGCGCCGACACCGAGACGCTCGCCGACGAGCTGGACCGCGAGGCCGCCCGGGCGCACCCGTCCCACGAACTGCTGATGAACCCGGCGAAGTCGCTGGCGATGCGGCTGGCCGACCGCGCGCCGCTGCTGTGGGGGCTCGACCAGGTGTCCACCGCGGTCGCCGAGCACGGCGCCTACGCGCTGGGCTGCCACGCGGGCACGGCCTGCGACGTTTCGAGCTACCAGCAGGCGGTCGCCCGTCAGGCCCTGCACCGCACGGCGCGGGGCCTGGGTTCGGAGGCGGACCTGTTCGCCGACCCCGAGGACAACCCCGGCGGTCTGATGCGCGTGTTCCTGGTCAGCGCTCGGTTCGACGCCGAGAGCGAGGCCACCGAGCGGGCCGCGGTTCGCGACCTGCCGGCAGCCGACCTGGTCACCCCGGGCGAGTCGGTGCGCGACGACGCCGTCCTGCGGTCGGCGCTGCTGGCCGTTCGGTTCGACCTCGCCGCCGTGTACCTGGGGCTGGCGGCGGGCACGCTCGACGGTCCCGGCTGGCAAGCCCTGGCGATGCACTGAGGGCAAGCTCAGGGACAGCCCTGATGCGGCGCTCCCCGCCGGAGGGTGTGCTGTGTCCGGCGCGGCGCCGGTGCCGGTGGACGAACGAGCAGGCGTGAGACGAGGAAGCGAGAACGACTGTGGAGTTACTGCGGAACGCGGTGCGCCCCTACGCCTGGGGTTCGCGCACCGCGATCGCGGACCTGCTCGGCCGTCCGGTCCCGACGCCGCACCCCGAGGCAGAGCTGTGGATGGGTGCGCACCCGGGTGACCCCTCGATGCTGGTCCGCCACGACGGTTCTGAAGAGTCGCTGCTGGAGCTGCTGGACGCCGATCCGGCGCACCACCTCGGCGCCGGCTGCAAGGACCGCTGGGGCGGCAGGCTGCCGTTCCTGTTCAAGGTGCTGGCCGCCGACGAGCCGCTGAGCCTGCAGGCGCACCCGTCGGCGGAGCAGGCGGCCGAGGGCTTCGCGCGGGAGGAGTCGGCGGGCATCCCGCGCAACGCCGCCAACCGCAACTACCCGGACCCCACCGCCAAGCCGGAGCTGATCTGCGCGCTGACCGAGTTCCACGCGCTGGCCGGGTTCCGCGAGGCCGGCCGCACCGTGCGGCTGCTCGACGCGCTCGACGTGCCGAGCCTGCGCGCGCACCGGGGTCTGCTGGCGGCCCAGCCCGACGCCGACGGCCTGCGGGCGCTGTTCACCACGTGGATCACCCTGCCCGAGCACTACCTGCGCGACGTGATGCCGGAGCTGCTGGACGCGTGTGTCGAGCACGTGCGCGAGCGCGGCGAGTTCGCGCTGGAGTGCCGCACGGTGCTGGAGCTGGGCGAGGCGTACCCGAACGACGCCGGTGTGCTGGCCAGCCTGCTGCTCAACCGGCTGGTGCTGCAACCGGGCGAGGCGATCTTCCTGCCCGCCGGGAACCTGCACGCCTACCTGCACGGCACAGGTGTGGAGATCCTGGCCAACTCCGACAACATCCTGCGCTGCGGGCTCACCCCCAAGCACGTGGACGTGCCGGAGCTGCTGCGCGTGCTGGACTTCGCCTGCGGTGACATGCGGATCCTCAAGGGTGAGTCGCTGGACGCGAACCTGACCGTCTACAAGACCCCGGCCCAGGAGTTCGAGCTGTCCCGGGTGGACTGGACGCTCGCCGACTCCGGCGGGGTCCTGCTCGACTCGCCGGGGCCGCAGATAGTGCTGTGCACCAAGGGGCGCGTCCACCTGTCCACGGTGGACGGAAGTCGTTCGGTCCAGCTGGAGCGCGGCGAGTCGGTGTGGCTGGCGGCCTCCGACCAGGCGGCCGTCGCCCGCCCCGCGACCCTCGACGCCGACGGCGCGGCCCAGGTCTTCCGCGCCGCTGCCGGTGTTGTCTGACCCGTAAGTCGTCTGGCGACCGGCCCCGCTGTCTGGCGTTTCGTTTCCCCGCCCGGCCGTCCGACGACCCATGCTTCGGTGGGCTCCGAATGGCCGGGCCAATTGCCGCCACGCGTCCGGTGCCGCCTTCCAGCCTGTCGCTTTGGGATGGTCCGCACGAAACGGGTACTTTCCGGCCGACGCGGGGATAGATTGCTCGCGAACTCGGCCGGTGAGGAGCTCACCGGTACCTCACCGGAATTGGGAGTGACAGCGTGTCAGCAGGCGGCGGCACCAAGGCAATCATCGCGGCGCTGGTCGCGAACGCGGGCATCGCGTTGGCGAAGTTCGGCGGGTTCCTGGTCACCGGGTCCTCATCGATGCTCGCGGAGTCGGTGCACTCGGTGGCCGACACCTCCAACCAGGGGCTGCTGCTGCTCGGCAAGAAGACCTCGCAGCGCAAGCCCACCGACGAACACCCGTTCGGCTACGGGCGCGACCGCTACTTCTACTCGTTCGTCGTCGCGCTGATGCTGTTCAGCCTGGGCTCGGTGTTCGCCCTCTACGAGGGCTACCACAAGATCGAGCACCCTGAGCCGCTGAGCACGCCCTGGGTCGCGGTCATCATCCTGGTGATCGCCATCGCGCTGGAGAGCTTCAGCTTCCACACCGCGATCAAGGAGTCCAGGGCGATCAAGGGCGGGCTGGGCTGGTGGCAGTTCATCCGCCAGGCCAAGACGCCGGAGCTGCCGGTGGTGCTGCTGGAGGACGCGGGCGCGCTGTTCGGCCTGATCCTCGCCCTGGGCGGCGTGGGCCTGTCGGTGCTCACCGGCAACCCGGTCTGGGACGGCATCGGCACCGCCTGCATCGGCGTCCTGCTGGGCGTCATCGCGATCGTCCTGATCATCGAGACCAAGAGCCTGCTCATCGGTGAGGGCGCCGACCGGGCGGTCCTCGGCGACATCGTGTCCGAACTGACGCGCGAGCGCGTCGAGAAGGTCATCCACATCCGTACCCAGTACATCGGCCCCGACGAGCTGCTGATCGCCGCGAAGATCGGCCTCGCCTCCTCGCTGACGGTCGCGGAGGTGGCCGCCGAGATCGACGCCGCCGAGGACCGGGTCCGCTCGAAGGTTTCGGCCGCGCGGCTCATCTACCTCGAACCCGATCTTGAGCGCACCACTGAGGACACCGCCGCCAAAGGCGCCGCCGCGAACCACGAGTAGTGCCTGAATGGCAATCCTGTGAACATGAGTCACAAGGCGTTAACGAATTCCGCGCGGGACTCCAGCAGGGCCGTTCCCATTGAAACACTGCGGCGCTAGGGTGCGACCCACCATTTGGGAAGATTGAGGGAGGCGGCAGTGCCAGGTACTGGGCTGTGGCGAACCAAATCGGTCGAGCAATCGATCTTGGATACCGATGAGCCGGACACCAAGCTCCGAAAGAACCTGGGAGCCTGGGACCTGATCGTCTTCGGCGTGTCCGTCGTCATCGGCGCCGGCATCTTCACGCTCGCCGCGCGCACGGCGGGCGACACGTCCGGGCCTGCGGTCTCGCTGGCGTTCATCATCGCCGCCATCGCCTGCGGGCTGGCCGCGCTCTGCTACGCCGAGTTCGCCTCGACGGTGCCGGTGGCGGGCAGCGCCTACACGTACTCCTACGCCACCTTCGGCGAGTTCATCGCCTGGATCATCGGCTGGGACCTCGTGCTGGAGTTCGCGGTCGCCGCGGCCGCCGTCGGCAAGGGCTGGTCGACCTACCTGCAGGAAGTGCTGAGCCTGATCGGGCTCGACATCCCCACGGTGTTCCCGCTGGGGCCGTTGCAGTTCGACTGGGGCGCGGTGCTGCTGGCGGTCGTGCTGACCACCCTGCTCGCCCTCGGCACCAAGCTGTCGGCGCGGGTCAGCCTGGTGATCACCGCGATCAAGGTCGCGGTGGTGCTGCTGGTCATCGTGGTCGGCGCCGCGTTCATCAAGGCCGCGAACTACACCCCGTTCATCCCGCCGGCGCAGGGTGCCGAGGAGAGCGGTCCGGCGCTGGAGCAGTCGCTGCTCTCGCTCATCCTCGGCGGCGAGACCAGCAACTTCGGCATCTTCGGCCTGCTGGCCGGTGCGTCGCTGGTGTTCTTCGCGTTCATCGGCTTCGACGTCGTGGCGACCACCGCTGAGGAGACCCGCAACCCGCAGCGGGACGCGCCGCGGGGCATCTTCGGCTCGCTGGCGATCGTCACCGTGCTGTACGTCGCGGTCGCGTTCGTGGTGACCGGCATGGCGAAGTACACCGACCTGTCGACCAAGCCCGACGGCAGCCGGTCGACCCTGGCCACCGCGTTCTCGCTGAACGGCGTGGACTGGGCCGCGGCGATCATCTCGGTCGGTGCGCTGGCCGGTCTGACCACCGTGGTGATGGTCATGCTGCTGGGGCAGATCCGAATCCTGTTCGCGATGTCCCGCGACGGCCTCGTGCCGCGCGCCCTGTCCAAGACCGACCCCAAGAAGGGCACTCCGGTCCGCGCGACCGTGCTGGTCGGTGCCGTCGTCGTGGTGGCCTCCGGCTTCTTCCCGGCCGACAAGCTGGAGGAGATGGTCAACGTCGGCACGCTGTTCGCGTTCGTGCTGGTCTCCGCCGGTGTGATCGTGCTGCGCAAGACCCGGCCCGACCTGCCGCGCGGCTTCAAGGCGCCGATGGTGCCGCTGGTGCCGATCCTGGCGATCATCGCCTGCGTCTGGCTGATGCTGAACCTCACCGCCCTGACCTGGGTCCGGTTCGTGGTCTGGATGGCCGCCGGTGTGGTCGTCTACTTCATGTACGGACGCAGCCACTCCAGGCTCGGCAGGGGCGAGCTGGCCGAGGTGCCCTCCGGTGGTGCCGGAGGCAAGGGGCCCAACGCCTAGCACCGGCGCTCACTGGAGCGTCATCGCTCCGGTGTCCCGGCTCGACTCGAAGCGGCGCCATCCTTCGGGATGGCGCCGCTTTCGTGTTCGGGGTGAGGGCCTTGTTCGCTGTTATCGAACAGGTGTTCACTCCGATGAGTGATGATTACCGCTGGTCAGCTCGGAATCATGAACTCATGCGACCTCGCCAGCACCACATGACCACTCCTAGCCAGGCCCGCACCGACCTCTCGGCGCAGTACGCCGCAGTCCCAGCGCGACTCGCCGTCCCGGTGTGGCCAACGCCGCCGAGGGCGACCTCGAAGCCACGGACGTACCCCGCACTGCCAGCCGTAGCGAGTCTCAGTCCTCCCTGTGACGGCCTGACCAGCCCGCCGTGCGTCGCTGCCCCGGCCCGGCCCCTTTCCGCCGGGTCGGCTGCCCGCTACAGCCCTGAACGCCACCGCGAGCACTCGTCGCCACTGCGAGCCGTCGTCGGCGACCTGCGTACCTGGCTGGCCACTGCGAGACACGGATGGCGCCTGCACCTGCCCGGGCGGCAGTCAGCCCGCGCCTGTCGTTGCGGACAACGATCCGGGAGCTCGGCGGCCTTTGCCGGCCGCTGCGAGCGCTTGACGGTGTCCGTAGCGCCGCTGGGCTCGCCCGGCCGCCCACTACCGCCCAAGCCGTCTGCGACCTGCCCAGGAGAGCCTTCCGGGCCAGCCATGGGTATCGGGCAGCGCGCCCCTCTTCCGCGTGCCCAGCGCCGTTTCGACGCGGGCCTCGCCGCCCTCGGGCGGGTCGTCCGCTCTCGAGAAACCTCACCGCTCCGCGGAGGAGGAGCGCAACGCCAGGCCCCGCTCCCAGGGCGCCGTGCGCCCGCGTGGCTCGGTGATCTCGGGCAGCACGCTCTGCTCGGCGCGGGAGGAGTCGTCGGCATGCTCGGCCGCCTCCGACGGCTTGCCATTGGCAGTGGACTCGCTCTGCGACGTCTCCGTGGCGCCGCCCGAATCACCTTCGGCTCCCGTCCAGGTACCCGAGCCGGCTCCGGTCGCCGTCCCGTTCTCGGACCCCGACTTCGACTCCTCGGCAGCCTCCGCTTCGTTCCAGACCCTGGTTCGCTCGTCGACTCCGGGTCCGTTGCCCGCCGGCGACTCCGCGCCTGCCTCCGCCTCGGCGTCCGTGCTTGCCGTGGCGATCGAGGCCGCGCGCTCGCCCCGCCCCGTGATCACGAGTGTGAGCGACCCGCCGTCGCCCCCCTGCGCGTGTACCCCCTGCGCGTCGGCGACCTCCGACCCGGCGGCGGTCGGCCCGGACGCCTTCGAAGCACTCGGCGTCGATGTGGTCGTCGGTGTGATCAGCGGCAACGCCGCGGCGCGCGTCGGGGCCTCCAGGCCGGCGGCCATGGCCACGGCGCGGTCCCACTCCGGGTCACCGCTGTAGTCGGTGTGCCCGAGCACGCCGGGTACCCACCGGCGGAAGGAGAACGGACCGCGCTGCGGGTCCGGCAGCCAGTGGTCGCCACCGAGGACGAGCGCACCTGTCGGGCCCCGCGTGGCCGCGGGCAGCGGCCCGGCGGTGCCGTCGGTGCGGAACCCGACACCGATCAGCATGCCGTCGAACACCTGGCGGTTCCAGGTGCTCACGGCGCCGCCGATCGAGTCCGTGCCCCTGCACAGCGAACGCCACCGGCCGCCGAGGGATCCGGACAGGTCGCGAAGCGAGTCGTGCGGCACCACGCCCGGGAACGCCCGGGGGTAGGCCCACTGCAACTGCGAACCGGCGGTCACCAGGCCGACGCGCTCGCGGTCCTCCTCGGGCAGCGACTCCATGAGCCGCGCGGTGGCGACCGCCGCGAGCAGGCTGCCCTGGCTGTGACCGACCAGCACCACCCTGGTGTTGGGGTCGGCGAGGTGCTCGGTGGCGCGCGCGGCAAGCTCGGGGATGACCTTCAGCGCGTAGCACGGCGGAACGACCGGGTGCGCTTCGCGTGGCCAGAAGAGCGTGAGGTCGCAAAGGATTCCGAGGTAGCGGGCGGTCTTCCGCTCGGTGGCGGCCAGGAAGACCATGCGCAGCAGCCCGATCGCGAGCGCGGCCAGCGTCGCCACGCCGAGCGCGATCAGCCAGTTCGACCACGCGGTCCGCGGAAGTCCGAAATACCGCAACAGCATCGTGAGAGCGGTGCAGGCGGTGAGCACACCGGCGATCACGAGGAGAGCCCGGTGGACGTTGCGACGTTGCAGGTCGGCCAGCCGCCACGCGGCCGCCGCGGACTTCTGGTCCTGCTGGCGTCCGGCGTGCAGCAGCGCCACCTCGTCGGGCACCGGTCCCTCCGTCTGGGCTGCCCGCCAGTTCCGGACCAGCACGTACGGCACGAGCACGATGCCCACCGCGATCAGCAGCGCGGCCGCGGTGCCCCAGAAGATCGCCAGGTCGTCGTAGGCCGCGGGCAGCAGCAGGCTGGAATCGCCCAGCGCCTGCCTGATGCTGAGCGCGAGTCCGGCGCCGAAGCCGCTGCCCAGCAGGCACGCGATCATCAGCATCGGCGCGGCCATCCAGCCGCCCGCCCAGGGGCGCAGCTGCGCCGGCACCTGCTTCCACCCCGAGCGGGCCAGCAACGCGGCCGGCACGAGCAGCACCGCGACCACGATGCACGTCGTCACCATCAGCGCGGTGATCGCGTCGATGGTGCCGCCCGAGCCGGGCAGCGCGCTGCTCAGCGAGCCGGGGAAGACCACGACACTGAGCAGCACCAGCCCGGAGACCGACATCAGCGTGCGTCGCGGACCGCGGTGCAGGGCGGCGCGGAACGCCTGGCCGCGCCGGTGCGAGTTGGAACCGGTGGGGTCGTCCATGACCAGCACGCCGACCACGGAGAACACGATGAGCGCGGCGGAGATCAGCCAGCGCGGGTCAAGCGCCCAGCCGGACGGACCGCCGAGCGCGAGGAACGCCACAATGGACAGTGCTCCCGCGACGTGCAGAGCCCGCAGCGCGGCGGTGTCGGGGTCGGAGACCACGTTCGAGCCGGGCAGGATAGGCGCGGTCGCGGAGTGGTGCGTGCCTTCCGATCGCCCTGCCGAGACGTGCCAAGACACCGACGAGAGCCGGTGCATGAGCAGCACCACGAGCGCGACGGGCAGCAGCCCCACCGCGGCGCGCAGCACGTCCAGCTCCCGGACGGTGTCGGGCACGAAGCCCAGGCAACCGGAGTCCGGGCGCAGGCACTGAGCCGCGAGCAGGTCCAGGCCCACCACCGCCAGCTGCGCCACCATCAGCATCGTCAGCAGCAGCGCCGAAAGCCGCAGCAGGGCGCGCAGCACCCCCGAGAGCCCGCGGCTCAACACGTTGCCGCGCCCCGGCGAGGGCAGCATCCAGTGCGCCACGTTGGCCAGGGCGAACGGGAACAGCAGCGCCCACGTCGCCTTGCCCCAGCCGCCCGAGGTCATGCCGCCCCAGACATAGCCCTCGACGACCCGGGGCACCGTGCGTTCCCCCGCCGAGAGCATCGGCCCGGGAACCGGGCGGCGGAGCCGGTCGGCCGGCCGGACGATGCGCCCGACGCCGTCGCCCGCGACGTCCACCGACGCCACCGAGTCGGTCAGCGCGTCTCCGGTGGTGCCGAGGATTCCGTGCACCCGCAGTTCGACGACCCGGGTGTCGGGACCGGGAACCCGCACAGCACCTCCCGGCTCGGTTGCCTGTCGATCACGTGCTGGTCGATTCTCCATCGCAGATCCCACTCCTGGCGACCCCTTCGCGCCTCGCATTGTGGTCGCCCGAACGTCCCGGTGTCCCGGAATCGGCCGAGCCGGCGGTGCCCGATCGTTTCGCCGAGCGACCGCGCCGACACTCTCGGTAGGCTCGTTATACCGCCAGCACCCCCTGTGAGGAGTACTCGGACGATGAACGACGAACGTCTTCAGGTCCGCAACGGTATCGAGTTCGCGATCGCCGATCCGGGTGCGGCCACCGCCGGGCGCCACCAGATCCGCCTCGCCGAGCACGAGATGCCGGGTCTGATGGCGTTGCGCCGGGAGTACGCCGAGGTCTTCCCGCTGCGCGGGGCGCGCATCTCCGGGTCGCTGCACATGACGGTGCAGACCGCCGTGCTGATCGAGACCCTGGTCGCGCTCGGGGCCGAGGTGCGCTGGGCCTCCTGCAACATCTTCTCCACCGACGACTCGGCCGCGGCGGCCGTCGTCGTCGGCCCGCACGGCACACCGGAGGATCCCAGGGGCGTTCCGGTCTTCGCCTGGAAGGGCGAGACGCTGGAGGAGTACTGGTGGTGCACCGAGCGGATGCTCACCTGGCCGGACGAGGCCGGACCCAACATGATCCTCGACGACGGCGGCGACGCGACTCTGCTGGTGCACAAGGGAGTCCAGTACGAGCGCGCCGGCGTGGTGCCGAACCCCTCCGACGACGACCCGGACGAGTTCAAGGTGATCCTGGAGACGCTGCGGGCGTCGCTGGCCGTGGACGCCACCAAGTGGACGCGGACCGCCGAGCGGATCCGCGGCGTCACCGAGGAGACGACGACCGGGGTCAACCGGCTCTACCAGCTCGCGGCGCAGGGCGAGCTGCTCTTCCCGGCCATCAACGTCAACGACTCGGTCACCAAGTCGAAGTTCGACAACAAGTACGGCATCCGGCACTCGCTGATCGACGGGATCAACCGCGCCACCGACGTCCTGGTGGGCGGGAAGGTCGCGGTGGTCTGCGGGTACGGCGACGTCGGCAAGGGCTCGGCGGAGTCGCTGCGCGGGCAGCGCGCGCGGGTGATCATCACCGAGGTCGACCCGATCAACGCGTTGCAGGCACTGCTCGACGGCTACGAGGTCGCCCGGCTCGAGAGCGTCATTGCTAAGGCCGACATCCTGATCACCGCCACCGGCAACAAGGACGTCGTCACCGTCGACCACATGCGCCGGATGAAGCACCAGGCCGTCCTGGGCAACGTCGGCCACTTCGACAACGAGATCGACATGGCCGGTCTGGAGCGGGTCGACGGGGTGCGCCGCATCAGCATCAAGCCGCAGGTGGACGAGTGGGTCTTCCGCGACGGCAAGTCCATCATCGTGCTTTCCGAAGGCAGGTTGCTCAACCTGGGCAACGCCACCGGCCACCCGAGCTTCGTGATGTCCAATTCCTTCTCCAACCAGACCATCGCGCAGATCGAGCTGTTCACCAAGTACCGGGAGTACGACCGGGAGGTCTACCGGCTGCCGAAGGCCCTGGACGAGAAGGTCGCCCGCATCCACGTCGAAGCGCTCGGCGGGGAGCTGACGCGGCTCAGCAAGGACCAGGCGGAGTACATCGGCGTGGACGTCGAAGGTCCGTACAAACCGGACCACTACCGGTACTGAACGCACCGGCGCGTTCGGCCGGGCGCCCGAAGATCGGCTCGAGCGGGGTCAGCCCGCGACGCTGATCTGCGGCTCGTGGCGGACCGGGAAGTTCACCGAGTTCGCGATGAAGCACTTCGCGTGCGCCTGCTCGTGCAACTCGGCGGCCTTGGACAGCATCGACTCGGCAGAGACGGTCACCTGCGGACGCAGTACCACCTCGGTGAAGCGCCCGCCGCGCTCGCGGTCCTCGACCATCGTCCCGCTCGCCTCGTCGCGGTAGCTCGTGACGACCACACCGGCGGCGCTGCACAGCGCGAGGTACCAGAGCAGGTGGCATTCCGACAGCGAGGCGACCAGCAGGTCCTCCGGGTTGTGGCGAGCGGGGTCGCCGCGGAACGCGGGGTCTGCCGAGCCCGCCAGCCGCGGCTTGCCCGGGACCTCCACGTCGTGGTCGCGGCTGTAACCGCGGTAGGAGGCGGTGCCGTCACCGGTGTTGCCGGTCCAGGTCACGGTCGTGGCATAGGAGTGCGTCTTCGCCATACACGTTGTATACAGCAAATCATCCGGTGGCAGAAGTGAATTCCGGCCCATGTCCGACCTGGGATGCGACCGCCGTCCGCGGGTCCGGTCTGAACACCGGTCCGACCCCGCACCAGGTCGCCCGTCCCGCCGCCGCGCGGCTGCACATCGCCCAGCCGCCGCTGAGCGCGCAGCTGCACAAGCTGGAGACCAAGCAAGTGTCGGGGCCCAGGTAGGTGACGGGCGGTCGAGCGCCTCGGCTACCGTTTCCGGCGTGGGGCGGCTGATCGTGATCGAAGGACTGGACGGCGCGGGCAAGCGCACTCTCGCCGACGGGCTCACGGCGGAACTCTCCCGTCGCGGGCGGTCCGTTACCCGTGTCGCGTTCCCGCGCTACGACGCCGACGTCCACGCCGAGCTGGTGGCCGAGGCGCTCCGCGGCGGCCACGGCGACCTCGGCGACTCGGTCCACGGCATGGCCGTCCTCTACGCGCTGGACCGCCGCGGCGCGGCGGACGCGCTGCGCGCCGACATCGAGGCGCACGACGTCGTGCTGCTCGACCGCTACGTCGCCTCCAACGCCGCCTACGGCGCGGCGCGACTCCACCAGGACGCCCAGGGCGACTTCGTCGCCTGGACCGAGGAGCTGGAGATCAAGCGCTTCGCGCTTCCCCGTCCGGACCTGCAGCTGCTGCTCCAGGTGCCCACGGAGGTCGCGGCCAGTCGCGCAGCGCACCGGGAGCGCACGGAGGAGGAACGGCAGCGCGACAACTTCGAGTCCGACGCCTCGCTCCAGGAACGCTGCGGAGAGGTCTACGCGCAACTCGCCGAGCAGAACTGGTGGTCGCCTTGGCGGGTCGTCAGCGGCGTGGGACAGGTCGACTTCTCCGACCTGGCCGACCTCGTCCTGGCCGCGTGACCACGACGCGCCGAGTCGGTGAGCACGGACGCTGACCTGGGGAGAACGAATGCTCTGACGCGGTGGCCACCGGCTCGCTGACGCCGCCGCCCCGCACCGCGACCCGGGCCCGGAACGCCTCTCACGCCGTCCCGCGCTGTCCCGCCGGACCGCCACGGCAGCCGCCGCGACCGCCAACCAGCCCTCCCGGGCCCGGCTCGTTGCCCCGCAAGCCGATCCGTGCGGTTGATCAATGCTCCTTTCGGCGGTACCGGACGCCGGGCCGGCGTGTCCGAGGCGGCGACCTGCGGGGATGTTTAGCGGGCGGTGCACGGCTGGGTAGTGAGAAGTGCAACCATGTGGGGCATGAAGGCACGCGTGCTCGTGGTGGACGACGATCCGGCCCTGGCCGAAATGCTGACCATCGTGCTCCGGGGCGAGGGTTTCGAGACCGCCGTCGTCAGCGACGGCACCAAGGCCATGCCTGCCCTGCGGGAACTCAAACCCGACCTGGTGCTGCTCGACCTGATGCTGCCGGGCATGAACGGCATCGACGTCTGCAAGGCCATCCGCACCGAGTCCGTCGTGCCGATCGTGATGCTGACCGCCAAGAGCGACACCGTCGACGTCGTGCTGGGCCTGGAGTCCGGTGCCGACGACTACGTCGTCAAGCCGTTCAAGCCGAAGGAGCTGGTCGCCCGGCTGCGCGCCCGCCTGCGCCGCACCGACGCCGAGCCCGCCGAGGTGCTCTCGATCGGCGACCTGACCATCGACGTCCCGGGGCACGAGGTGACCCGCGACGGCCAGCCGATCGCGCTGACTCCGCTGGAGTTCGACCTGCTGGTGGCCCTGGCCCGCAAACCGCGCCAGGTGTTCACCCGCGAGGTCCTGCTGGAGCAGGTCTGGGGCTACCGCCACGCGGCCGACACCCGGCTGGTCAACGTCCACGTCCAGCGCCTGCGCTCCAAGGTGGAGCGCGACCCGGAGCGGCCCGAGGTGGTGCTCACGGTTCGCGGCGTCGGCTACAAGGCCGGCCCGCCGTGATCGGCGTCGCTCCGCGACGCGCGTTGCCGCACGCCATCGGCGTGGCTGCGCGCGGTGGGGCACAGGACTTCGGCGCGGTACCCGGTGAACGGTCCCCGGGTGTCCGCGCGTTCGGCATCTCCGAGCCGGGGCGTCGCGGCCCGGTCGCGACCCCCGACTCGTGCTCGCGGGGACGGTCGGCGTGAGTGCTTGGGCGCTTCGCAGCCGAACGGCGCGGCGGATGGCCGCTCGCGCCCGCCACGAGTTCCGCCAGCGCTGGCACAGCTTCGAGCGGATGTGGCGGCGCTCGATGCAGTTGCGGGTGGTGGTCAGCACCCTCGCGCTGTCGTCGGCGGTCGTGTTCGCGCTGGGCATGCTGCTGCAGACGCAGATCGCCTACCAGATCGTGGAGGCCAAGAAGGCCGCGGCGATCGCGCAGCTCGAGTACAGCCTGCCCATCCTCGAACGCGAGCTGACCGCCGTCGACCCGAACTCCGAGCGCGTGTCGGAGCAGCTGGAGGCGGCGCTCAACCGGCTGACCACCACGGTCTCCGGGCAGTCGACCAACGAGACCGTCAAGAGCGCGTTCGACCCCGTCCTGATCGACGGCCACGCACCGACCGGCGACTACCAGCCGTCGGCCGGCCCCGTGCGGGACGTGCCGGTGCAGCTGCGGCGGTTCGTCGAGCGCGGGCAGCTCACCACCATGATCACCACGGTGCCGCGCCGCTACGAGCGGGTCACGATGCTCGCGGTGGGCACCCCGGTCGGCAGCTCGACCCGGCCGTTGCAGGTCTACCTGCTGTTCCCGCTGACCGCCGAGCAGCAGACCCTCGCGCTCGTGCAGAGCACGCTGTTCCTCGGCGGCTCGGTGCTGCTCGTGCTGCTGGGCGCCATCACGAACCTGGTCACCCGCCAGGTCGTGCGGCCGGTCCGCCAGGCCGCGCAGATCGCCGAGCGGCTGGCCAACGGCGACCTCGACAAACGCATGCGGGTCATCGGCGAGGACGACGTGTCCAGGCTCGCCGAGTCGTTCAACGAGATGGCCGACAGCCTCAAGCAGCAGATCAAGCAGCTGGAGGAGTTCGGGCAGCTCCAGCGGCGCTTCACCTCCGACGTCTCGCACGAGCTGCGGACCCCGCTGACCACGGTGCGGATGGCCGCCGACGTCCTGCACGCCTCGCGGGAGCAGTTCCCGCCGGGACTGTCCCGCTCGACCGAGCTGCTGGTCGACGAGCTCGACCGCTTCGAGTCGCTGCTGGCCGACCTGCTGGAGATCTCGCGGCTGGACGCCGGTGTGGCCGACCTGGCCGCCGAACCGCTGGACATCCCCGAGATCGTGCGCCGCACCGTAGAGTCGCTGCGCCCGATCGCGGTCAGCAGCGGCGTCGAGCTGCGGCTGGACCTGCCGTCCGAGGAGGTCACCACCGTCGCCGACGCCCGCCGGGTGGAGCGGATCGTGCGCAACCTGGTGGCCAACGCGATCGACCACGCCGAGGGCGGGCCGGTGGAGGTGCGCTTCGCCAGCAACGAGCGCGCGGTCGCGGTGATCGTGCGCGACTACGGCGTCGGGCTGCGGCCGGGCGAGGCGGAGCTGGTGTTCACCCGGTTCTGGCGGGCCGACCCGTCGCGCGACCGCAAGACCGGCGGGACCGGGCTGGGCCTGTCGATCAGCTCCGAGGACGCGCGCCTGCACGGCGGGTCTCTGGAGGCGTGGGGCGAGCCGGGCGAGGGCTCGTCGTTCCGGCTGACCTTGCCCCGCGCCCCGGGCGAGGAGATCGACGCCAGCCCGCTGTCGATGCCCGACAGCAGGCGGATCGCCGCGCCGGGCGCGCTGCTGGCCGGGGCCCCCGAGCCGCTGCCGGAGGCTGACGGCGAAGGCGAACCGGAGCCGAGGGACCAGGGCCCGGCGCGGTTGTCGGAGGTCTGGGAGGAGTCGAAGTGACCAGGCGCGTGCTGGCCCTGTTCGTGCTCGTCGTGCTGGCCGTGCCGGCCTGCGCGTCGATCCCGGAGAGTTCCGACCCGGAGGCGGTCAAGCGGGTCGACGAGGCCAACACGACGATGCCGGTGACCCCGCCGCCCGACGGCATCGACTCCCTCGAGCTCGTCCGCCACTTCGTCGACGCCGGCGCCGCGCCGGAGAACGACCGCGCCGCCGCGCGCATGCACCTCTCGCCCGCGGCCGGGCGAGTGTGGGTGCCGCCGCCGGGGATGCTGATCGTCGACCACGTCGACACGATCCCGGCGCCCTCCCCGGTGCCGTTGCCCGACGGGGTGCAGCTGGTGAGCCTGCAGGCCGAGCGGGTCGGCAGGCTGCTCGCGGACCAGTCGTTCGTGCCGGAGTCCGGGGAGTACAACACCCAGGTGCGGGTCGAGCGCCAGGCCAACGGCCAGTGGCGGATCACCAACCCTCCCGTGGAGCTGGTCGTCAGCAAGCCGGCGTTCGAGGTGAACTACCGGCAGGTGCCGGTGTACTTCTTCGACCACGACTGGAGCGGAGTGGTGCCGGACATGCGCTACGTCGTCTCGCAGCCGGCCAGCACGCTGCCGCGCCGGGTGGTCGACCTGCTGATGACCGGGCCGTCGGAGGGGCTGCGCACGTCGCTCAACAACGCGATCCCGGCCCAGGTGCAACCCAAGACCAACGTCAGCGAGACCGCCGACGGGGCGTTGGAGGTCAACCTCAGCAGCGTCGGCGACCTGCCGCACGAGGCGCGGCGCCTGATCGCCGCCCAGATCGTGTTGTCGCTGCAAAGCGTCAGCAACGCGCGCGTCCGGTTGCAGGAGGAAGGGGCTTCCCTGCTGCGCGACGGCAAGGACCTGCGCACGACGGACTTCGTCTCCTACGAGGCCGACAACGCAGGGCGGCCCGACCTGCCGGGGCTGGCCGTGGCCAGCGAGCGCCTGCACGTCCTGGACCAGCGGGCGCAGCCGGTTCCGGGACCCGCCGGATCCGGGGAGTACGAGGTGGTCCGGGCCGCGCAGTCGGCCGACGGCGCGAAGCTCGCGGCGGTGGCGCGCAGCCCGGCCGGAGGCGTCACCCTGCGTGTCGGCCCCTACGGCGGTCAGCTGCCGGAGGTCCAGCTCTCCGGTACGGACATGACGCGGCCGTCGTGGCGGGGACGGTCGGAGCTGTGGACCGTGGTCAACCGGCGCGACATCGTCCGCCTGCTCGACGACGGCGGGCGCTGGGTGCCGACGCTGATCGACGCCCGGGAGTTCGCCGCGGGCAAGGAGATCACCGACCTGCGGCTCTCCCGCGACGGCACCCGGGTCGCGGGGGTGGTCGGCGGCCAGATCATCGTGGCGGGCATCTCCGACGAGGACGGCCACCTGGTGCTGCGACGTCCGACGGTGCTGCCGAGCAGGTCTCCCGACCTGCGCGTCACCGGTGTCGAGTGGCTCAGCAACCGTTCGCTGGTGGCGATCACCGACAGCAACGCGGAACCGGTCCTGGAGTTCTCGTCCGACGGGTTCCAGCGGACGCCCTACGCCTCGGCCAACCTCGTGCAGCCGCCGACCGCGGTGGCGGTCAGCCCGGGCGGGAAGGTCGTGGTCGCCGACCGCAGCGGCCTGTGGGAGGCCGACGACTCGACCGACCTCTGGACGCTGATGCAGAACCCGATCGGCGGCAACTCCCTCCCGTTCTTCCCCGGCTGACACCCGAGCCCCCGCCACAATGCGTCTGCGGCGGAACGCGCCAGGTGCGAAAGGCCCTGCGGCGGAACGTTTCGTGCACACCGCCCGCGCCTGACCCCACGCGGGCAGGAGAGGCTCACCCGCGCCTGACCCCGTCGCGGGGATGGGAGGCCACTCACGCCTGACCCCGTCGCGGGGAGTAGAGGCTCACCCAAACCGCACCCCGTCGCGAGTTGGGACGCTGACCCATGCCGCGTCCCGTCACAGGTTGCTGACCCATGGCCTCGCCCAGTCAGGTTTGGGCCTGTCGCGGACCCACGCCTCGCCCCGTCGCAGGTCGCTGGCCCTTGCCTCACCCTGCCTCGCGTGAGCGTCCCCGACACGCCTCGGTGAGTCCGATCGCGATTCCGGCCATGCTCACCGGATGGCCACCCGACTCCGCGAAGCGCTCTCCAGCCTCGCCGACCTGCTCTTCCCCCTGCACTGCGCCGGCTGCCGTCGCAGAGGTGCCTCCCTGTGCGACGAATGCGCTCGAGACCTCGGAGGTCTCCAGCGGCAGCGACGGCCTCTACTGCCTCCTGCGCCGCCGGCGTACGCGCTGGGCGGCTACCGCGGCAGCACCCGCCGCGCCGTGCTCGCCTACAAGGAGTCCGGGCAGCGGCACCTCGCCGCGCCATTCGGCGAGCGGCTGGCCACCGGGCTGCGCGGAATCGCCGCCCTGCACGGCTGGGAGCCTGCGCACTGCCTGCTCATCCCGGCGCCCTCCCGGCCGATCGCGTCGCGCAGGAGGGGCGGCGCCCACATGACCCGGGTCGCCATGCACATGGCCGAAGCGATGTCCGAACCCACCGGTGCGCCACTCGCCATCGCACCCCACGAAGTGCAGCCGTCCCGCGACCATCCACGAGCCAAGCAGCAACCCAACGCCCACCCGCCCAATGCCCAGTCATCCGATGACCGCTGGTCCGCGGAGGTCGTCGACTGCCTGGTCCTGCGCCGGGGTGTCCGCGACTCCGCCGGGCTCGACTCCGCTGAACGGGTCCGTAACCTGACCGGCGGGGTGCTGGTCCGAACCGGTCGACTTGCGCCCGAAACCCTCCGGGACCGCGGTGACGGCGTCCGGACGGTGCTCGTCGACGACGTCATGACCTCCGGTGCGACCGCCGCGAGCTGTCTGCGCGCGCTGGATTCGTCCGGAATGGCCGTCGATGCCGTTCTCGCGCTCACCGCCACGGCCGGCTGGGACGAACGAGTGGCGCCCCCGGCACCCGGAGGGGCCAGGAACACACGCCGCCGCGCACTCGTTCCCCGGGTGTGAGCTGGCCGAACCGGACCGGGACGAGCGCTCGCGGGGCGCAACGCCGCGAGTGGGCCGAACGGGTGAAACTTCCTGCGAGCATCGCCCGATCGGCTTTTCTCCCGCACGCGTGGCCAGTGCTTCCAACGGTGGCGGCAATCACCCTCGGTGGCCGCTTGACTTCGCCCAACTCGGGGGGTGTCACAAATCGGTAAAGAGAGCTAACGTGCCACCAATCAGCCGTACCCGGGCTGCGGGAAGGAGTGCGAAGCCCATGTCCCTGGCGCCGGAAGTGAGCTGAGATCACCTTTCCGGCGCTCTTCGTGACCGTCGCTCACGGGCGCACGAAATTCGGAAACGGAGGTCGTGAATGGACATCGTCGTCAAGGGTCGCAACGTTGAGGTGCCCGACCACTACCGGCAGCACGTCGACGAGAAGCTGACTCGGCTTGAGCGGTACAGCAAGAAGACCATCCGGGCGGATGTGGAGCTCTTCCACGAACGCAACCCGCGGCAGGCGAAGACCTGCCAGCGCGTCGAGATCACCCTCAAGGGCAAGGGCACACCGGTGCGCGCCGAAGCAGCCGCAGGCGATTTCTACGCCGCTCTCGACGCCGCGACGACCAAGCTCGAAGGGCGCCTCCGCCGGATGTGCGACCGCAGGAAGGTGCACTACGGCCAGCACAACCCGACTTCCGTGGCGCAGGCGACGGCCGCGATGGCCGACCGGACGGTGGTGACCGGGAACTCAGGCGGGAGGACCGCCCTGCTCGAAGCCCCCCAGGAGGAACAGGAGGAGCAGGAGGAGAGCGCCGAGTACACCGCCGAGGTGCCCGAACAGCGCTGGAGCTCCGACGACGGGTACGAGCCGGGACGGATCGTCCGCGAGAAGGAGCACACGGCCGAGCCCATGACGGTCGACCAGGCGCTCTACCAGATGGAGCTCGTCGGTCACGACTTCTACCTCTTCTCCGACGCCGACAGCGGTCGCGCCAGCGTGGTGTACCGCCGGAAGGGATTCGACTACGGAGTGATCAGGCTCGCCGAGTCCCCCACTGGGTGACGGGCGAGTCTGCGCCAACGACGACCCCTCGAGCTGTCCCCCGCGTACCGTGGTTCGCGGGGGACAGCGACGTTCGCGGGGACGTCGAGGTTCTCCGACCAGCTCTAATACGATGACCGCAAAGCGTCCGTGACGGACGCGTCACGATCAGCTAGTGAGGTCGACCGGATGGTCCTGTCCCGACTGCTCCGCGCCGGTGAGGGCAAGATGCTCAAGCGCCTGCGCAGGATCGCGGCGCACATCAACGAGCTTGAAGATGACGTTCTCGCGCTGTCAGATGCCGAGCTGCGGGCCAAGACCGATGAGTTCAAACGTCGGCACGCCGACGGCGAGTCCCTCGACGAGCTGCTGCCCGAAGCGTTCGCGGTCGCGCGTGAGGGCGCGCGGCGCACGCTCGGCCAGCGCCACTTCGACGTCCAGCTGATGGGCGGGGCCGCCCTGCACCTCGGTCAGATCGCCGAGATGAAGACCGGTGAGGGCAAGACGCTGACCTGCGTGCTGCCCGCCTACCTCAACGCGATCGCCGACCGGGGCGTGCACGTGGTCACGGTCAACGATTACCTGGCCAAGCGCGACGCCGACTGGATGGGCCGGGTGCACCGCTTCCTCGGCCTCGAGGTCGGCGCGATCATGGCCGACATGACGCCGGAGCAGCGGCGCCACGCCTACGCGGCCGACATCACCTACGGCACCAACAACGAGTTCGGCTTCGACTACCTCCGCGACAACATGGCGTGGAGCCTCGCCGACTGCGTGCAGCGGGGCCACTTCTTCTCCATCGTCGACGAGGTCGACTCCATCCTGATCGACGAGGCCCGGACGCCGCTGATCATCTCCGGCCCGGCCGACCAGTCCTCGCGCTGGTACCAGGAGTTCGCCCGGCTGGCCCCGATGCTGAAGAAGGACCAGCACTACGAGGTCGACGAGCGCAAGCGCACGGTCGGTGTGACCGAAGACGGCGTCACGATCATCGAGGACCAGCTCGGCATCGAGAACCTCTACGAGGCGGCCAACACCCCGCTGGTCGGCTACCTCAACAACGCGCTGAAGGCCAAGGAGCTCTACAAGCGCGACAAGGACTACATCGTCCGCGACGGCGAGGTCGTCATCGTCGACGAGTTCACCGGCCGCATCCTGCACGGCCGCCGCTACAACGAGGGCATGCACCAGGCGATCGAGGCCAAGGAAGGCGTCGAGATCAAGGCCGAGAACCAGACGCTGGCCACGATCACGCTGCAGAACTACTTCCGCCTCTACGAGAAGCTCGCCGGCATGACCGGTACCGCCGAGACCGAGGCCGCCGAGTTCAACGGCACCTACAAGCTCGGTGTGGTGCAGATCCCGACCAACCGCCCGATGGCCAGGGCCGACCAGCCCGACCTGGTCTACAAGAGCGAGGTCGCCAAGTTCGAGGCGGTCGCCGATGACATCGAGGAGAAGAACCGCAAGGGCCAGCCGGTCCTGGTCGGCACGACCAGCGTCGAGCGCTCCGAGTACCTGGCGAAGCTGCTGGTGAAGAAGGGCGTTCCGCACAACGTGCTCAACGCCAAGTACCACCAGTCGGAGGCCGCGATCATCGCCGAGGCGGGCCGCAAGGGCGCCGTCACGGTGGCGACGAACATGGCCGGCCGCGGTACCGACATCGTGCTCGGCGGCAACGTCGACCACCTCGCCGACGCCGAGCTGCGCAAGCGCGGCCTGGACCCGGTGGACAACCGCGAGGAGTACGAGGCCGCGTGGCCCGCGGTGGTCGAGAAGATCAAGGAGCAGGTCGAGGTCGAGGCCGAGCAGGTCCGCGATCTCGGCGGCCTCTACGTGCTGGGCACCGAGCGCCACGAGTCCCGCCGAATCGACAACCAGCTCCGCGGCCGCTCCGGCCGGCAGGGCGACCCCGGTGAGTCCCGGTTCTACCTCTCGCTCGGCGACGAGCTGATGCGCCGCTTCAACGCCGCGATGGTCGAGACGGTGATGACCCGCCTGAAGGTGCCCGACGACGTGCCGATCGAGCACAAGATGGTCACCCGCGCGATCCGCAGCGCTCAGACCCAGGTCGAGCAGCAGAACATGGAGATCCGCAAGAACGTCCTCAAGTACGACGAGGTCATGAACCAGCAGCGCCGCGTCATCTACGACGAGCGCCGCCGCGTGCTGGAGGGCGAGGACCTGCACGAGCAGGTCAAGCACATGATCCGCGACGTCGTCACCGAGTACGTCAACGCCGCGACGGCCGACGGCTACGCCGAGGACTGGGACTTCGAGAAGCTGTGGTCGGCGCTCAAGACGCTGTACCCGGTCTCGGTCAGCTGGGAGGCCCTGGTCGACAGCGACGAGGACCTGAGCAAGGAGCGGCTACTCGAAGAAGTGCTCGCCGACGCCGAGGCCGCCTACGCCAAGCGCGAGGCCGAGGTGGACGGCAAGGTCGGCCCGGGGGCGATGCGGGAGCTGGAGCGCCGGGTGGTGCTCAGCGTGCTCGACCGCAAGTGGCGCGAGCACCTCTACGAGATGGACTACCTCAAGGAGGGCATCGGTCTGCGGGCCATGGCCCAGCGCGACCCGCTGGTGGAGTACCGGCGGGAGGGCTTCGACATGTTCCACGCGATGCTCGACGCGCTGAAGGAGGAGTCGGTCGGCTTCCTGTTCAACGTGCAGGTCGAAGCCGCCGAGCCGGAGCCAGCACCCGAGCAGCCTTCCGTGCCGGTGTCGGTCAGCCGGTCCGCGGAGCCGACCCCCGACCTGCAGGCGGCCGCGGAGGCCGCTGCGGCGCAGCCGCAGGTCAAGCGCGCGAAGCAGACGTCGGCGGGCCCTGCGCTCAGCCAGCTTCCCGGCACCACCACGCAGGCCCCGTCGCCGCTGCGCGGAAAGGGCCTCGACGCCCCGGAGAAGCAGCGGCTGAACTACTCCGGCCCGACGGAGCAGGGTGGCGTCCAGACCACCAGCGAGTCCGCCGGTGAGCAGGGCAACGGCACGAGCAGCCGGCGCGAGCGCCGCGCGGCGGCGCGTGCGGAGGCGAAGAAGAACAAGCGGCGCTGAGCTCACAGCAGGGACAGCACGGTGCACACCCACCGTGCTTCCTCCTGCTCGAGTCGCATCACCAGGGCCCGGACCCGGCTGGTGGTTCCGACGATCAGGCAAGCCTCGACCGTGTGGTCATCGGTCAGGCTCGCGTGAACGGAACGCAGCCGGTGGTCCGGGCCCTCTGCGTACCACCGGGGCAGGAGCGCCAGGAGCAGTGCCGCGACCGGAGTCGACAGATGCCGGCGCAGCTGGGACAGGGACCTCCGCCCCGCGAGGACGTCGAGGATCTGCTCGCCGGCGGAGCGGGCGAGCGCGCAAGCGGTCCTGTCGGTCACCTCGGCACCGGCCGGAGTCAGGACTGCGGTCATGGAACCTCCCCTGGATCTGTTGATCTCCCGCATTACTGAGAGACGACGACCCCGGATCCGGTCACCTCCGAGCCGACATTGACCGGAACGTGTGACCACCGGCCATTGCGCCCAATCAGCCTCCACAACCGCATTCATGCCCCCTGACCTGGTGTTTTGTTGTTAATGGGGGGTGGTGTTCAGGGGGTGTTCAGGGTGCTGTAGATTTCTTCGTGTCAGAGCGGAACGGGCCGGACAGAAACGGGCCGGGCACTGACGGGGGTTGCGAACCAAGCTCCTGCCTTCGGGTGGTAGAGTGGGCGGCCTCGAAACACAAAGTGAGCTTTTGTTAGCTTGACTGGTGTTCACAACTCCATGCAGTGGCTCGAGGGTTTTGGTTGGGTTCGAGCGGGGAACGCGGAAGTGACCCCCCTGAAAACGCCGAATTTGAGTGCTGCTAGTGTGGTGGACACAAGCGAGAGGAAATGCTCCCCGGAGCTTCGCGGCCTGAAATTGGGGTCGGGGTGATGGTGTGGGTGTGTTCTTTGAGAACTCAACAGCGTGCCGATGATTTAGGTTAGTGTAGTTTTTATGCCCCTGAATCTCGTGGATGACCAGGGTTTTTGTGGTTGTTTGTCGGGGTTTGGTGGTTTCTTTGAGTATGGCGCTCCGACCCTGTGGGGTTGTTTGAGTGTCTGCTGGGATTGTTTTCGACAGTCATTGTTGGAGAGTTTGATCCTGGCTCAGGACGAACGCTGGCGGCGTGCTTAACACATGCAAGTCGAACGCTGAAGCATCTTCGGGTGTGGATGAGTGGCGAACGGGTGAGTAACACGTGGGTAATCTGCCCTGCACTCTGGGATAAGCCCGGGAAACTGGGTCTAATACCGGATAGGACACATGGCTGCATGGTCTGTGTGTGGAAAGTTCCGGCGGTGCAGGATGAGCCCGCGGCCTATCAGCTTGTTGGTGGGGTGATGGCCTACCAAGGCGACGACGGGTAGCCGGCCTGAGAGGGTGACCGGCCACACTGGGACTGAGACACGGCCCAGACTCCTACGGGAGGCAGCAGTGGGGAATCTTGCGCAATGGGCGAAAGCCTGACGCAGCAACGCCGCGTGGGGGATGACGGCCTTCGGGTTGTAAACCTCTTTCGACATCGACGAAGCCTTCGGGTGACGGTAGGTGTAGAAGAAGCACCGGCTAACTACGTGCCAGCAGCCGCGGTAATACGTAGGGTGCGAGCGTTGTCCGGATTTATTGGGCGTAAAGAGCTCGTAGGCGGTTTGTCGCGTCGTTCGTGAAAACTGGAGGCTTAACCTTCAGCTTGCGGTCGATACGGGCAGACTTGAGTTCGGTAGGGGAGACTGGAATTCCTGGTGTAGCGGTGAAATGCGCAGATATCAGGAGGAACACCGGTGGCGAAGGCGGGTCTCTGGGCCGATACTGACGCTGAGGAGCGAAAGCGTGGGGAGCGAACAGGATTAGATACCCTGGTAGTCCACGCCGTAAACGTTGGGCGCTAGGTGTGGGGACTGTTTCCACGGTTCCTGTGCCGTAGCTAACGCATTAAGCGCCCCGCCTGGGGAGTACGGCCGCAAGGCTAAAACTCAAAGGAATTGACGGGGGCCCGCACAAGCGGCGGAGCATGTGGATTAATTCGATGCAACGCGAAGAACCTTACCTGGGTTTGACATGCACTAGATTGCCTCAGAGATGGGGTTTCCCTTGTGGTTGGTGTACAGGTGGTGCATGGCTGTCGTCAGCTCGTGTCGTGAGATGTTGGGTTAAGTCCCGCAACGAGCGCAACCCTTATCCTGTGTTGCCAGCACGTAATGGTGGGGACTCGCGGGAGACTGCCGGGGTCAACTCGGAGGAAGGTGGGGATGACGTCAAGTCATCATGCCCCTTATGTCCAGGGCTTCACACATGCTACAATGGCCGGTACAGAGGGTTGCGATACTGTGAGGTGGAGCGAATCCCTTAAAGCTGGTCTCAGTTCGGATCGGGGTCTGCAACTCGACCCCGTGAAGTCGGAGTCGCTAGTAATCGCAGATCAGCATTGCTGCGGTGAATACGTTCCCGGGCCTTGTACACACCGCCCGTCACGTCATGAAAGTCGGTAACACCCGAAGCCCATGGCCCAACCCTTTGTGGGGGGGAGTGGTCGAAGGTGGGACTGGCGATTGGGACGAAGTCGTAACAAGGTAGCCGTACCGGAAGGTGCGGCTGGATCACCTCCTTTCTAAGGAGCAGCATTCACTTCCATCGAACTGAGTTCGGTGGGGTGTCCGCAGCGTAGTGCCCGTGTGTGGTGCTGTTGTGGGTGCTCGGAGGATTAGTGGAAACGCTGACCGTTCACCAATGTTGTGTGTGTTGGTGTGGAGGTTGTTGGCACGTTGTTGGGTCCTGAGGGAACACGCTTGTGTGTTGTCTTCTGGTTGTTGTTTGAGAACTGTATAGTGGATGCGAGCATCTTTGTGGCCAAGTTTGAAAGGGCACATGGTGGATGCCTTGGCACCAGGAGCCGATGAAGGACGTGGGAGGCTGCGATATGCCTCGGGGAGTTGTCAACCGAGCTGTGATCCGAGGATGTCCGAATGGGGAAACCCAGCCCGAGTGATGTCGGGTTACCAGCATCTGAATGTATAGGGTGTTGGGGGGAACGCGGGGAAGTGAAACATCTTAGTACCCGTAGGAAGAGAAAACACTGGTGATTCCGTGAGTAGTGGCGAGCGAAAGCGGAGGAGGCTAAACCGTGCATGTGGGATACCTGGCAGGGGTTGCGTGTGCGGTGTTGTGGGGCGCTGCTGGAGGAGGCTGCTGACTCTTCAGCGTGTGTGTGTTGGTTAGTTGAACAGGTTGGGATGCCTGGCCGGAGTGGGTGAGAGTCCCGTAGGCGAAAATCGATGCACTGCGTGTGGTGGTGTTCCCGAGTAGCAGCGTTTCCGTGGAGGGCGCTGTGAATCTGGCGGGACCACTCGCTAAGCCTAAATACTTCCTGGTGACCGATAGCGGATAGTACCGTGAGGGAATGGTGAAAAGTACCCCGGGAGGGGAGTGAAAGAGTTCCTGAAACCGTGTGCCTACAATCCGTCAGAGCCTTTGGGTGATGGCGTGCCTTTTGAAGAATGAGCCTGCGAGTTGCTGCTGCGTGGCGAGGTTAACCCGTGTGTGGGGTAGCCGGAGCGAAAGCGAGTCTGAAGAGGGCGTTGAGTCGCGTGGTGCAGACCCGAAGCGGGGTGATCTACCCATGGCCAGGGTGAAGCGCGGGTAAGACCGTGTGGAGGCCCGAACCCACCAGGGTTGAAAACCTGGGGGATGAGTTGTGGGTAGGGGTGAAAGGCCAATCAAACTCCGTGATAGCTGGTTCTCCCCGAAATGCATTTAGGTGCAGCGTTGCGTGTTTCCCGGGTGGGGTAGAGCACTGGTTGGCTGATGGGCCCTATCAGGTTACTGACGTCAGCCAAACTCCGAATACGCCTTGGGTGAAGCGTGGCAGTGAGACGGCGGGGGAGAAGCTTCGTCGTCGAGAGGGAAACAGCCCAGAACACCGGCTAAGGCCCCTAAGTGTGTGCTTAGTGGGAAAGGATGTGGGATCGCTGAGACAACCAGGAGGTTGGCTTAGAAGCAGCCATCCTTGAAAGAGTGCGTAATAGCTCACTGGTCAAGTGGTCCTGCGCCGACAATGTAGCGGGGCTGAAGTACACCGCCGAAGCCGTGTCAATGCGACTGATGTTGTGTTGGGTAGGGGAGCGTCCTGCATGCAGTGAAGTGCCGCCGTAAGGTTGGTGTGGAGTGTGTGGGAGTGAGAATGCAGGCATGAGTAGCGAGTGCAGAGTGAGAATCTCTGCCGCCGGATGACTAAGGGTTCCTGGGGCAGGTTCGTCCGCCCAGGGTGAGTCGGGGCCTAAGGCGAGGCCGACAGGCGTAGTCGATGGATAACGGGTTGATATTCCCGTACCCGTGCATATGCGTCCATGGTGAAACGGTTGAGACTAACCATCCGCTGGCTGTGTGAGTTTTCGGACGAGCATGGTTGGTGCATGGGACCTGATTCCGCGGTAGTCAAGTGATGGGGTGACGCAGGAGGGTAGCTCTGCCAGTGAGTGGTAGTACTGGTGTAAGCCTGTAGCCCGGTGTGTAGGTAAATCCGCATGCCATAGGGGTGAGGGGTGATGCGTAGCCGTGGTGGTGAAGTGAGTGATCCCATGCTGCCGAGAAAAGCCTCTAGCGAGTGTGTGCATGGCCCGTACCCGAAACCGACACAGGTGGTCAGGTAGAGTATACCGAGGCGGTCGGGTGAACTGTGGTTAAGGAATTCGGCAAAATGCCCCCGTAACTTCGGGAGAAGGGGGGCCATTGCTGGTGAACGTCCGTGCGGCGGGAGCTGGTGGTGGCCGCAGAGGCCAGGGAGAAGCGACTGTTTATTAAAAACACAGGTCCGTGCGAAGTCGTAAGACGATGTATACGGACTGACGCCTGCCCGGTGCTGGAACGTTAAGAGGACCCGTTAGCCCCTTTGGGGGTGAAGCGGAGAATTTAAGCGCCAGTAAACGGCGGTGGTAACTATAACCATCCTAAGGTAGCGAAATTCCTTGTCGGGTAAGTTCCGACCTGCACGAATGGCGTAACGACTTCTCCGCTGTCTCGACCACAGGCCCGGTGAAATTGCAGTACGAGTAAAGATGCTCGTTTCGCGCGGCAGGACGGAAAGACCCCGGGACCTTTACTATAGCTTGGTATTGGTGTTTGGTTCGGCTTGTGTAGGATAGGTGGGAGACTGGGAAGCGCTCACGCTAGTGGGTGTGGAGTCGTTGTTGAAATACCACTCTGGTCGTTCTGGGCATCTTAACCTCGGGCCCTGATCGGGTTCAGGGACAGTGCCTGGTGGGTAGTTTAACTGGGGCGGTTGCCTCCTAAAGGGTAACGGAGGCGCCCAAAGGTTCCCTCAGCCTGGTTGGCAATCAGGTGTTGAGTGTAAGTGTATAAGGGAGCTTGACTGTGAGACTGACGGGTCGAGCAGGTGCGAAAGCAGGGACTAGTGATCCGGCACTGGCTGGTGGAAGCGGTGTCGCTCAACGGATAAAAGGTACCCCGGGGATAACAGGCTGATCTTGCCCAAGAGTCCATATCGACGGCATGGTTTGGCACCTCGATGTCGGCTCGTCGCATCCTGGGGCTGGAGTTGGTCCCAAGGGTTGGGCTGTTCGCCCATTAAAGCGGCACGCGAGCTGGGTTTAGAACGTCGTGAGACAGTTCGGTCCCTATCCGCCGCGCGCGTAGGAGACTTGCGGAAGGCTGTCCCTAGTACGAGAGGACCGGGACGGACGGACCTCTGGTGTGCCAGTTGTCCCGCCAGGGGCATGGCTGGTTGGCTATGTTCGGAAGGGATAACCGCTGAAAGCATCTAAGCGGGAAGCCTGTTCCTAGATGAGGTCTCCCTCCCCTTTGTGGGTTAAGGCCCCCAAGAGATGATTGGGTTGATAGGCTCGACATGGAAGTCCAGTAATGGATGGAGTGGACGGGTACTAATAGGCCGAGGACTTGTTCACAAAGGTTGCTGCGCATCCACTATACGGTGTCTGAAACAACAATCAGACACATAATTGAATGTTCCACTGTGTGGAGCCCTAAGGTTTCCTGCCTGCACGTGGGTGTGTGGTGGGGTGGGGTTTGTCGGTGGCGATAGCGGTGGGGAAACGCCCGGTCCCTTTCCGAACCCGGAAGCTAAGCCTGCCAGCGCCGATGGTACTGCACTCGACAGGGTGTGGGAGAGTAGGACACCGCCGACAATCAACGAGAGATGGTGGGGTCACCCGAGTATTCGGGTGACCCCACCATTTTCGTGTTTCCGGGGCTTGCTGGGGTGTTGGGTGTGGCGGGGACGGGAGCTGCCTGACGGGGCGGAACCTGCCCCAACGTCTTTGTGTGTGTGTGTGTCTTGTGGGCGTGTGGGTGTTGTGGTGGCCGGTTTGTTGGGTGGTACGGCGGCCGGCTGGGTGTGTGGTGTGGTGTGTGGGGCTGCCCCGGGTCGGGGCCGCCCCTTTTCTGTTTCTGCTCGCTTGCGTTATTTGCCGGCGCGGCGGAGGAGTTCGAAGCAGAGCACCGCGGCCGCGCTTGCGACGTTGAGGGATTCGACTCCGCCGCGCATGGGGATGGAGACGGACTGGGCGATGCGGGTCTGCACGTCCTCCGACAGGCCGGCTGTTTCACTGCCCAGCACGAACACCGCGCGGGAACCGAAGTCGGCTTCGTAGATGGATTCCTGAGCGCCGGCTTCCAGGGCGTAGAGCGGGTAACCCGCCTCGGTCAGCAGCTCCGCGGCGTGGCCCGCTGTCTGGGCGCGCAGCACGGGAGCGTGGAAGGCGACTCCGGCGGAGGCCTTGATGACCAGGGGGTCCAGGCCCGCGACTCCTCGGTGCGGGACGACGATGCCGTCGATGCCGGCCGCGGTGGCCGTGCGCAGGATCATCCCGACGTTGGCCGGGGTGGTGAGGCCGTCGAGGAGCAGGACGTTGCGCGGCGCGGTCGCCGGGTCCTCGAGGGCGTCGGCTAGCGGGCGCATCTTGCGGGCGACGACGTCGGCGAGCACACCCTGGTCGTGCCTGCCGTTGCCGGCCAGCACCTTCACCCGGTGCGCGCTCGCGCGCTGCACGCGGACCGCGCGGTCGGCGGCGGCCTCCTTGATCTCGTTGATGACCGCTCCGCCAAGGCCCTCCGCGATGATCACCTTGTCCACGCGCAGGTCGTAGTCGCTCAGCGCTTCGAGCACCGGCTTCCGGCCGTAGACGGTGACGAATCGATCTTTGGGGGACACTTCGCTGGTCACCCGTCAAGTGTCACATGCCCGGCCCGGGAGTCCCCGCTCGCCGCCGTCGATGTGCCAATATCGCGGACATGCCGGATCGCCTCTCCGCCCTCGACGCGTCCTTCCTCTACCTCGAGGACTACACGACGCCGATGCACGTCGGCGGGGTGGCGGTGTTCCGGCGACCGCGCACGGGCTTCGACTACGACGACGTGCTGGCCATGATCGAACGCAGGCTGGCGCTGATCCCCCGCTACCGCCAGCGCGTAATGCAGGTGCCGGGCAAGCTGGCCCGCCCGGTGTGGGTGGACGACCAGGACTTCGACATCACCTACCACGTGCGCCGCTCCGCGCTGCCGAAGCCGGGCACCGACGACCAGCTGCACGACCTGGCCGCGCGCCTGATGTCGCGCAAGCTCGACCACGCGCGTCCGCTCTGGGAGATCTACCTCGTCGAGGGCCTGTCGAAGAACCGGGTCGCGGTGATCACCAAGACCCACCAGGCGATGGTCGACGGCATCGGCGCGATCGACATCGGGCAGGTGATCCTCGACGTCTCGCGAACACCGGAGGTACCGGACCGCGAGGAGCTGTGGATGCCGCAGCCGCAGCCGACCCGCTCGCAGCTCGTGCTGGAAGCGGTCACCGACGCCGTGCAGAGCCCGGGCGAGGTGGTCGAGAACGTGCGGGCGGCCGTGGTCGACGCGACGGCGACGGTGCAGAAGGTCACGAGCACGCTCGGCGGTTTCGCCTCGGCGCTGCGGGCCGCGGTGGTGCCCGCTCCGGTGGGCCCGCTGAACGGACCGACGTCGCGGCATCGCCGCTTCGCGGTCGCGCGCACCCGGCTCGAAGACCTCCGCCGCGTCCGCCGGGCGCACGGCGGCACCGTCAACGACGTGGTGCTGGCGGTGGTGACGGGAGCCCTGCGCAACTGGCTGCTGTCGCGCGGCGAGGTCGTGTCCGGTTCGACGACGCTGCGGGCGATGGTGCCGATGTCGGTGCGGGCCGACGACGCGGCGGCGAAGGAGACCTACCCCGACACCAGCAGCCTCCCGATCGGCTCGGTGGGCAACCGGGTGTCGGCGTACCTGGTGGACCTGCCGGTCGGCGAGGCGAACCCGATCGTGCGGCTGCACCACATCAGCCACGCGACGCGAGCGCACGCCGAGTCCGGGCAGTCGGTCGCGGCCGGTGCGCTGGTGAAGCTGTCGGGCTTCGCACCGCCGACGCTGCACGCGCTGGGCGCGAGGGTCGCCAACGGCTTCTCGGACCGGCTGTTCAACGTGCTGGTCACCAACGTTCCCGGTCCGCAGGTGCCGCTGTACACCGCGGGAGCGAAGATGATGGAGATGTTCCCGGTGGTCCCGCTGGCCAAGAACCAGTCGCTGTCGATCGGCGTGACCTCCTACGACGGCGGGGTCTACTTCGGCCTCAACGCGGACCGGGACGCGATGTCCGACGTGGACGTGCTGGCGGCGATGATCGGGGAAGCAGTGGACGAGATGATCGGGACGGTCGACGCATGAGGGTTTATCTGCCCGCCACGCTGCGGATGTTGCGGCAACTGGTCGAGGACAAGCAACTCCAGCCGCTCAGCGGGACGGCGTTCGCGCTGACGCCTGCGTTGCGCGAGTCCTACGCGAGCGGCGACACGGAGGAACTGGAGTACGCGGCGATGCGCGAGGCGGCGCGAGCGTCGCTGAGGCTCATCGCGAGTGAGCAGAGCGAGGGCGAGAAGACGGAGTTCCGCCGCGTGGTGGTCTCCGCCGACATCGACGACGTGGCGCTGCGGCCGGACCTGGACCACGCGGTGGTGCGTCTGTCCGGCCCGGTGCCGTGGAAGAAGGTCGCCGCGGTGCACGTCGACTCGGCGGATGCAGAAGAGGCGGTGCGCAACGCGGCCGAGGTGATCGACGCGGCCGACCTCGGCGACCCGGACGCGGACTTCACGCTCGGGGAGGCCGAAGACCACGAGCTCGCCTGGTACGCGCCGCAGGAAGTGCCCTTCCTGCTGGAGCTGATGTGAGCTGACCGCTGGAGTCGGGGCGGTTGCGCGTCCGGGCCGGGCGACTGCGTGTCGGCGGTCGAGGACGGTGGCCCTTCGGGTGTGGAACGCCTGCGTGGGGGAGCCACCAGTGGCAGAACCAAGCGCGGGGTGACTGCGTGGGGAAGTTGTCGGCGGGCGCGGAATCAAGTGTGGGACGACCGGGGGCGAGCCGTCGGCGGGCGCAGAACCGGCTGAGCTGATGCGCCGCATGCCTTCGCCCGGGGCCAGCCCCGCAGCACGCTCGGTCGGCTCCGCTCAGCGCGGCGGGCGCTCCGCCTCGGGCGGCGGCCCCTCCGGGAAGGCGCCGACGAGGTGCTCGGGCGGAGCCTGGATGTTGGTGGGTGCGCCCCAGTCGCGGTAGGTCGAGGTCAGGGACACGCGACCGGCCTGGGCGACGTCGCGCGTCGCGCTGAAGCGGGCGGGTAGGCCGGCCTCGTCGACCCACAGCTCGTAGCCGCGCTCACCGGCCGGCGCGGCGACGCGCAGGTCGTAGCGGGTGACCGGCTTGCCGTCGATCTGGTCCTGGCCGCTGGACTGGATGCGGGTCGCCTGCTCGACGTCGGCGAAGGCCGCCCGCGGGTCGAGAGCCTCGCGAAGCTGTTCCACCGCCGGACTGAGCAGCTTCGCGGCGAAGTCGGAGCCGCCCGGGACGATGCGCAGCCACGGCCGGTTCGGCTGCGGCCGGGTCATCGGCGAGTTGAGGTAGCCGACACCGTCGACGACCGCGACCTCGACGCGCTGCCTCGGCTGGTTCCGCGGCTGGTTGTGACCCGTCAGCGACAGGTCTGCGAGCGGCTTGTGGTAGTTCACCGAGCTTTCGGCCGTCAGCTCGCCGAGGAGACCGAGATCGCCGGTGACGGTGCCGCGGACGCTGCCGCGTTCGGCGATGCGCTGGTTGACCGAATCGATCAGCGGTGCCGCGGTGGGCCGGGGATCAGGCCGGGCGACGGCACCGGGGGACGGTCGTGGCGGCGGTGCGCTGCAGGCTGCGGCGAGCAGGACGAGACCAGCGGATACGGCGGCGGTGATCCCGGCTCGTGGCATCGGCGAGCTCCTGGGGGCGGGAGGTGGCGGGCCTCCTCCACGCTAACAACGGTGCGGCGGCGCCACAGGATCTCAGGATTCGTCCAGACCGGCGCGGGAGCGCAGCAATCTGCGCAGCGACGCCAGCTGTTCCTTGTTCCCGCTGCCCTCGGCGAAGTCGCCGAGGTGGCAGTCGGGGTCGTCGGATCCGCCCAGATGTCCGCAGTTCGGCGGGCATTCCTCGGCCGCCTCGGCGAAACCCTCGAACGCCGCGATCACGTCGTCGGGTGTGACGTGGGCGAGTCCGAACGAGCGGATGCCGGGGGTGTCGACCACCCAACCTTCGCCCGGAAGTGGTAGCGCCACCGCCGATGTCGAGGTGTGCCTGCCCTTGCCGACTCCGCTGACCTCACCGGTGGCGCGGTCGGCGTCGGGCACCAGCCGATTGACCAAAGTGGACTTGCCGACGCCGGAGTGGCCGACCAGCGCCGAGACCCGCTGCTCCAGCCGGTCGCGCAGCTCGGTGGGTTCGGCGTCCATCCGGGTGACGATGACCGGCAGCTCCAGCGACGCGTACGCCTCGATCCACTCGTCGGGCGAGGCGAGGTCGGACTTGGTCAGGCACAGCACCGGGGTGAGCCCGCCCGCGTAGGCGGCGACGAGGCAGCGGTCGATGAAGCCGGGGCGCGGCGGCGGGTCGGCCAGCGAGCAGACGATGATCAGCTGCGCGGCGTTGGCGACCACGATCCGCTCGTAGGGGTCGGTGTCGTCGGCGGTGCGGCGCAGGACGCTGCCGCGGTCGCTGACCCGGACGATGCGGGCGAGGCTGTCGGGTTTGCCGGAGGTGTCGCCGACCAGGCCGACCAGGTCGCCGACGACAACCGGCGTGCGGCCGAGCTCGCGGGCCCGCATCGCCACCACCAGGCGTTCCGGGTCACCGGCGAGCGCACACGTCCAGCGCCCCCGGTCGACGGCGACGACCATCGCCTCCTCGGCGTCGGCGTGGTCCGGGCGCCGCTTGCTGCGCGGCCGGCTGCCCCGGCGTCCGGGGCGAACCCGGACGTCGGACTCGTCGAGCTCCCGCCAGCCGCGCCGGGCCATCAGTCCACCGCCCCGAGCATCGACGACCACATGCCGGGGAAGTCGGGGATCGTCTTGCGCGTGGTGGCGATGTCCTCGACCAGGACGCCGGGCACCAGCAGACCGAGGATCGCGCCCGCGGTAGCCATTCGGTGGTCGGCGTAGGAGTGCCAGTTGCCGCCGGTCAGCGGGCGGGGCTCGATGAGCAGGCCGTCGTCGGTCTGCTCGACGTCGCCGCCTAGGCCGGTGAGCTCGCGCTGGAGCGCGGCGAGCCGGTCGGTCTCGTGCCCGCGCAGGTGCGCGACGCCGCGCAGGCGGGAGCGGCCGGCCGCGAAGGCGGCCAGCGCGGCGACGGTGGGAGTGAGCTCACCGACGTCGTGCAGGTCGATGTCCAGCGGGGCCAGCTCCGCGGGGCCGGTGACGGTGAGCCCAGCCGGGCCCAGCTCCACGGTGGCGCCCATCCGGGCGAGGATGTCGCGGATCGCGTCGCCCGCCTGATCGGTGCGCTCGGGCCATCCCGGCACGGTCACGGAGCCGCCGGTGACCGCGGCCGCGGCCAGGAACGGTGTCGCGTTGGACAGGTCGGGCTCGACGTCGAGGTCCAGCGCGCGGATCGGGCCGGGGGCGACGCGCCAGACGTCCCACGTGCTGTCGTCGACCTCCACGCCGGCGGCGCGCAGCATCGACACCGTCATGTCGATGTGCGGCAGCGACGGGACGGGCTCGCCCGCGTGGGTCACGGTGACGCCCTGCTCGAAGCACGGCGCCGACAGAAGCAGGCCGGATACGAACTGCGACGACGCGGAGGCGTCGATGGTGACCGCACCGCCCGCGAGCTTGCCGGTGCCGTGCAGCTCGAACGGCAGCGAGTCGCCGCTGATGTCGGCTCCCAGCGCGCGCAGCGCGTTCAGCACCGCGTCCAGCGGCCGCTCCCGCGCCCTGGGGTCGCCGTCGAAGGTGACGCGGCCCTCGGCGAGCGCGGCGACCGGTGGCAGGAACCGCATCACGGTGCCCGCCAGCCCGCAGTCGACCTCGGCCGGGCCGCGCAAGGGGCCCGGGGCGACCCGCCAGGAGCCTTCCGGCCCGTCCTGGAGGTCTGAGCCCAGCGCGCGCAGCGCCTCGGCCATCAGCTCGGTGTCGCGGCTGCGCAGCGGGCCGCGCAGGGTGGACGGTCCTTCGGCGAGCGCGGCCAGTACCAGCGCACGGTTGGTGATCGACTTCGAGCCGGGTACCGGGACGGTCGCGCGGACTGCGCCGGATGCCGCTGGAGCAGGCCAGAACTGGGTCATACCGGATATGATCCCCCACCTGGACTCCAGGTCGCCCGGGACGGGGTCGCCCGTGTCGGTGGGTGCTGTCACGATGATGTCCCACGGCCGGAAACAGGAGGTCCCCAGGCATGTGCGGCAGGTACGCCTCCACGAAGGATCCCGCGAAGCTGGCAGCCGAGTTCGCCGCGGTCGACGCGACCGGCGACGCCGCGCCGGGGGCCGACTACAACGTCGCGCCGACCAAGAGCGTCTTCAGCGTCGTCGCACGTCACCCGCGTGACGAGGCCGGTGAGCGCGACGAGTCGCGCACCGAGCGCACCATCTGGCTGATGCGCTGGGGGCTGGTGCCGAGCTGGGCCAAGAGCATCTCGGTCGGCAACCGCATGATCAACGCCAAGTCCGAGACCGTCACCAGCAAGCCGGCCTTTCGCAGCCCGATCAAGCGCCAGCGCTGCCTGCTGCCCGCCGACGGCTGGTACGAGTGGAAGCGCGACGGGCAGGTCAAGCAGCCGTACTTCATGACCACCCAGGACGGGTCGAGCCTGGCCATGGCCGGGATCTGGTCGACCTGGCGCGACCCGGAGGCAGGCCCCGACGCGCCACCGCTGGTGAGCTGCTCGGTGCTGACCACCGACGCCGTTGGCCCGCTGACCGACATCCACGAGCGGATGCCGCTGCTGCTCGCGCCGACGGTGTGGGAGCGCTGGCTGGACCCGGACAACGCCGAGGTCGGTGAGCTGCTCGCGCCGCCGACGCGCGACCTGGTGGACGAGCTGGAGCTGCGCCCGGTGTCGACCGCGGTGAACAACGTCCGCAACAACGGCGCCGAGCTGCTCGAGCGCGTCGACCCGGACCCCGCCCCGGTAGGTTTGGACCATGATGGTTAGCCCGGGTGAGCGCTGATGTGCGGCAGGTACGCCCAACGGCAGGACCCGGCCGCGCTGGCCGGTGAGTTCGAGGCGGTCGACCGCACCGGCGGTTCGGTGGGGCCGGACTACAACGTCACGCCGACCAAGACGGTCCCGATCGTCGTCGAACGCGGTGGCGAGCGCAGCGTGCGCCCGGTGCGGTGGGGCCTGGTGCCCACCTGGGCCAAGGACACCGCCAGCGGCCCGCCGATGATCAACGCTCGTGCGGAGTCGATCACCAGCAAGCCCGCCTATGCCGAGTCCGCGGCGCGGCGGCGGTGCCTGCTGCCCGCGGCCGGCTGGTACGAGTGGCGGCCCGGTGACAAGCGGCGGCAGCCGTACCTGTGCCGGCGCGGAGACGGGGCGAGCATGGCGCTGGCCGCGGTGTTCTCGGCGTGGTGGCCGCCCAGCGGCGACCCGCTGGTCACCTGCGCTGTCGTCACCACAGACGCGGTCGGGGAGCTCGCCGACATACACCACCGCATGCCGCTGGTGCTGCCCCGCTCCGCGTGGGCGGGCTGGCTGGACCCGCAGCGCACGGAGGTCCCGGAGCTGCTGAGCCCGCAGCCCGGGGTGCTCGACGAGCTCGTGCTGCACCCGGTGTCGACCGAGGTCAACAGCATCCGCAACAACCGCCCGGAGCTGCTGGAGCGGGCCGAGCCCGTGCCGGAGCCCGCCGAGCAGGCAGCGCTGTTCGAGTCATGACCAGGGTCGAGGTGGACACCCCGCACGGCCCCGCACGGGCCGAGCTGCACTGTGCCGAGGAGGGCCGGGCGGCGTTGCTGCTCGGCCACGGCGCGGGCGGCGGTATCTCCGCGCCCGACCTGGTGGCGGTCACCCGTGCCGCGACCGCGGCCGACGTGCACGTGGCGCTGGTCGAGCAGCCTTACCGGGTCGCGGGTCGCCGGGCGCCTGCGCCGGCCAGGCAGCTCGACGCGGCGTGGCTGGCAGTGGCCGACGACCTGGGCGTACGCTGGTTCGCCGACCTGCCGCTGATCTTCGGTGGGCGGTCGTCGGGGGCGCGGGTCGCGTGCCGGACGGCGGAGGCGGGTGAGGCGTCGGCCGTGCTGTGCCTGGCGTTCCCGCTGCACCCGCCGGGCAAGCCGGAGAAGAGCAGGCTCGGCGAGCTCGACGGCGTCGAGAGCCCGGTGCTGGTGGTGCAGGGCGAGCGCGACTCGTTCGGCCAGCCCGAGCCCTCGCACAACCGCGAGGTGGTGCTGGTGCCCGGCGACCACTCGCTCAAGGCCGACACCGACTCCGTCTTCCGCGCCGCCCAGGAGTGGCTCGGGCGCATCCTGCGCCTGGTCGAGTAGCGCTCCCGCGACGTGGGAAAAGGTGTGGCGATCAGCCCGTCGTCGCGTGCAGGATCAGCGAGTGTTCAACGCCGGCCTGGCCACAGCCCCCGCGAGCGTGCGGTCGGCTGCCTCAGGCGGCGATTTCAGCTATCTGCGCGTCGAGCAGGCGCACCAGGTCGGACGGGTCGAGCTCGATCTCCAGGCCGCGCCGCCCGGCGCTGCAGTAGATGGTGTCGAAGCCCTTCGCCGAGCTGTCGACGACCACCGGCAGCCGCTTCTTCTGCCCCAACGGCGAGATGCCTCCCGCGACGTAGCCGGTGGCCCGCTCCGCGGCGGCCATCTCGGCCATCTTCGCCTTCTTCCCGCCGCAGGCGGCGGCCAGCGCCTTCAGGTCGAGCTGCCCGGTGACGGGCACCACACCCACGGCCAGCCGCCCGTCGACCTCGGCGACCAGCGTCTTGAAGACCCGCTCCGGTGCCAGCCCGAGCACCTCGGCGGCTTCCAGTCCGTAGGACTCCGCGCGCGGGTCGTGCTCGTAAGCGTGCACGTGATGCGGAACACGCTGCTTGGCCAGCAGCGCGGTAGCCGGGGTGCCCTTGCCTGCCATGGGGTCAACCCTAGAGCCGCCCGCCACCGGGTTTCGCGGTGCGGCCAGGGTGATCGGAGGCACCCGTGAAGCGGAATAACCGCCCGCCCGGTGCGCGTTGGATCGGGCGTGCCAACAGAGCAGACGAACACTTGCGTACTCGACCGACCAGGTGCGGAGCCGGTTTCGTCCACGAGTGGGCCCGGGGCGCGCCGCGTATCCTCGAAGCCGAGCCATGCGCAGGACCGCATGGGTTCGTCGCCAGTTGTCACCAAGTCCTGGCGACGGGAAAGGAGCCAGGTGCCTAGCACCCCCCAGCCGCCGAGCAACGCTGGGCAGCTCGACACTGCCGAGGACCAGCGCCCGGACCAGACGGTTTCCGCAGACGGACAGGTCGAGGAGACCGAGGACGAACGCGCCGCACGGTTCGAGCGCGACGCGATGCCGCTGCTGGACCAGCTCTACGGTGCGGCGCTGCGGATGACCCGCAACGCACCCGACGCCGAGGACCTGGTGCAGGAGACCTACCTCAAGGCGTACTCGGCGTTCAAGTCCTTCGCCCAGGGCACCAACCTGAAGGCGTGGCTGTACCGGATCCTGACCAACACCTACATCAACGGCTACCGGAAGCGCCAGCGCCAGCCGCAGCAGCAGCCGACCGACGAGATCGCCGACTGGCAGCTCGCGCAGGCGGAGAACCACACCTCCAGCGGCCTGCGTTCCGCTGAGGTGGAAGCGCTGGACCGGCTCCCCGACACTGACGTCAAGAACGCGTTGCAGCAGCTCGCCGAAGAGTTCCGCATGGTCGTCTACCTTGCCGATGTCGAAGGCTTCGCGTACAAGGAGATCGCCGAGATCATGGGGACCCCCATCGGCACCGTCATGTCGCGGCTGCACCGCGGCCGCAGGCAACTGCGCGACATGCTCACCGATGTCGCACGCGACCGCGGGTTCCTGCGGGAGAACAAGCGGGAGGTGAGCACTTCATGAGCAGAGGCGAGCGAGAGCACACCTCTTGCGACGACGTGCTCGCCGAGGTGTGGCTGTTCCTGGACAACGAGTGCGACCGCGAGCGCCGCGCGATCCTGCAGCGCCACCTGGACGACTGCGGGAGCTGCCTGGAGCACTACGGCCTCGAGGAGCACATCAAGGCGCTGCTGCACCGCAAGTGCAGCGGTGAGCACGCACCCAAGGAGCTGCGCGACCGGCTGCGTGCGTCGATCCGCGAGACGGTGCTCCGACAGGCCGAGGTCACCGTCGAGCATGGCCCGGATGGCACCTCCGTGGAAGTGCGCACGAGGAAAACCTCGTCGGCGGAGTAGACGACGCCGATGAGCCGGACGCAGGAAGGGCCCCGAACCAGCAGGTTCGGGGCCCTTCCGCGCTTGTCGTGGCGTGAGCGCCGCGGTCAGCTGTTCGGGCGCTTGCCGTGGTTGGCCTTGTTCTTGCGCCGGTCCTTCTTCTTGCGGGCCCGCTTGCCCATGGCAACTCCCTCGGTCTGTGGTCAACGGCTTGTCTCGACCAGCCCGCGCACCGCGTGGACGTCGCAAGGCGTCCGGGCCGACGGCTCGAGCTGGGCCAGCTCGTCAAGTCTGACATGGCCCCACCTGCCGCTTGCCGGTGCCCCGCCACGTGGTTTCCTTGTCTGGGGCCCACCGGGCCCCGCTGTCGAGGAGGGGAACTGATGGCCGAGCGGGATGAGATCCGCGCTGACGTGGCCGCCGGTGTGAAGGCGGTGCGGGTCGCCGAGGGCGACCACGTCAGCGGCGGGGACGCCCTGGTCGTGCTGGAGTCCATGAAGACCGAGATCCCCGTCCTCACCCAAGCGGCAGGCGTCGTGAGCCGGCTGGTCGTGCGGCCCGGCGACGCCGTGCAGGAAGGCGACCTCATCGCCGTCGTCGAGGGATGATCTTTGTCGACGCTCAGTGACCTGCTCGCCGAGCACACCGGCCTGTCCGGGGCCGCGGCCGACCACCTGCAGCTCGTGGTGGCCGAGTGGCAGCTGCTCTCCGACCTGTCCTTCGCCGACTTCCTCATGTGGGTGCATGTCGGCCCGCAGGACGCGCCCGAGTCGCGCTTCCTGTGCGTTGCCCAGGCCCGTCCGACGACGGCGCCGACGGCGCACCCGGAAGACGTGGTCGGCAGCGAGGTGACCCAGGACGAGCACCCGCAGCTGCGGCGGGCGGCCGTGGAGGGCCGGATCTGCCGTGAGGAGGACCCGCGCTGGCACCTGGGGGTGCCGGTGCGGCGGGAGACGATCCCGGTCAAGCACGGCCGGGACATCGTCGCGGTGCTCAGCCGCGACACCAACCTCGCGGTGCCGCGGGTGCCGAGCCCGCTGGAGATCTCCTACCTGGGCAGCGCGGCCGACCTGTGCCAGATGGTCGCCGACGGCACGTTCCCGACCCCGGAGCCCTCGCCCGACGTGCACACCAGTCCGCGTGTCGGAGACGGCCTGATCCGCCTGGACTCCTCCGGCTCGGTCGTGTTCGCCAGCCCGAACGCCCTGTCGGCCTACCACCGGATGGGCCACGCGTCGGATCTGGTCGGCGCCCAGCTGGCGCCGCTGACCCGGTCGCTGCTGACCGATCCGTTCGACGCCGACGAGGTGTCGCAGCGCATCCGGCGCGCGAACGGCGGACAGCCCAGCTTGCGGATGGAGGCCGACGCCAGAGGCGCCACCGTGCTGTTCCGGGCGCTGCCGCTGCACCCGCGCGGCCAGCAGGCGGGTGCCCTGGTGCTGGTGCGCGACGTCACCGAGGTCAAGCGGCGGGACCGGGCGTTGCTGTCGAAGGACGCGACGATCCGGGAGATCCACCACCGCGTCAAGAACAACCTGCAGACGGTGGCGGCGCTGCTGCGCCTGCAGTCGCGGCGCACCGGCAACTCGGAGGCGCGGCTCGCGCTGGAGGAGTCGGTGCGGCGGGTCACGTCGATTGCGCTGGTCCACGAGACGCTGTCGATGTCGGTGGACGAACGGGTCGACCTCGACGACGTCGTGGACCGGGTGATCCCGATGATGAGCGACGTCGCGGCCGCCGAGACCGGGGTGAAGGTCCGCCGGGACGGCCGGTTCGGGGTGGTGTCGGCGGAACTGGCGACACCGCTGGTCATGGTGCTGACCGAGCTGGTGCAGAACGCTTTCGAGCACGCCTTCCCGGAAGGGCAGGGCGGAGAGGTCGTGGTGCAGGCGGAGCGTTCGGCGCGCTGGCTGGACGTCGTCATCTCAGATGACGGTCGCGGCCTGCCGAAGGGATTCTCCCTCGAGCGCGCCGAACGCCTCGGCCTGCAGATCGTGCGGACCCTCGTGGAGTCGGAGCTCCGAGGATCGTTGAGCTTGCGTGGTCGGGGGCGTCAACGCGGAACCGAAGCCGTGCTGAGGGTTCCGCTGAAGTACCGCCGCTGACCGGCGCGTGCGTCGATGTCCGTTGGCACGTCCATGCGGGGTGGCGTGCCGGTGGCCGATCGGTCGGTGCGCACCGGGCTCGCTGCTCGCGAGGCGGGCGCGGCCGACATCAACGCTGATCGACCTGGGTTCTTCTCGTCGGGGTTCTTCGTCTTACGCGACAGCCGTTGGGGCCGGGGCCGGAACACGAGGGTCGGCCAGTGGACCGTGGCCGACCCGTTACGCTTCCGACGGGACGCGCTACCTCAGGCGTTGGTGCGGGCCCGGGTGCGGGAGTTGCGCCGCTTGAGCGCACGCCGCTCGTCCTCGCTCATGCCGCCCCAGACACCGGCGTCCTGGCCGCTCTCCAGCGCCCAGGCCAGGCACTCGGAGGCAACCGGGCAGCGCCGGCAAACGGCTTTCGCCTCGGCGATCTGCAGGAGCGCAGGACCGCTGTTCCCTACGGGGAAGAACAGTTCCGGGTCCTCGTCACGGCAAACCGCATCGTGGCGCCAGTCCATCGTTCCTTGCTCCTCGCTAGGCACGCCCGTGCGTGCCGATAGTTTCGTTCGGGGTGTTTGTGAATGCTTTCACGGAGTCCGTGTGCTTGTGAATGCTTTCACGAACTGCCGTGATGTCAAGGGTTCGATCTCCAGCGGTGAGGGAACTCACCTGAAAGATCGATAGGTCTTGACCTGGGGTTTCGGTTGATCATCGGCAGCGGACGGGGCCACGCGCCGACGACGACCATCCGTTGCGAGAAAGTTATACGGCGACACGCAGGGCGTCCGGTACCGAGGTGAACTCGATGACCGAGCGCTCGCCCAGGTTGTCGCCGTCCACCTGCAGGCGCAACGGCTCCTGACAGGTTACGTGCAGACGACCCACGTCCGCACGCCGAAATGAGTTTCTACCGTGTGGTTTCGCTCTACCGCGCAGCATCTGCGCTACATGATGTAACACAGAGTAAGCATCCATGCTGCGCAGCGAGAAGACGCCGAGACCGGTGTCGAAGGATGTTTCCGGGTTCATCCGCACGGGGCGAGGGCCCAGGTAGGTCCACGGGTCGGTGTTGGTGACGAACGCCGTGTGCAGGTCGGCCACCGGCTCCTCGTCGTCGACCCGCACGCTGATCAGCGGCTTGTGCCGGGCGACGCGGAAGTAGCAGGCCAGGGCGATGCGCGCGTACAGCGCGGGGCTGACCTCCCGGCCGCCGGCGCGCAACCGCTCGACTTCGGCGACCACGTCGGCGTCCCACCCGACGCCCGCGTTGAAGGTGAACCAGCGGTCGTTGGCCCGGCCCAGCCCGACCCAGCGGCCGCTGCCGGTCTCCACCGCGCGCAGCAGCCGGTGCGTGGCCTCGACCGGGTCCTTCGGCAGCCCGAGCGCTCTGGCGAAGACGTTGGCCGAACCGCCGGGCACCACACCCAGCGTCGGCATCGGCGCGGTGCCGGCGGGCGCTGCCGAGAACATGCCGTTGACCACTTCGTTCACGGTGCCGTCGCCGCCGTGCGCGATCACCAGGTCCACGCCTTCGACCACCGCCGCGCGCGCCGCGTCGGCGGCGTGGCCGCGGTAGCGGGTCTCGACGACGTCGAGCTTGAGCGTGCTGGCCAGCGCGTGCGCCAGCACATCCCGGCCCGCCGCGGTGGTCGAGGTCGCCTGCGGGTTGACGACGAGAACGGCACGCACACCCGAAGCCTAGGTGACACCTCGACGGGCGACGCGTCCGCGTCCGCGCGATCGGTCTCCTACCGGCGGACCCCCTTCCGTCCGCTGCGGTACGACCTCGCCGGGCCGAGCCCGGCGGCGGTGGTTGCGGCGGGCTGAGACACCGGCCACCGGTGCGCCTCGCCGTCGACTACCACCAGGGGCCGATCCGCGGCAGGTGCGCAACCCCGGAACGCACCTGGCGTGGACGGATCGGCGTCGGCCGGGCGAGTGGCGGAACGCGCGGGCACCCCGTGACCCTCGACCGCCGCACCAGCCATAGGTCCGATCATTGCTCCCCGACCCCGCGACGGCCATGCGACGTTCGGGCGGTATTACCATCGTGGGCGCACACGTAGAGTGACCGGACTTTTTCTGTCGAAAGGGCGATGGCGTCGTGCCGACCGAAGCAGCCCCGCGATCCATCCGCATCGCCGGCGTCATCACCACCCTGCAGGCGGTGGCCGGACTGGTCTTCGCCACCGCCCTGGTGGTCCGCGGCGCGGCCGTGGACCTCGGCGGCGTGGGTGAGCTGGACCGCCGCTCCACCTACGGCGAGGCGGGGTACTACACCGTGCTGTCGGCCGCGGTGCTCGCGGCGGGCATCGGGCTCGTGCGGGGCAAGCACTGGGCCCGCACCCCGGCGATGCTGCTGCAGCTCCTGCTGCTGGGCGCGGCCTGGTACGCGATCGGGCCGTCCGGGCAGCCGCTGATCGGCTTCGCGATCGCGGCCCCGTCCGTCGCGGTCCTGTGGTTCATGTTCAACCGCGAGGGCCGGGCGTGGTCGTTCTACTCCAGTCCCGCGCCGGACGCCGACCGCGAGAGCTGACCTCCGGGCGCGCGGCCCGGGTGTGCGCCGGCTGGCCGGTGCGCTCCTCCCGTCCGCGGCGCAGGGCCAGTGAAGGCCGCCACTGCGACGCGGACGGTCCTCACTTCGTTAGCTCAACCGGTCCCGTGTTCAGCCCGCGAATGAGCGCAGCGCGTCGTCGGTCAACCGGAAGACGGTCCACTCGTCCATCGGGATGGCCCCGGCGGCCTTGTAGAAGTTGATCGACGGCTCGTTCCAGTCCAGCACCGACCACTCCAGGCGCGCGTAGCCGCGGGCCACGCATTCCTGCGCCAGGGTCTGCAACAGCGCCTTGCCCAGCCCCAGGCCGCGGTGCTCCGGGCGGACGTAGAGGTCCTCCAGGTAGATGCCGAGCACGCCGCGCCAGGTCGAGAAGTTCAGGAACCACAGCGCGAAGCCACCGACCGCCCCGTCCACTTCGGCGACGTGGCCGAAGACGGCGGGCGACGGGCCGAACAGCGCTTCGCGCAGCTGCCCCTCGGTGAGGTGGCACTCGTGCTCGGCGCGCTCGTAGCGGGCCAGGTCGTGGACGAGCTCGACGACGGCGGGCACGTCGGTCTCGGTCACCCTGCGGATCATGTTCCGGCTACCTCCCTCAGTCGCCGGAATCCTGCCACGCGGGGATGTTGGAGCGGACGACCTGGGGTGCGCCGCGCTCGTGGCCGAGGACGGCGACGCCCGCGGGGTCGAGCGCGAAGCCGACGCCCGAGGTGACCGGCAGCCCGAGCCAGCGGGCGACGAGCGAGCGGCTGAAGTGGCCGTGGCCGACCAGGACGACGTCGGACTCGGCGTGGCGGACCCGCGCCAGGACCTTGTCCGCGCGGGCCGTGACGTCGTCGGCGGACTCGCCGGCCGGGCACGAATGCGTCCACACCGTCCAGCCCGGCACGCTCTCGCGGATCTGCGGCGTGGTCAGGCCCTCGTAGTCGCCGTAGTCCCACTCGGCCAGCAGCGGCTCGGTGGCGGCGCCGCGCAGTCCGGCGAGCTCGGCGGTGCGCCGGGCGCGCTCGCGCGGGCTGGTCAGCACCAGTGCGGGCATGACCAGCCCCAGCGAGGCCAGGGTGCGGCCGGCGCGGCGCGCGAGCCGCTCGCCGTTGGCGGTGAGCGGGATGTCGGTGCGGCTGGTGTGCCTGCCGTTGCCCGACCACTCCGTCTCGCCGTGCCGCAGGAGGTAGACGCGGTGCTCAGGACGTGTCACGTCGTGAGCGTAGCCGCGTCAGAGCGCGTTCACCGCCGCGTGCAGGGCGGTGACCATCTCGGCCGGGGCCCTGTCGGGGGACCCGGTGTCGAACGGCGGCTGCGGGTCGTACTCGAGGCCCAGGGTGATGCGCTGAGCGGCATCTTCGCCCCAGGCACGCGCGACCAGTCGCAGCGCCATGTCGATGCCCGCCGACACGCCGGCAGCGCTGACCACGTCGCCGTCGAAGACGACGCGGTCGGTGCTCACCTCGACGCCGAGGCCCGCGAGCACGTCGCGGCAGGCCCAGTGGGTCGTAGCGGTCCGCCCGGCCAGGACGCCGGCCTTGGCGAGCAGCGTGGAGCCGGTGCACACCGACGTCGTCCACGTCGCGGCCGGGTGCACGGCGGCCAGCCAGGCGATCAGGTCGGCGGCCTCGAGGGCGTTGCGCCACCCGGATCCGCCGGGCACCACGACGACATCGGGTCGGGTCAGCTCGGCGAAGGTGGTGGTCGGCTGGACGGTCAGGCCGTTGTCGGCGCGCACCGGGTCGCGCGTCGCGGCCACGAAGTGGCCGGTGGCCGACGGTACGGCGGAGAGCACCTCGTAGGGGCCTACGAGGTCGAGCGCGGTCATGTTCTCGTAGAGCACGAACGCGATGTCGGTCTTCTGCTCGGTCATCTCGGTTTTCCTCTCAACTGGCGGTCCGGAACCGGTCCCGGTAAGCGGCCGGCGGCACCCCGAGCTCGCGCAGGAACGCGCGGCGCATGCTCTCGGCGCTGCCGAAGCCGCACCGGCGGGCCACGCCGCGGTGGCCTGCCTCGAGCAGGGAGCGCGCTGCCTCGACCCTGGCGCGTTCGACGTAGCGGCCGGGGCTGGTGCCGACCTCGCGGGTGAACAGGCGGCTGAAGTGGCGGGCGCTCATCGACATCCGCCGGGCCATGGCGGTGATGCTCAGGTCTCCCGCGGGGTGGGCGGCGATGTCGCCGAGCAACTCGCGAAGGGCCTCGTCACGCACCGGGCGGCTCTGGTTCCAGATGCTGAACTGCGACTGCCCGCCCGGGCGTTGCAGGAACACCACCAGCCACTTCGCGACGGTGCGCGCGACCTCGGCGCCGTGGTCGTCCTCGACCATCGCCAGCGCCAGGTCGATACCGGCGGTCACGCCCGCCGCGGTCAGCATCGGGGCGTCGCGGACGTAGATCGAGTCCGGCAGGACGGTGACGTCCTCGTAGGTCCGCGCCAGCTCGGCGCAGTACGCCCAGTGCGTCGTGGCGCTGCGGCCGCGCAGCAGTCCTGCCTCGGCCAGCAGGAACGCTCCGGTGCACACCGAGGCGACGCGACGCGCCCCGGCGGCCAGCCTGCGGACGTGGCCGACCACCTCGGGATCGCCGACCGCGTCGCTGAATCCCACGCCGCCCGCTATGACGAGCGTGTCGGGGCTCAGCGCGGTGTCGGCGAGGTCGGCGTCGGCGCCGAGGCGGACGCCGGAGGCCGCCCGCACGGTCCGGCCGCCGGGGGAGAGCACCCGCACCCGGTACCCGCCTCCGGTCGCCCGTGTCGCGCCGTCGAAGACCTCGACGGGCCCGGCCACGTCGAGGAGCTGGACCCCGTCGTACACCACCACCGCAACGTCGTGACTGCTCACGACACCAAGAATGGTGAGCGGCCGGGGTGGCAGCAACGACATGCTGCCCTCGGATCAGGACATGTCACTGCTGCGGAGGTTCGGCGGTGCCTCCCGTCAACGCCCCCAGCTTCCCGGCGATCTCGTATCCGGCGCCCTGCTGCAACTCCTCGTAGATACGGCTTGCCCAACCCTGTCCCGGCCGGATGTTGATGACGGCCAGTCCGGAGTATTCGTCCCCGGCCGTGAACCGGCACAGCAGCTTGAGCTGCCGCAGGTCGACGACGAAGCCGTCCAGCACGACACGGCCGGAATAGCCGAGGGGCTTCGTCCGTCCGTCGCCGGACTCGGGTGGGCTGTACTCGGCGACGCGAAGCACCACCAGGTACTGGGTGCTCAGCCCCTGCTCCAGCGTGGCCCGCAGCTCACGGTCGTGGCGTTCTTCCCATTGCGGGGCTGGTGGGTTGAGGGTGAAGCGGTCCTCCCCGAGCGGGCCGTGCGGGCCGGTCCAACGCAACGACTGCACCAGCTCTGTCGCGCCGTCGTAGGCGAAGACGTCGACGTTGTCGACCAGAACGGTGTCAGGGGCCTGGAGCGCCGGCTCCATGACGACCTCGGTGTTGTTGCCGGCCCGATCATTCGTCCCGACGGAGCCGCCCTGGTAGTTCAACATCGGGCTCAGCGGAGGCTTGGCATCGCAGGAGTCCTCACCGGCCCTCCCAGCCGGCAACAGGGACTCGACTTGGACCAGCTTGCGCCGCACCTCATCGAAACGGGGTTGGTAGGCGCGCAACGTGTCGCTCTGGCTGGGTCGTTGGACCTCCTGCGCGCCGCATCCGAGCAAGGTCGCGCACGCGGCCAGGATCGGCACCGCCTTCAGCACGAGCCATCTCGGAGCGCGCACACGACCTCCCCGGCGCAGGGAACCAGCTCAACCGGCCGATCTTCACACGGATCAGCCCACCTTGGCGAGGTACATCAAGGCGGAGCCTGCTGTGCACACGAGCAGTGGATCGAGCCCGCGAGCAGTTCCCCATCCGCGAAGCGGGCGTCTGATCCCACCGGATTTCAGCGCGGACAGCCTGCGTTGATCCAGGTCTCGAACAGCTGCACCCGTTCGGCAGGCCAGGCTTCGTCGCAGGGCATGCTGCCGTCCGAGAGCTTCTCCTAGCCGTCCACAGTGGTCGTTTTCAGGCCGTCCACAGGCCGTCTGACAACACCGGGAGACAAGAAAAGACGCCGACCAACGGGAACATGCTTCCGCTGGCCGGCGTCTTCCTCGTGTGTCTGGCCTCAGCCCTGCTTGGTCTCCCAGAAGATCTTGTCGATCTCGGCGATGTAGTCCAGCAGCTCCTGGCCCTTGGCCGGGTCCATCGAACCCTTGGTCCCGGTGGCACCGGCGGCCTTGGTGGCCTTGTTGACCAGTTCGTGCAGCTGCGGGTACTTCTCGAAGTGCGGCGGCTTGAAGTAGTCCGTCCACAGCACCCACAGGTGGTGCTTGACCAGTTCGGACCGCTGCTCGGCGATCAGGATCGCCCGGGTGCGGAACTCCTGGTCCTCGTTGGCCTGGTACTTCTCCTGGATGGCCTTTACGGACTCAGCCTCGATCCGGGCCTGAGCCGGGTCGTACACGCCGCACGGCAGATCGCAGTGTGCGGTCGCCTCCAGACGCGGGCTGAGGATTCGCGACAGTAGCCGCATCATTCCTCCCTGACAGTGAATGCTCCGACAGCAGGGACCCTACCGGATACCCGCCTCGCGTTCTGCCCGTCGTGCCCACCGTGGATCTTGTTCCCGCGACGTGGACCGCGCCGCGGGAGGGGCAGGATGGGAGCCGTGGTGGTTCTGGGCCGATGGCCGTGGCGGCGCCTGCTGGTGCGCGGGCCGTCGATGGTGCCGACGTTGCGCGACCGCGACGTCGTGCTGCTGCGGTTGCGCGCCCGCCCGCGGGCAGGCGCGGTGGTCCTGGTGCGCTGGGAGCGGCGTCCCGGCCAGCTCTCGGTGAAGCGCGCGGTGCGGGCCGAGGGCGGTGGCTGGCACGTCGAGGGCGACAACGCCTTCGGCTCGACCGACTCCCGCGAGCTGGGGCCGGCCGAGGTGCTGGGCGTGGTCGGCTGGCGGCTGTGGCCGCGGCCCGGGCGGATACGGTGAGTGATACCCGTTCACTCAGGTTTACAACGTTTACGTGAAAATCCTTCGCGCCGGTTGGGCGCGGGGCGCGGCGCAACGCATGATCACCTGCCATGACTAGTTCGGTGACCCGCAGGCGTTTCCTCGGCATGGCCGCGATGCAGTCGGCGGCGGTACTCGGTCTGGGCGCGGTCTCCCTCGGTCGCGCCGACGCCGCCGAGCGTCCCTTCGTACCGGTGGTGGTGGTCGGTTCGGGCTACGGTTCGGCCGCCACCGCGCTGCGACTGGGCGAGGCGGGCGTGCCCACGCTGGTGCTGGAGATGGGCAGGCTGTGGGACCGGGCGGGCGAGGACGGCGCCATCTTCTGCTCGATGCTCGAGCCGGACCACCGCGCGATGTGGTTCAAGACCCGCACCGAGGCGCCGCTGTCGTCGTTGCTCTGGATGGACCTGGTCAACCGCGACATCAAGCCCTTCGCCGGTGTGCTCGACCGCATGCACCCCGGCGACATGTCGGTCTACGTAGGACGCGGTGTCGGCGGTGGCTCGCTGGTCAACGGCGGCATGGCCGTCACGCCCAAGCGCGGCTACTTCGAGGAGATCCTGCCGCGGGTGGACGCCGACGAGATGTACGGCAGGTTCTTTCCGCTGGCCAACCGGATGCTCGGGGTGAACACCGTCGACCAGGCGTGGTTCGAGGAGTGCGAGTCCTACCGGTACGCGCGGGTCTCGCGGGGCCACGCCCAGCGCGCGGGCCTGCGGACCACGTTCGTGCCCAACGTCTACGACTTCGGCTACATGCGGCGCGAGGAGCGCGGCGAGGTGCCGAAGTCCGCGCTCTCCTCGGAGGTCATCTACGGCAACAACCACGGCAAGCGCAGCCTGGACCGCTCATACCTGCCCGCCGCGGTCGGCACCGGCAACGTGACGATCCAGAGCCTGCACCGCGTCCGGAGCATCCGCCAGGAACCCGACGGCACCTACGTGCTGACCGTCGAGCGGATCGACGAGCTCGGTAACCCGCTCGGCACCACCGAGATCGGCTGCCGCTGGTTGTTCCTCGGTGCGGGGAGCATGGGCACGACCGAACTGCTGGTGCGGGCACGGGAAACCGGTGTGTTGCCGCGGCTCGCGGACTCCGTCGGCCAGGGCTGGGGCACCAACGGCAACGTGATGCTCGGCCGCGCGCTGCACGGCTGGGACCGCACCGGCTCGGTGCAGTCGGGGATGCCGGCGCTGGGCATCGACAACTGGGACGACCCGGTGCACCCGGTGTTCGCCGAGATCGCGCCACTGCCCGCCGGGATCGAACTGCTGACCAGCCTTTCGCTGGCAATCACGCGAAATCCCGAACGCGGCGGCTTCAGCTATGACCCGGCGGCCGACGCCGTGCGCCTGCACTGGTCGGCCTCGCAGGGGCGGCCGTCGGTCGAGGCGGCCAAGGCGCTCTTCGACCGGATCAACCGGGCCAACGGCACGGTCTACCGACACGACATGTTCGGCGACAGCCGGGCTTTCGAGGACCGGTTCACCTACCACCCGCTGGGCGGCTGCGTGCTGGGTGAGGCGACCGACGACTTCGGGCGGGTGCGGGGATACCGCAACCTCTACGTCACCGACGGCTCGCTGATCCCGGGATCGACCGGCGTGAACCCTTTCGTCACGATCACCGCGCTCGCCGAGCGCAACGTCGACCGGGTGCTGTCCGAGGACTTCTGAGCGCGGCGGGCGGGGCGGCACGAGATCCCCGCCCGCACGTTCCTACTCGCTGCGCAGCTTCTCGTAGTGGGCGAGGCATTCCTGGTAGTCGGGCAGCAGGCCGGACGCGGCGGCCTCGGCCAGGTTCGGGGCTTCGCGGTCCTTGGCGGACAGGATCGGCTCGCCGTCGAGGTCGCCCCACGGCAGGCCGAGGTCGGGGTCGAGCGGGTTGATGCCGTGCTCGGCGGACGGGTTGTACGGAGTCGAGCAGAAGTAGGCCACCGCCGTGTCGTCGGTGAGCGCCACGAACGCGTGGCCGAGACCTTCCGCCAGGTAGACGGCGCGGTACTCGGCGGAGTCCAGGCGCACGGCCTCCCAGCGGCCGAAGGTCGGGGACCCGACGCGGATGTCGATCACGAAGTCCAGCAGGGCGCCCTGCGCGCAGTAGATGTACTTCGCCTGGCCCGGTGGCACATCAGAGAAGTGCACACCGCGCACCACGTTGCGAGCCGAGACGCTGTGGTTGGTCTGGGCCACCCGCAGCGCGTGCCCGGTGGCCTCGACGAACGCGGCTTCCTGGTAGGGCGCGACGAACAGCCCGCGGTGGTCGGGGAAGGACCTCGGGCTGAACTCGAACGCGCCGGTGATCTCAAGTTGACGTGCCTGCACGGTCGAAAAGCCTATGGTCGGTGCTTCGGCGCGCGCGCAGGCGGGTTGGCGCGCGCACGACATGTCCGGGTGCAGGCCCGTGCCGGTGATCGCAGGTGAGGCTGGTCCACTCGGGTGACGGTGTCCCGCCGAGTTTTTCCGGCATTTCGGGCAACAGATCAAGAACTAGGCAAAAGATTTCTGTTTCCGTCAAGTTCTCTGGCGTGTTCTTGGAAAATCGCTGCGACAGGGCGAGAATTTTTCGGTATCACTAAAGGGCCGGTTCGGATGATCCCGACACCGCGCACGGGAATCGGTCCGGGTGCTCGCGGGTTGATCCGGCAAGGACGCCGGGGCATCTCGCGCGGGGCACCAGGCGCCACGCAGGCCCCGCAGCCCAATTGACAAAATGTTGAAGAGGCTGGTGGGGTGTGATCCCGATCGCTGACAGTGGCAGGGCCACCTGCCACACTGGCCCGACCGCAGCGTCCGCCGAGCCGCTGTCCGCACCAGGACGGCCGGAATCGGTAGTTCGAGACGCCCGCCCGCTCGGTACCGCCCGAGCCTGCCGGGTTCTTCGCCCGGGCGGCACTTCGCCGCCCATTCGCCAGGAACGGAGCCGGGACTCCGCGCCTCAGGCCATGGCAACAGGAGGGACGCCGTGACCACCGTGAACGACCGCACCGCGAGCAGCGGTACCGGGTCGGACCTGACCGACCAGGAGATCTTCCAGGCCCACGAGGGAGGCAAGCTCGGCGTCGGCGTCACCGCCCCGCTGACCAGCGCCCGCGACCTCTCGATCGCCTACACCCCCGGGGTGGCCAAGGTGAGCCGCGCCATCGCCGCCGACGCGTCGCTCGCCGACCGCTACACCTGGACCCAGCAACTGGTCGCGGTGGTCAGCGACGGCACCGCGGTGCTCGGCCTCGGCGACATCGGCCCCCGGGCCTCGCTGCCGGTCATGGAGGGCAAGTCCGCGCTGTTCAAGGAGTTCGGCGGGCTGAACTCGATCCCGCTGGTGCTCGACACCACCGACGTCGACGAGATCGTGGAGACCCTGGTCCGGCTGCGCCCGTCGTTCGGCGCGGTCAACCTGGAGGACGTCGCCGCGCCGCGCTGCTTCGAGCTGGAGCGGCGGCTGATCGAGGCGCTGGACTGCCCGGTCATGCACGACGACCAGCACGGCACCGCCGTGGTGACGCTCGCGGCGCTGACCAACGCCGCCAAGGTCGTCGGCCGCGAGCTCGGCTCGCTGCGGGTGGTCATCGCCGGTGCCGGCGCGGCCGGTGTGGCGTGCGCGAAGATCCTGCACACCGCCGGGGTCGGCGAGATCATCGTGACCGACTCGCGCGGGGTCATCCACGAGGGCCGCGACAACCTCACCCCGATCAAGCGGGAGCTGCTCGGCTACACCAACCCGCGCGGCGTGACCGGCGCGCTGGCCGACGCCATCAAGGGAGCCGACGTGCTGGTCGGGGTCTCCGGCGGCACGATCTCCGAGGAGGAGATCAGCACGATGGCCGAGGGCGCGATCGTGTTCGCGCTGTCCAACCCCGACCCCGAGATCCTGCCCGACGTGGCCGCCAGGCACGCCTCGGTCGTGGCCACCGGCCGCAGCGACTTCCCGAACCAGATCAACAACGTGCTGGCCTTCCCCGGCATCTTCCGGGGTGCGCTGGAGGCCGGCTCGCGGATGATCACCGACCGGATGAAGGTCGCGGCGGCGGAGGCGATCGCCGCGGTCGCCGCCGACGACCTCTCGGCCGACTACATCGTCCCGAGCCCGCTGGACCCGCGGGTCGCTCCCGAGGTCACCGCCGCGGTGGCGCGGGCGGCGCGGGAGGACGGCGTCGCTCCGAACTGACCGGTCGCTCGCGGAGGTCACCCGAGCTCCGCGTTGACCTGGATGGGCGATAGGCAGGGCCGAAGTGTTCACCCGAAGTGGTGAGACTTCGGCCCTGTCGCCTGCGTGACCGCGGTTGGAATCGGGTGACCTGGCAACCGTTTTTTCCTTTCGGCGTCATCATTGTGAGTGCGGTTAGTCACCCAATAGGGCACACCCGACCGCCGAAACGTGTCCGGAAGGTAGCCACACGTGAGTTGCGCTGCACCGTGGCATGGACCACTGGTCCATGCCGGTAAGGTCGGCTCCGGAGTTCGCTGTGGTTCCGGTCACTCGTTCGCGGCGTGCTGGCGCGAGCCGGTGGTGTGCCCGCGGAACGCGGCCGCTACGCAGGAGGGGTGCTGTTGACCGATCGGAGCGAAAGGATCCGACGTGCCTCCGGTGTGCTCGACGTCGACGGTGGACTCGAATGGGAGGCCGAGGCCCTGGTGATGCCCGTCGCCCCCGCGCTGCTCACCGATGCCGAGGGCGTCGTGGTGCGGGCGACCGGTCAGGCCGTGCGGCTGGCCGGCGAGACCACCCCGGCCGCGCTGATCGGCCGCAGGCTGACCGACCTGGTCGTCGGCGACGGCCCCGTCGCCAAGCTCAAGGGCCGCGACGGCGAGGTGTCGGTCCGCCCGGTGAGCTGGTCGCACGAGGAGGACGAACGGCTGCGCGTAACCGTGCTGGTCGACGTCTCGGATCTGGTGGCGGCCGATCCCGTCCCGCAGTCCGGTGCTCCGGCAGGCGACGAGCGCACCCGGCTGATCGACGCGCAGCGCATGGCCAAGGTCGGCAGCTGGATCTACTACCCAGGCACCGGTGAGTTCTACCGCAGCCCCGTGCTGGAGGAGCTGTTCGCCGCCTCCGGAGCCACCGACACCGGCAACCCCGCCGACCTGGTCGACGCCGTGCACCCGGAGGACCGGCAGAAGGCCAAGGACTTCGAGCGGCAGATCCGCCGGATCCCCGAGGGCAGCCTGATCGAGGTCGAGCTGCGCGACCGCGGCGGCAGCCGCGTCTACCTGTGCACCGCCCGCGCCGAGTACGGCACCGACGGCAGGCTGGAGCGGCTGCAGGGCACCGTCCAGGACGTCACCGAGCACCGCTACCTGGAGCGCAGGCTCCGCGACGAGCGCCGCAAGCTGCACGACGCGCAGCGCGTCGCCCGGCTGGGCACCTGGGAGTGGGATCCGGCAACCGACAACATCCGCCTCTCCGAGATGCTGCACGAGATCATCGGCAAGAGCTCGGAGACGGTGATCTCCTTCGAGTCCTACGTCGCCGCCGTCCACCCCGACGACCGGGTGTGGGTGCGCAACGCGTGGCGCCCGCTGGTCGAGGAGCACGACCCGATCGAGGTCGAGCACCGCTACCTGCGCGGGGACGGCGCGGTGCGCATCCTGCGCATGCACGGCACCGCCGTCCGCGACGCCGACGGCAGGACGCTGCTGGTCGGCACGGCGCAGGACGTCACCGAGCAGCGCACCGCGGTGACCCGCATGGAGCGGTCCAGCCAGCGCTTCACCGACCTGGTCGCGGTCACCCCGGTGGGCATCGGGCTGTTCGACCAGGCCGAGCGGCTGGTCGACGCCAACGACGCGCTGTGCGACCTGCTCGGCTACCGGCTCGACCAGCTGCGCGGCATGACCGCGCAGGACATGACCCACCCCGACGAAGACGGGATGCGGCTGCAGACCGCCTCGCACCAGGGCGGTCGCGGCAGCGGCCGCCGGAAGGTCCCGCAGCGGCTGCTGATCCGCTCCGACGGGGAGCCGGTGTACTGCGAGCTGCACGTCGCGCTGTCGGTGCAGGACGACGGGACCCGGTTCTGGCTGGTGGTGTTCCAGGACATCACCGAGCGCCGCCGCGCCGCGGAGGCGCTGCGCTACCAGGCCACCCACGACGACCTGACCGGGCTGCCGAACCGGGCAGCGGTCAAGGACCTGCTGGGCCACCTGCTCGGGCGCGCAGACTCCGCCGAGGGTGTCGCGGTGCTGTTCTGCGACATCGACAACTTCAAGCGGGTAAACGATTCGCTGGGCCACGACGCGGGCGACGAGCTGCTGGTCGCGCTGGCCAGGAGGCTGGAGGGCGGGCTGCCCGACGGCTGCACCGCTGCGCGGCTCTCCGGCGACGAGTTCGTGATCATCTGCCGCGACATCGCCACCGTCGGCGGGGTCGACCAGCTCGCCACGCGCGTGGCGGGACTGCTGCGCACCGCGGTGCCGGTGCACGGCCAGCTCATCCGGGTCTCGGCCTCCATCGGCGCCGCCGTGCCCAACGGCAGCGGCGCGGGCGGCGAGGACCTGCTGCGGTTCGCCGACGCGGCGATGTTCGAGGCCAAGCGGCGCGGTGCGGGCAAGGTGTCGCTGGCCAGTCCCGCGCTGATGGCCTCGGCGGACCGCCAGCTGCACCTGGAGGGCCAGCTGCGCGACGCGCTGAACAACGACGGGCTGACCCTGTACTACCAGCCGGTGGTGAGCTCGGACGGCTCGATCGTCACCGCCGAGGCGCTGGTGCGCTGGCCGCACCCCGACCGGGGACTGCTCAGCCCCGACGCGTTCCTGCCGGTCGCCGAGCAGGGCGACCTGCTGCGCGAGCTGGACCGCTGGGTCCTGCGCACCGCGTTGAAGGAGGCGGCGAGCTGGCCGAGCTCCAACGGCAGGCAGGTCGGCGTCGCGGTGAACCTGGCGGGCCTGGTCCCCGGCGGACCGGACTTCGTCGACACCGTGGCCGACGTGGTCGCCGATGTCGGCATCGACTGGCATCGGGTGATCCTGGAGCTGGTGGAGACCGCGCTGGTGGACCTGCCGTCGCGGACCCGGCACGCGATGGGCGAGCTGGTGCAGCGGGGCGTGCGATTCGCCGTCGACGACTTCGGAACCGGCTACTCCTCGCTGGCCCGCCTCAAGGACCTGCCCGCGCAGATCATCAAGGTCGACCGCCGCTTCGTCTCCGGCGTCGGCGGCGACGCGTCGGACTTCGCGGTCGCGCGGGCGGTCGTCGACATGGCGCGGGCGATGGGCAGGCAGTGCGTCGCCGAGGGCGTGGAGACCGCGACGCAGTTCCACGTGCTGTGCGGGGTCGGTGTCGACGCCTACCAGGGCTGGCTGTTCTCCCGGCCGATACCGGCGCGGGAGTTCCGCACCATCCTGTCGATGGGACCGCTGCACGTGCCGCGCAGCAGCTGAAACGTCAAAACTCCTCGCGTGAAGCCGCGACCGGGGCCACCGCGCGTCAGTCCACGACGCGCAGCAGGGTCCGCAACCGGTGGCGCGGCAGGTCGATCAGGCGCAGGTCCAGGTCGTCGGTCACCGGTGCGCGCTCGGCGACGAGCTCCCTGGCCTCCCGCTTCGTGAGGTCTTCGGAGACGCTGATCAGCGCCTCGCGCCAGGTGTTGCCGACCTTGCCGTGCGCGCGGCGCAGCAGGTAGCCGCGGGAGCTGGGCTCGTCCACCTCGGCGGCGACGACGATCGCGTGCTTGGGGTCGGGCGTGCTGCGGTGGAAGCGCAGCTCGTACTTCGGCGCGACGAGCTCGGTGAGCGCGCCCTGCGCGGCCTCGCTGGTGATGTCCGGGTGGTTGTTGTCGACCACCAGCCCCAGGCGTTCGGTGTTGCAGGCCATCAGCATCCGCAGCAGCCACGGACCGGGGTCGGCGCGCAGGTCGAACACCGGAGCGCTGACCTTGAGCTGCACCGGCCGGGTCCATCCCGGGTCGCGCAGCGTGCTGACCATGGCGCCGATCCGCTCGCCGATGGCGTGCAGGAACTCCTCCGGCGCCGAGGTCTCCCGCGCCTCCACCGACTGCGGGCCGTGGGTGTAGATGCCGACCGCCTGCCGCAGCGCGAGCTTGCGGGTGTGCGCGGTCGGCTGGCACACGTAGAGGTCGCTGGCGCTGCCGATGGCCTGCGCGCCGTGGTAGCGGTGGAAGTCCGGCAGGATCGCCTCGAAGACCATGCCCAGCCGCAGCAGCTCCTGCTGCACCTTGTGCCCGAGAGCGGGGCTGCGCGGGCTGAAGCCGTAGGCGATCAGGACCCGGCTCTGCGGCCCGGCGAGGCACTCCGCGGCGCGCGTGGCGAACAGGCCGATGCCTTCGGGCGTGTAAGGCGGGTCGGTGAAGACCAGGTCGGCTTCCAGCTGCGGAGGAAGCCCGAACCGCAGGTCGGTGTGCAGGGTGCGCACGGCGAAGCCGTGCTCGGCCGCGACCCGGTCGATGTGGGCGAGCACCCGCTCGTCGAGGTCGACGACGGTCACCGACGCCGACGGGCACACCAGACCCACCGCGAGCGAGGTCAGGTCGTGGTCGCCGACGAAAAGCACCCGGGCGCCGTCCAGGTCGTAGTGGTCGCGCATCCACTCGGCACGGCGCAGCACCGACTCGGCGGTAGCGGTCACGTGGTCGAGCGCGACGAGCGGAGCGGGACCCGACTCGATGAACTCGCGGACCTTCTCCAGCGCGCCCGGCGGTGTCGACGGGGGCTGCTCCAGCGCGTCGAGCGCGAAGCGCTCGCGGTAGCGCCGCGCCGCATCGGGCCGCAGCCGGTAGGTGCCCTCGCGGGACTCGACGTCGTCGCCTGCGGCGGAGATGACCTCCTCGACGCTGCGGCGGGGGACGGCGGTCAGCCGGATGAGGTCGTCGAGCGACCGGGGCGCGGCGGCGAGCAGGGCGAGGACCTCGCGAAGCGAGCGCGCGTGCATGCCGGTCTCGGCCAGCAGCGCCTGCATCGAGTCGGTGGGCGGCGAGTCGTGTTGGGCAGCGTTCATCGGAGGCTCAGCTTACGGCTTCGCCGGGGCGCACGCCGCCGCGCGGTGCCGCCTCCGCCGGTGTTCCGGCTGCCGGGAACGCGCTGGCAGGAGATGCCTTGTAGATCACACGTGAGTCTCGGTCGATCGCACGGTTGGGCTGATCGAGTTAGGGTCGGCCAGGACGTGACGCTCGGTGTCGCGGACGGTGCCCGGCGCCGGACGCGCTATCGGACCCGCGCAATCCGTCGGGACAAGCTCTGAGGGGGGCTCGGTTGATCGAGTTCCAGTCCGTGCGCAAGCAGTACGACAACGGCACCGTCGCCGTCCACGAACTCAGCCTGGTCGTGGAGACCGGCACCATCACGGTCTTCGTCGGGCCTTCGGGGTGCGGCAAGACCACGCTGATGCGGATGGTCAACCGGATGATCGACCCGTCGTCGGGCACCGTGCTCGTCGACGGCACCGACGTCCGCGAGTCCGACCCCGCGCGGTTGCGCCGCGGCATCGGCTACGTCATCCAGCAGGCCGGACTGTTCCCGCACCGCACCGTGCTCGACAACATCGCCACGGTCCCGATGCTGTTCGGCCAGCGCCGGCGCGAGGCCCGCAGCCGCGCGGGCGAGCTTCTGGAGCTGGTGGGCCTGCCTTCCGAGCTGGCCTACCGCTACCCGGCGCAGCTCTCCGGCGGTCAGCAGCAGCGGGTAGGGGTGGCCAGGGCGCTGGCGGCCGACCCGCCGGTGCTGCTGATGGACGAGCCGTTCAGCGCGGTCGACCCGGTGGTGCGCGAGGGGCTCCAGGACGAGCTGCTTCGGCTGCAGGCCGAGCTGGACAAGACGGTCCTGTTCGTCACCCACGACATCGACGAGGCCATCAAACTGGGAGAGAAGGTGGCGGTGCTGCGCCAGGGCGGCCACCTCGCCCAGTACGCCGAGCCCGACGACCTGCTCGCCGAACCCGCCGACGACTTCGTGACCTCCTTCGTCGGCCGCGACCGGGGCTACCGGCGGCTGTCCTTCGTGGACTCCGACGGCATCCGCACCGGTCAGGTCGACACCGTCCGGGTGGGCGAGACCGCGCAGCCGAGCGCCGAGTGGCAGCTCGCCCTCGACGCCGACGGCAGGCCGCGCGGCTGGCTCGAACCCGGCACCACCGTCTCCGGCCCGCTCGCCGAGGACCGGCTCGTCGCGGGCGGCTCCCTCTACACCGAGCACGCGCCCCTGCGCGGCGCGCTCGACGCCGCCCTGTCGGCGCCCTCCGGGCTCGGCGTGGTCGTCGACGCCGACGGCGGCTACGTCGGGGTGGTCACCGCCCGGCACGTGCTCGACCTCATCGAGCGCAGGCGGGACGCCACGGCATGATCGACGAGCTGATCCGTTTCTTCGCCAGTCCCAGCAACAGGGAACTGGTGGTCGGCCAGCTCGGGGAGCACATCTACCTCTCGCTGGTGCCGCTGGTCCTCGGCGTGCTGCTGGCACTGCCGCTGGGACGGCTCGCGCAGCGGGTGCGGTGGCTGCGCGGTCCTCTGCAGGGCACCGCGAACGCCTTCTACACGGTTCCGTCGCTGGCGCTGTTCGTGCTGATCCCGGGCATCGTGGGCACTCCGCTGCTGTCGCCGCTCAACGTCGTGATCGCGCTGAGCATCTACACCGCCGCTCTGCTCCTCGGCCCGGTGGCTGACGCGCTGGAGTCGGTGCCCGCGCACATCACCGCCGCGGCGACCGCGCTCGGCTACCGGCCGCGGCGGCTGTTCCTGTCGGTCGAGCTGCCGCTGTCGGTGCCGGTGCTCGCGGCGGCCGTGCGGGTGGCCTCGGTCAGCAACATCAGCCTGGTCAGCGTCGGCGCGCTCGTCGGCATCGGCGGGCTGGGGCGGCTGTTCACCGACGGGTTCCAGCGCGACTACCTGGTGGAGATCGTCGTGGGAATCGTGCTGACGCTGCTGCTGGCGCTGGTGGTCGACCTGCTGCTGGTGGCGCTGTGGCGGGTGCTGACGCCCTGGACGCGAGCGGAGCGGGCATGATCGGCGAACTCGTCGCGTGGCTGACGAACCCGGCCAACTGGACCGGGCAGGGCGGCATCCTCGTGCAGACGTTGCTGCACCTCTACTACTGCGTCGTCTCGGTCGCGGTCGCCGCGCTGGTCGGCGTGCCGCTGGGCGTCTACATCGGCCACACCGGGCGCGGCGCCGTGTTCGTCGTCGGCGCCAGCAACGCCATGCGCGCCCTGCCGACGCTGGGCGTGGTGACCCTGCTGGTGCTGTGCTTCGGGCTCGGTGAGGCGCCGGCGCTGGCGGGGCTGGTGATCCTGGCCGTCCCGGCGATCGTGTCCGGCACCTACGCCGGCATCACCAACGCCCCGCCCGACGCCGTCGACGCGGCCAGGGGCATGGGCATGACCTCGTGGCAGCGGCTGTGGCAGGTGGAGCTGCCAAACGCGCTGCCGCTGCTGTTCGGCGGGGTGCGCAGCGCGATGCTGCAGGTGGTGGCCACTGCGGCCGTCGCGGCCTACGTCGGGCTCGGCGGTCTGGGCCGCATCCTGCTGGACGGGCTCAAGATCAGCGACTACGCGCAGATGGCCGGGGCGGCGATCATGATCGCCCTGCTGGCCGTGCTGCTCGATCTCGTGCTGGCCGGAGTGTCCAGGCGCCTGATCCCGCGCGGACTGGTGCCGGCCACCCGAAATAGGAGGTAACGGACCATGAAGCGGTTGCTCGCCTTCGCCGCGGTGGCGGCATTGGCGCTCACCGGCTGCGCGTCGCAGGACCCGCTGGAGGCGAACAAGGCACAGGGCGGAACGGTCGTCGTCGGCTCCGCCGACTTCGCCGAGAGCGAGCTGCTGATGGAGATCTACGCCGAGGCGTTGCGCTCCACCGGCACCGACGTGCAGACGCGGCCTCGCATCGGAGCCCGCGAGTTCTACGTCAACGCGGTCAAGGGCGGCGAGCTGACGCTCGTGCCCGAGTACACCGGGAACCTGCTGGCGTACCTGGACAAGCAGGCTGGCAGCACCGAGTCCCAGGAGGTCTACAACCAGCTCAAGGGCAAGCTGCCGCCGGAGCTGGAACTGCTGGAGCAGTCGCCCGCCGAGGACTCCGACGTGCTGGCGGTGACCGCCGCGACGGCCGGGACCGGCGTGCGGTCGATGACCGACCTCGGGCCGCGCTGCGGGGAGTTCGTGCTCGGTGCTCCCGCGGAGTGGAAGTCGCGGTGGGAGGCCCGCATCGGCGAGGTCTACGGCTGCAAGTTCAAGGAGATCCGCAGCGTGGAGGCGGGCACCGTCACCGTCGGCGCGCTGACCGGCAACCAGGTGCAGGTGGCCAACCTGTTCACCACCTCGTCGCAGATCCAGCAGAACAACCTGGTCAAGCTCGACGACCCGGCGAACATGTTCCCGGCGCAGAACGTGGTGCCGCTGGTGCACAAGTCCACGCTCAAGCCCGAGCAGGTCGCGGTGCTGAACAAGGTCTCGGCGGCCCTGACCACCGAGAAGCTGACCGACCTCAACCGGCAGCTGGAGGTCGACAAGGCCAACCCCGCCGACGTGGCGAAGTCCTTCGTCGCCTCGGCCGGCATCTGAGGCCGCCGTCGACGACGACGCCCGTGGTCCCCTGGACCACGGGCGTCGCTGCTTTTCAGGAGGCGCTGTAGTCGGCGGTGCGTTCGGCGTCCCACTCGCCGCGGACCGCGACGGCGGCGTCGATGGCCGGCAAGTCGACCAGCTCGCGCCTCGCTACCCGTGGCCGCCGATGCGGGCCGTCAGTTCCCGTGCGGTGCGGCCCACCTGCTCGGCCACTTCCGGCCAGGTCTGCCCGCACTCGCCCGCGCCGTCGCAGAAGTGCCGGAAGGTCACGCTGATCGACGCCGTCGGCCGGCCGCCGTAGTCGAAGACCGGGCACGCCACCGACGCGAACCCCGCCGTGACGTAGCCGTCCTCCACCGCCCACCCGAGCCGCCGCTCGGCCGCCAGCACCCGCCGAAGCTCCGGGAGGTTGCGCGGCCCGCGGTCGGTGCGCAGCACGAAACCGGCGGCCGACGGGAACAGCGCCCGGACCTGCGCCGCGGGCAGGTGCGCCAGCATCGCGCGGCCGGACGCGGTGAGCTGCGCGGGCAGCCGCACCCCCACGTCGGTGACCAGCGTCTGCGGCTGCGACGGGCGCTCCTTGATCAGGTACAGCGACTCGCCGCCGTGCAGGACACCCAGGTGCGCGGTCCGCCCGACCTGGTCGACGAGCTTGCGCAGCAGCGGCCCGGCGAGGCGTTCCAGCGGGTCGTGGCGCAGGTAGGCCGAGCCCAGCTCGAAGGTGGCCACGCCGAGCCCGTAGCGCCGCTCCTCCGGCAGGTGCGTCACGAAGCCGGCCGCGACGAGCTCCGACAGCAGGTGGTAGGTCGTCGACCTGGGCAGCTCCAGCTCGCGGGCGATGACCCCGGCCGACACCGGTCCCGGCCGTCCCGCCAGCACGCCGAGGATGGCCAGCCCGCGCCGCAGCGCGGGCACGTCGCTGCTGCCGCCCACGCCCGCTTCCCTCCGTCTGGGATCTCAGACAGAGTCACTCTATCGAGCCGCCCGCGACGCCGCTAACCAGGTTGTATGGACTCATGCACGACAACGCGCACAGGATCGGCCCGGACTCGCTGACGCGCGAGCAGGTGGTCGAGGTCGCCCGTGGCCGAGCCCGGGTCGAGCTCACCCCGCTCGCCGAGCACGGCATCGCGACGACCCGCAAGCACATCGAGGCGCTCGCGGCGGACCCGCACCCGACCTACGGGGTCTCCACGGGTTTCGGCGCCCTCGCGGTCCGCCACATCCCGGGCGACCGCCGCGCCGCGTTGCAGCAGTCCTTCGTGCGATCGCACGCCGCGGGCGCCGGCCCCGAGGTCGAGGCCGAGGTGGTGCGCGCGCTGATGCTGCTGCGCCTGCGCACGGTGGCCACCGGGCGCACCGGCGTCCGCCTGGAGACCGCGCGGGCCCTGCTCGCGATGCTCAACGCGGGCATCGTGCCGGTGGTCCACGAGTTCGGCTCGCTCGGCTGCTCCGGAGACCTCGCGCCGCTGGCGTCGGTGGCGCTGGCGCTGACCGGGGAGGGCGAGGTCACCGACGCCGGGGGCGTACGCAGGCCGGCCGCCGAGGCGCTGGCCGATGCCGGGATCGAACCGGTCGTGCTGGCCGAGAAGGAAGGGCTGGCGCTGACCAACGGCACCGACGGCATGCTCGGCATGCTGGTGCTCGCCCAGCACGACCTCGCCGCGCTGCTCGACGTCGCCGACGTGACGGCGGCGATGAGCGTGGAGGCCCTGCTCGGCACCGACCGGGCCTTCGCCGCCGACCTGCAGCGGCTGCGCCCGCACCCCGGTCAGGCCCTGTCGGCCGCGCGGATGGCCGCGATGCTGGCGGACTCGCCGATCGTGGCCAGCCACCGCGGCCCGGACTGCAACCGGGTCCAGGACGCGTACTCGCTGCGCTGCGCACCGCAGGTGCACGGAGCGGCGCGGGACGCGGTCGGCTACTCCGAGACCGTCGCGGAGCGCGAGCTCGCCGCGGCCATCGACAACCCGGTCGTGCTCGACGACGGGCGCGTGGAGTCCAACGGCAACTTCCACGGCGCGCCGCTCGCGCACGCGCTGGACTTCCTGGCGATCCCGCTCACCGACGTCGCGAGCATGGCCGAGCGCCGCACCGACCGGATGCTCGACGTGGCGCGTTCGCACGGGTTGCCCGCGTTCCTGGCCGACGACCCCGGCGTGGACTCCGGCCACATGATCGCCCACTACACCCAGGCCGGTGTCGTCAGCGAGCTCAAGCGGCTGGCCGTCCCCGCGTCGGTCGACTCGATCCCGACCAGCGCGATGCAGGAGGACCACGTGTCGATGGGCTGGCACGCGGCCCGCAAGCTGCGCCGCGCCGTCGACGGTCTCACCACGGTCCTGGCCGTCGAGCTGCTGACCGCGGCGCGGGCGCTGGACCTGCGCGCTCCGCTGGAGCCCGCCCCGGCGACCGCGGCGGTCCGCGACCTGCTGCGCACCCGCGTCGGCGGGCCCGGGCCCGACCGCCACATCGCTCCCGAGATCGCCGCCACCGCGGAGCTGGTCCGCTCCGGCGCCGTGCGCGAGGCGGCCGCCAAGTACACCGCCGGTGCCCACTAGTGAGCCCGGCACCCGCCGCACGGGCGATGCCCGCAGAACCCAGGAGGTAGCAGTAATGAGCTCTGCTCGACCCGTGCGCGCACCGCGCGGGACCACGCTGACCGCGCGCAGCTGGAACACCGAGGCTCCGCTGCGGATGCTGCAGAACAACCTCGACCCCGAGGTGGCCGAGCGGCCCGACGACCTCGTCGTCTACGGCGGCACCGGCAAGGCCGCCCGCAACTGGGCCAGCTTCGACGCCATCGTCGGCGAGCTCACCACGCTGGCCGACGACGAGACGCTGCTGGTGCAGTCGGGCAAGCCCGTCGGCGTCCTGCGCACCCACGAGTGGGCGCCGCGGGTGCTGCTGGCCAACTCCAACCTGGTCGGCGACTGGGCGAACTGGCCGGAGTTCCGCCGCCTCGACGCGCTCGGCCTGATGATGTACGGGCAGATGACCGCGGGTTCGTGGATCTACATCGGTACCCAGGGCATCCTGCAGGGCACCTACGAGACCTTCGCCGCGGTCGCCGAGCGCCGCTTCGGCGGCACCCTCGCAGGCACGCTGACCGTCACCGCGGGACTGGGCGGGATGGGCGGTGCCCAGCCGCTCGCGGTGACCATGAACGAGGGCGTGGCGCTGGTCGTCGAGTGCGACCCCGAGCGCGCGCACCGGCGGGTCCGCCACGGCTACCTCGACGAGGTCGCCGACGGCATGGACCAGGCGATCGAGAAGGCCGAGGCCGCCAAGGCGCAGCGGCGCGCCTATTCAGTGGCGGTCATCGGCAACGCCGCCGAGGTGCTGCCGGAGCTGCTGCGCCGCGGGCTCCGGGCCGACATCGTCACCGACCAGACCTCCGCGCACGACCCGCTGTCCTACCTGCCGCTGGGCGTGGAGCTGGAGGACTGGGAGGACTACGCGAGCAAGAAGCCCGAGGAGTTCACCGACCGGGCCAGGGACTCGATGGCCAAGCACGTCGAGGCAATGGTCGGGTTCATGGACGCGGGCGCCGAGGTCTTCGACTACGGCAACTCGCTGCGCGGCGAGGCCCAGCTCGCCGGCTACGACCGTGCCTTCGACTACCCCGGCTTCGTCCCCGCCTACATCCGGCCGCTGTTCTGCGAGGGCAAGGGCCCGTTCCGGTGGGCGGCGCTGTCCGGCGATCCGGCCGACATCGCCGCGACCGACCGGGCGATCCTGGACCTGTTCGGCGACGACGACCACCTCACGCGCTGGATCCGGCTCGCGGGGGAGAAGGTCTCGTTCCAGGGCCTGCCGGCCCGCATCTGCTGGCTCGGATACGGCGAGCGCCACCTGGCCGGGCTGCGGTTCAACGAGATGGTCGCCTCCGGTGAGATCAAGGCGCCGCTGGTGCTCGGCCGCGACCACCTGGACTGCGGATCGGTGGCGTCCCCCTACCGCGAGACCGAGGGAATGGCCGACGGATCGGACGCGATCGCCGACTGGCCGCTGCTGAACGCGCTGGTCAACACGGCTTCCGGGGCCACGTGGGTGTCGCTGCACCACGGGGGCGGAGTCGGCATGGGGCGGTCGCTGCACGCCGGTCAGGTCACCGTCGCCGACGGCACCGCGCTGGCGGCGCAGAAGCTGGAGCGGGTGCTGACCAACGACCCTGGCATGGGCGTCATCCGGCACGTCGACGCCGGCTACGACCGCGCCCGCGAGGTGGCCACCGAGCGCGGCGTCCGGGTGCCCGGCCTGGCCTGACCTCCCGGGCGGTGCCTGGGCCCGGTTCGGTGCCGGAGCCCGGGCTGGCAGCCCGGTTCGGTGCCGGTGGCCGGTCCGGCCGGATCGCCATGGCCCCCGCCCGGAGCCACGATCACCCGATCGAGGGTGAATCACCGGCGGGGGTTCGCGCCTCTTTATTACGACACGTCTTCCGCGGACCGAGGAGCGCAAATGACCACGAGCGAGTTGCTGTCGGCAATCGACGGCGTGGGGGCCGACCGCAGGCGCGGCGGTTTCTCCCGCCACGCCTTCGACCCGGCCGAGATGGAGCTGCGCGAGTGGTTCGCGGAGCAGGCCGAGGCGAGGGACCTGCGGGTGACGACCGATCGCAACGCGAACCTGTGGGCTTGGTGGGGCGAGCCGGGCGACGACGCGGTGGTCACCGGCAGCCATCTCGACTCGGTCCCCGGTGGCGGCGCGTTCGACGGACCGCTCGGCGTGGTGAGTTCCCTCGCGGCGGTGGACTCGTTGCGCGCACGCGGGTTCGTCCCGCGCCGCCCGCTGGCGGTGGTCGTGTTCGCCGAGGAGGAGGGCGGCCGGTTCGGCGTGCCCTGCCTGGGCTCCCGGCTCCTGGCGGGCACGATCGACCCCGACAAGGCCCGCGGCCTGCGCGATCCCGACGGCGTCAGCTTCGCCGAGGCGATGGGGTCGGCGGGCATGCGCGCCGACCGCGTCGGCCGCGACGAGGAGGCGCTGCGCCGGATCGGGCAGTTCGTCGAGCTGCACGTGGAGCAGGGCAGGGGGCTGGTCGATCTGGAGCGGCCGGTCGCCGTCGCCTCGTCGATCCTGGCCCACGGCCGGTGGCGGTTCCGGTTCTCAGGGCAGGGCAACCACGCCGGGGCCACGCTCATCACCGACCGCCGCGACCCGATGCTGCCCGCGTCGCGGCTGGTGCTCGCCGCCCGCCGCGCGGCGGCCGCGGTGGAGGGAGCGCGGGCCACGGTCGGCAGGCTCGTCCCGAACCCGGGCGGCACCAACGTCATCCCTTCCACGGTGGACCTCTGGCTGGACGCCCGGTCGCCCACGGACGACGCCACGCGGTCCGTGGTCGACGAACTGGCCGAGCGGGCGCAGGAGTTCGCCGCCGAGGAGGGCTGCGAGGTCGTGGTGACCGAGGAGTCCTATGGCGACACGGTGCACTTCCAGCCCGCGCTGCGCGACGAGCTGAGCGGACTGCTGGAGGACGCGCCGCTGCTGCCGACCGGGGCGGGCCACGACGCCGGGATCCTTGCGGCCGAGGTGCCGACCGCGATGCTGTTCGTCCGCAATCCCACCGGGGTCAGCCACGCCCCGGAGGAACACGCGGAGTCCGCCGACTGCGAGGCCGGCGCGCAGGCGCTGGCCCGCGTCCTGGAACATCTGGCGAGGTGACGTGATGAGCGTGTCGACCGCGTACTGGTGCGAGTGGGCGTGGCTTCCCGGCGGTCCGGTGCCGGGGGTGCTCGTCGAGACCGAGGACGGCCGCATCACCTCGGTGTCCGAAGTGGACGGACCTGGTGATGCGCAACGGTTGGGCGGTTTGGTGCTGCCCGGCATGGCCAACGCGCACTCGCACGCCTTCCACCGGGCGCTGCGCGGACGCACCAGTGGGGGCAAGGGCACCTTCTGGACGTGGCGGGACCAGATGTACAAGGTCGCGGCCCGGCTCGACCCGGAGAGCTACCACCGGCTGGCGACGGCGGTCTTCGCCGAGATGGCGCTGTCCGGCATGACCTGCGTCGGGGAGTTCCACTACCTGCACCACGCGCCCGGCGGGCAGCGCTACTCCGACCCGAACGCGATGGGGGCGGCTCTCGCGCAGGCCGCCGCCGACGCCGGAATCCGGTTGACGCTGCTGGACACCTGCTACCTGGCGGGCGGGTTCGGCAAGCCCGTCGATGGGGTCCAGCTCCGCTACAGCGACGGCGACGTGTCGGGGTGGGCAGGCCGGGTCGACGAGTTCAAGCCGGGGGGCGACCACGTGCGCGCAGGCGCCGCGCTGCACTCGGTCCGCGCGGTCCCGGCCGAAGCGATCCCTGGCGTCGTGGAGTGGGCCGGTGGTGCCGGCGCCCCGCTGCACGTGCACCTGTCCGAACAGCGCGCGGAGAACGAGGCGTGCCTGGCCGCGCACGGCTGCACACCCACGCAACTGCTGGCATCGCACGGCGCGCTGGGGGAGTCCACCACCGCCGTGCACGCGACCCACCTGGCACCGGGCGACCTCCCGCTGCTGGGCGGTAGCGGCACCGGGGTTTGCCTGTGCCCCACGACGGAGGCCGACCTCGCCGACGGCATCGGTCCGGCGAGCGCGCTGGCCGTCGCGGGCAGCCCGCTGTCGGTCGGCAGCGACGGCCATTCGGTGATCGACCAGTTCGCCGAGGTGCAGTCGGTGGAGTCCTACACGCGGCTGAGCCAGGAGACACGGGGCAACTTCACGCCCGCGGACCTGGTGACGATGGCGACGGTCTCAGGTCATCGCGCCCTCGGCTGGAGCGACGCCGGTTGGATCGGCGCCGGAGCCCGCGCCGACTTCGTCGCTGTCGGGCTCGACAGCGCCCGGCTCGCGGGGGTGCCGCCGGAGGCCGTCGTGTCGGCGGCCAGTGCGGACGACGTGCGCGACGTCATCGTCGACGGCAGGCGGGTCGTGCGCGACGGCATCCACCAGTCGGTTCCGGATCTCGCCGAACGGATGCGGGCTTCGGTCGCCGCGCTGTTGTAGGGCCTGGCACCGCCGCGTGTCTGCCCCTGGGGCGCGGCGGGTGCCAGGGACCGCTGCCCACCTTCCAGCCACTGCCACGACCAGCGAGGATGACTCAGCGATGACAAGCACTGTTATCACCGGCATCGGCGAGCTCACGACCAACGACGACGAGCTGGGCAAACCCTCCGGCGCGGCCCTCGTCGTCGAGGACGGGCACATCGCGTGGATCGGGCCGTCGGACGCCGCGCCGGACGCCGACGAGCGGTACGACGCCGAGGGGCGGGCGGTGCTGCCCGGCTGGGTGGACAGCCACACCCACCTGGTCTTCGCGGGTGACCGCACGGCCGAGTTCGCCGCGCGCATGGACGGCAAGCCGTACGAGGCGGGCGGCATCGCGGTGACGGTCGAGGCCACCCGCGCCGCCACCGATGCCGAACTGGCCACGAACCTCCGGCGCCACATCGCCGAGGCCGCCGCCCAGGGCACCACCTTCGTCGAGACCAAGACCGGCTACGGGCTGACGGTCGCCGACGAACTGCGTGCCGCCATGGTCGCCGCCGCCGAGGCCGACGAGGTCACCTTCCTCGGCGCGCACCTCGTCCCGCCGGGGTCCGACGCCGACGAGTACGTGGACCTCGTCTGCGGCGAGATGCTCGACGCGGTGGCGCCGCACGTCGGCTGGTGCGACGTCTTCTGCGAGAAGGGCGCCTTCGACGCCGGCCAGTCCCGGCGGGTACTGACCGCGGCGGCCGATCGCGGCCTCGGCCTCCGCGTGCACGGCAACCAGCTCGGCACCGGTCCGGGAGTGGCGCTCGCAGTGGAGCTGGACGCCGCGAGCGTCGACCACTGCACCTATCTCTCTCAGTCCGACGTGGACGCACTCGCCGGGTCGAGCACCGTGGCCACGCTGCTGCCCGCGTGCGACCTGTCCACTCGCCAGCCGCTCCCCGACGCGCGGGCACTGCTCGACGCGGGTGCGACCGTCGCGCTGGCGTCGAACTGCAACCCCGGCTCGTCATACACCTCGTCGATGGGCTTCTGCGTGACCACGGCGGTTCTGCAGATGCGGATGACCGTCGACGAGGCGGTCCGCGCAGCGACCTGGGGCGGCGCGCGTGCCCTGCGCCGCGAATCGGGCGAGGGCGCCGTAGGCGTTCTGCGCCCGGGCGCACGAGCCGACGTCCAGGTCCTCGACGCCCCGAGCACCGCCTGGCTCGCCTACCGCCCCGGCGTCCCCCTCACCCACACGGTCTGGCGCAAGGGCGTGCGCGTCACCGGCCGTTGAGGCATCGCGGCCGGGCGGGCCACGGCTGAGATGGGGCGCAGGGGTGGAGTGGGGAGATCCGGGTAGGAGCGGACGGGATTCCAGGTAGCGGAGGACGAAATTCGGAGTAGGGGGACAGGGTTCCAGGTAGGGCGGACGAGATTCGGGGCAGGGGACGAGATTCGGATTGGGTGGGTCGGTGGGCGGCCCGTGATCGGCCGCACGGTGCTCAGGTGGTCGCCGATCGCGGTCCTGGGCGCCAGCGGAGAAGAGTCACGGGGCAACGCGGCATGCCGCCCTGCGGTACCTGACCTTCGGCCGGAGTGCACGGGCTTGCCCGGCCTGCCGCCTGACTCGACCCGGCTTCCGCTTCCAATCTGGTGCTAGCCCCCGGGAGGCGTGCGGGCCTGGCACGCGTCGGGCCGCGCGCCCGGCATCTTGTGGCCACCGGATCCAGCAGCGGCTCGACGCAGCGGTTAGTTCTGGTCCACGACGCAGCACCCCAGCGCTGATCCACGACGCACCAGGCCAGTGCTGGTCTGCAACGCAGCGGCGAGTGCTGATCCACGACGCAGCCTGCCAGCCGCGGCATGCTCCCTGTGCGTCTGGCCATCCTGCTCGTCTGGTCGTGCTCCCTGCGTGTCTGGCCATCCCCGTGTCTGGTCGTGCTCCCTGTGCGTCTGGCCGATCCGGGAGTCGAGATCATCGGGGTAGCGACACCTCTCCGATCGGGCCGTGAACGCGGGGGCCGCGTGCGGGAAAGAACGGGGTGTGTCGACGACAACTAGCCTCTCGGAACCCGAAGCGGGTGGAGCGATGGCACTCGACGAGGACCGCCCGTCCTTGACGACCGGCGATCCGGCGGCCACTTTCGGCCGGCTGTTCGACGAGTACGCCGCGCCGCTGCACCGCTACCTTGCCCGAAGAACCGACGAGTCGGTGGCCGACGACCTGGTCGCCGAGACATTCCTGGTGGCACTGCGCCATCGAGCGTCCTACGACCCGAAACGCGCCAACGTTCGGTCCTGGCTCTACGGCATCGCCACCAACCTGCTCCGCAAGCACATGCGCAAGGAACTGCGTGGGCTGCGGGCCACCGCGCGCATGGTGCACGCCAGCGAGGTGACCACGGCCAGCCACGAGTCCAGGGTCGCCGAAACAGTGGACGCGCACTCGAGCGTGAGCGATCTCGCCGCGGCGCTGGCCGAGCTGAGCCCCGCCGACCGGGACACCCTCCTGCTGACCGCCTGGGGCGGGCTCGACTCCACCGAAGTCGCCGATGTGCTGGGGATTCCGGTCGGCACGGTGCGGTCCCGAATCCACCGGGTGCGCAGGCAGCTGCGCAAGAACGCGCCCGGCGCGGCATCCCGAAAGACCACCGAGGACATCGACGAAGAGGCGAACCGCCATGCGTGACAACGACGGAAGCAACACCCGCACCATGTGGTCGGAGCGAGACCTCGACTCGGCCCTCGCCACCCTGCACAGTGACGTGGACACCGACCCCAACACTCTCGACAGGACCCGCGGCATGCTGATGCGGGCCGCCGAGAACCCGGGGGAAGCACCGAGCGTTCCCGACGCCGACGACGGCGTCATCCCGATCGCACGGCCGAAGCGCACGTGGCGTTCCTGGTTGACCGTCGCCGCTGCCGCCGCCGCGCTGGCCGTCGGTGTCACGGCGGTGCAGTCCGTTTCGTTCACCGGCGAGGCGCCGCGGATCTCCCAAGCGGTGGCAGGCACGCTGAGCGACGCCGCCCAGAAGGCCGACGCGATCCACTCCCAAGACCAGCGTCCGGGGCCCGGCCAGTTCCGCTACGTCTCCCACCACGGTTGGGAGATGGTGACCTTCCAAGGCGGCTACGGCACGTTCGGAGTGCTGGCCGAAAATGTCCGGGACCATTGGATTCCCGCCGACGAGAAGCAGGAGTGGCTGGAGCGGCGGGACACCACCGGCCGGGAGAAGTGGGTCAAGGGCACCAGGGAAGAGGCCGAAGCCGCGGGGATCGACGTCTACGCGAGCTGGTGGCCCGAGGGTGAGCACAAGGCACCCTGCGGGGACTTCTACCCCAGCCAGTCCGCTGATGGGGGCCCGCCGCCCTGCGCGGGTAAGCCGGGCTGGGGGAAACCGACCCAGGAGTGGATGGCCACGCTGCCCCGTGAGCCGGAGGCGCTCTACGCGACGCTGCGCAGCACCGCAGACAGCCCCTACGACGACCCGGTCATGGACAACTACCAGATGGTGTACAACGTCGGGGTCACGCTCCAGACCGGGCAGGTGCCCGCGGACCTGCGGGCGGCGCTCTACCGCACGCTGGCGATGATCCCGGGCGTCGAGATCACCGAGCAGGGCGTCAACCTCGACGGACGGCAAGGCGTCGCGATCGGCATCGCCGACAACGACCAGCGCTACGAGATGATCATCGACCCGGCCACCGGCGACTACATCGGTTACCGCAAGGTCGCCACCGAGCAGAACCCGGACTACGAAGCGGGAACCGTGCTCGCCGTCACCTCGGTCAAGACGGCCGTGGTCGACGCAATGGGTGCCTACCCGCACAACTGACGCGGACTCGTGGCCCGCACGCTCACGAAGCGTGCGGGCCACTTCTGCCTGCGCCGCAACGGCACACCCAGACCCGGGACGGGGCGGCGAGTTTCACCTCTCCCCGCTCCCATCGCTCGTCACTGGCTGACGTACTCGTCGTGGCGGCGCCACCAGACGCCGGTTTCGTTGCGCCCGAGTGGGGCCCGGTCGAGCCACTGGTACATGCCCCACAGGATGTCCAGGCCGCGCGAATAGGTGGAGTAGGTGTGGTAGACGACGCCGTCCTCCAGCGCGAACGCGCTCATGCCCGGCCTGTCGCGGTGGTAGGTGGCCGTGTCGGTGCCGCACATGGCCGCGAACTCGTCCTCAGCGTCCTCGCCGCCGCCTTCTTGACCTGAGCGCCACTCGAACACCGGCTCTCGCTGGTAGTTGTACTCGATGCCTCCCCCGCGTTGTTGTTCCTCGGTGAACCAGACGTTGAAGTCGCTGTTGAAGTCGCTGTGGAACGAGGACGCCCAGGGGAAGCTCCAGCCCATCCGGCGCTTGTACGCCCGGAGTTTCGCGAGCGGGGCCCGCGAAACCGCGGTGAGCCTGACGTCGTGGTTGGCCAGGTGGGTGACGAAGCCGTTGAAGCCGTCCGCGATCGCCGAGCAGGACGGGCACCCTGCCTCGTAGTCGGGACCGAACATGAAGTGGTAGACGAGCAACTGGGAGCAGCCGCGGAAGAGGTCGGTGAGGGACGCGGCGCCCTCGTCGGTGTCGAACCGGTACTCCTTCTCGATGCGGATCCACGGAAGTTCCCGCCGCCGTTGTGCCAGCTCGTCGCTGCGGCGCGTGAGTTCCTTCTCGGCATCGAGCAACTGCCTGCGGGCCGCGAGCCACTCGTCCCGCGTGCCGATCTTGTGGGTGCTCATTGTTCTCTCCTGCGGTTTCGTCGCAGCGGTTCGCGGTGATCGCGCTGTTGACGCAGCCGCGAGCCCGGTCGTCGCAGCGTGGCCGTCGTGCCTGGTGGTCGTCATGACTGCTCGCCGGAGTCGCCGCCGGAGCGTCCGGCGTTCAGCCGGGACCACTGGGCGGTGGGGCGTCCGCCGGTGCGGATCTGCTCGCCGTCGACTTCCCAGCGCTGCGGCCAGCCGGCGGGCGAGTTCTCCCAGGTCTCCTGCCTGCCGTAGGCGGTCCGGTCCAGCAGGCCGTACGTCTGGTCCATCACCTCGACGCCGCGGCCGGTGGTCCAGTAGGTCTCGAACACCCGGTCGCCTCGGCGCAGGTAGCACGCCAGCATGAACGGGCCGCGCCCCGCCATCAGCACGTCGATCGACTCCGCCGCGGAGTACCAGGGCACGTCCCAGCCCATGAAGTCGCGGTAGCGGACGCTCCCCTCGTACGGGCCCTGGCAGAACGTCGCGTAGGTGACGTCGCGGGAGTGGAGGTAGGACAGCTCCGGGACCTGCCCGTTGTAGAAGGTGCAGCCCTCGCACTGGGCTGCGGCGGGTTGGCCGGTGTGCCACATGTGGAAGTAGGCGATGAGCTGCCTGCGGCCCTCGAACGCGTCCAGCAACGTGACCGGACCGTTCGGGCCGATCAGTTCGGCGGTGGCGTCGACCTCCACCATCGGCAGCCGCCGCCGGGCCGCGGCGATCGCGTCGCCCTCGCGGGTGTGCGCCTTCTCCCGGACCCGCAGCGCGTCCAGTTCGGCCTGGTAGGCGGCCCGGTCGACGACCGCGGGCGCCGGTGTTGCCATGTCGGTGTGCACGAGAGTTCCCCTTGTCTCCGGTGGGCTGGACTTCGCCCTACCGACGACCGCGGCCGGCCCGTATCGACACGGCCGGAGGAAAATCTCAGAGGCCCTCTTTGGACTCACTTGCATAGCGGTTCCGGTGGCGGGGGTGGGCCAAGCGGCTGTGCCGCTTCAAAAACCAAAAACAGGCTCTCAGAGTTCTCCGAGCCGGCCCCTCAGGTAGCGGCGCTCCGGCTCGGTGGGTGCCAGCTCCAGGGCTTCCTCGTACGCCGACCTCGCCTCGGCCGCACGGCCGTCCCGGCGGAGCAGGTCCGCGCGTGTCGCGGGTAGCAGGTGGTACCCGTCGAGCAGGCCGGACGCCGTGAGCTCGTCGACCAGGGCCAGGCCGGCCGGGATGCCGTCGGTCATGGCGACCGCCACGGCGCGGTTGAGGTCCACGACCGGGGACGGAGCCAGCCGGGCCAGCTCGGCGTACAGGATCGCGATCTGCGGCCAGTCCGTCCCGGCCGCGTCGGGCGCGGTGGCGTGGCAGGCGGCGATCGCGGCCTGCACCTGGTAGGGCCCGACGCGCCGCATCGCCAGCGCCTGGTCGAGCACAGCCACACCCTCGTCGATCAGCGGCTGGTCCCACCGGGACCGGTCCTGGTCCTCCAGCGCGACGAGAACGCCGTCGTCGGTGCGCGTCGCCCGCCGGGCCTCGTGCAGCAACATCAGCGCGAGCAGGCCACGCGGCTCGGGTTCGCGCGGCATCAGCCGGACCAGGAGCCGGGCCAGGCGGATGGCCTCGGCCGTCAGAGCCCGGCGTGCGCTCCGCTCGGCGCACTCCTCGTCGTAACCCTCGTTGAAGATCAGGTAGAGCACCGCGAGCACGGCGGCCAGCCGTTGCGGGAGGTCCTCGACCGGCGGTACCCGGTATGGGATACCCGCCTCCTTGATCTTGCGCTTGGCGCGGACCAGGCGTTGCGCCATCGTGGGCTCGGTGGTCAGGAACGCCCGGGCGATCTCGGCGGTGCTCAGGCCGGCCAGCGTCCGGAGGGTGAGCGCGACCCGCGCCGGGAACGGCACCGCCGGATGACAGCAGGTGAAGATCAACCGCAGCTGTTCGTCCGGGATCTCCTGCACCACCGGCTCGTCCGGGACGCGGGCCAGCACGGTGAGCTCACGCAGCTTGGCCGCACCGGTGGTGTCCCGGCGCAGCCGGTCGGTCGCGCGGTTGCGGGCCGCCGTGGTGAGCCACGCGCCGGGACGGCGCGGGACGCCATCGCGCTGCCAGGACACCAGCGCGGCGGTGAACGCCTCCTGCGCGCATTCCTCGGCCAGGTCCCAGTCCCCCGTCAACCCGATCAGAGTCGCCACCACCTGGCCCCACTCGTCGCGGAACGCGGCCGCCACCGCCTCCCGCGCCCGATGGTCCGGTGCGGTCATTCCCAGACGGGGCGGACCTCGACGCCACCCCAGCGCGCGTAGGGATGGCCCGCGGCGATCTCGATCGCCTCGTCGAGGTCCGCGCACTCGATGATCACGAAGCCGCCGACGAAGTCCTTGGTCTCGGCGAACGGCCCGTCGGAGACCAGGGTCTCGCCGTCGCGGACCCGGACCGTGGTCGCGTCCACCACCGGACGCAACCGCGCGCCCACGAGCTTGGCGCCGCGCCGGTCCAGGTCCGCCGCCCAGGCCTGGTGCACCGGGTCCGCCGCCAGCTCCTCGTTGCTCGGCGAGACCGTCTCGTCATCACAGATGAGCAGCACGTACTTCACCCAGCCGATTCTGCCAAGGAACCTTCCCGGCGACCGAACATGAAGATGTTCTTCCGCATCCCGGCACCTCCGCCGGATGTCGCAGTGGGATGGCCTCGGGCGTATCGCCCTATCGGGTGAGAAAGCGGTGTTCCACCCGCCCTCTTATCAGCATGTGACAACGCGTCTTTGGCTTCTGGGCCGCGGTGGTCAGTCTGTGGGCAGTCCCAGCCGCCCGGCCGAAGGAGTCCGAGGTGAAGGCAGTACGAGTGCACGCATACGGCGAGCAGCCCAAGATCGAGTCGGTGCCGGACCCGGTGCCGAAGGGCCCGATGGACGTCCTCGTGGAAGTCGGGGCGGCGGGGGTCTGCCGCACCGACCTGCACATCATCGAAGGCCAGTGGGCCCAGAAGAGCGGCGTCGAGCTGCCGTACATCATCGGTCACGAGAACGCCGGCACGGTCCGCGAGGTCGGCCAGGCGGTCGGCAACGTCAAGCCCGGCGACAAGGTCATCCTGCACCCGCTGGTGACCTGCGGGCTGTGCCGGGCCTGCCGCTCCGGCGACGACGTGCACTGCGAGAACTCGCAGTTCCCGGGCATCAACACCGACGGCGGGATGGCCGAGCTGCTGCTGACCAACGCCCGGTCGGTGGTCCGGCTCGACGCCGGCCTCGAGCCCGTCGACGTCGCCGCCCTGGCCGACGCGGGGCTCACCGCCTACCACGCCGTCCGCAAGGCGGTTCCGCTGCTGTACCCCGGCACGCACGTGGTGCTCATCGGCGCCGGCGGACTCGGGCACATCGGCCTGCAGTCGCTCATCGCGCTGACCGCCGCCGAGATCACCGTCGTCGACCGTTCCGCCCAGGCGCTCGACCTGGCATCCGAGCTCGGCGCCCACCACACCGTCGAGGCCACCGGTGACCACGTCGAGGCGGTGCGCGACCTTACCGGCGGAAGGGGCGCGCACGTGGTGCTCGACTTCGTCGGCGAAGGCGGCACCGAGGCCGAAGGCGTGGCGATGACCAGGGACGCGGGGTCCTACTTCGTCATCGGCTACGGCGGCCGCGTCGACGTCCCCACCATCGACATCATCTCCCGCGAGATCAACGTGATCGGCAACCTCGTCGGCTCCTACAACGACCTCGACGAGCTGATGACGCTCACTGCGCAGGGCAAGGTCGCGCTGCGCACCCGAACCTACGCGCTCGACGACGCGCCGGCCGCGCTCGACGACCTCGACGCGGGTCGCATCCCGGGCGGCCGGGCCATTCTCGTGCCCTGACCCGGAAAGGCGGGACAACCCATGTACAGCAAGGACGGCGAGAACTACTTCATCGTCGACAGCCACATCCACTTCTGGGACGGCACGCCCGCGAACCAGGCCAACCGGTACGGCGAGGGGTTCCTGAACTGCTTCTACGACTACCACCGCAACCTCAGCCCGCAGAGCGAGGTGTGGTCGCTGGAGCACTTCCAGAAGCAGAGCGAGCAGGACCTCCTGCACGACCTGTTCGAGGCCGGATACGTCGACAAGGCGATCTTCCAGCCGACGTACCTGACCGACTTCTTCGTCAACGGCTTCAACACGACCGAGCAGGACGGCGCGCTCGCCGAGCGGCACCCGGACAAGTTCATCGTCAACGGCAGCTGGGACCCGCGCGACGGCGAGGCGGGGATGGCCGCGCTCGAACGCCTCGCCGAACGCTGGCAGCTCAAGGGGGTCAAGCTCTACACAGCGGAGTGGAAGGGCCGGTCCAAGGGCTGGAAGCTCACCGACGACTGGTCCTACCGGTACCTGGAGAAGTGCCAGGAGCTCGGCATCCGCAACATCCACATCCACAAGGGACCGACGATCTACCCGCTCAACCGAGACGCCTTCGACGTCGCCGACGTCGACGACGTGGCGACCGCGTTCCCGGACCTGCGCTTCGTCGTCGAACACGTCGGACTGCCGCGGCTGGAGGACTTCTGCTGGATCGCCACCCAGGAGCCCAACGTCTACGGCGGGCTGGCGGTGGCGATGCCGTTCATCCACTCCCGGCCGCGCTACTTCGCCCAGATCATCGGCGAGCTGCTGTACTGGCTGGACGAGAACCGGATCACCTTCGCCAGCGACTACGCGATCTGGACGCCGAAGTGGCTGGTCGAGAAGTTCGTCGACTTCCAGATCCCCGAGGACATGCAGGACGAGTACGGCGTGCTCACACCGGACGTGAAGCGCAAGATCCTCGGCCTCAACGCCGCCCGGCTCTACGACATCGAGGTGCCCGAGGGCATGGGCCTGCCCGCGCCGGACGTCCCGGCCTCGCGGACTCCGGTCGCCTCCGAGACCAACCGGGAGGCGATGACACCGTGAGCACGTCGACGAGCGGGGGAGCGGCGACCGCCGCCGTGGACGGGGACGGCGCGGAGAACCGAAGCGGTCGTCCGAATGCCCCTGCAAGCGGCACCGCAGGCGCGGCGGCGGGCCTTGAGGCCGCCGCGTGGCGGGCGCTGGGCGAGGTGCTGGACCCGGAGCTGGACCAGCCGGTCACCGACCTCGGTTTCGTCGCGGCCTGCGAGGTCGTGGACGGCGAGGTGCGGGTGGAGCTGCGGTTGCCGACGTACTTCTGCGCGCCGAACTTCGCCTACCTCATGGTCGCCGACGCCCGGGAGGCGCTGGCCGCCGTGGCTCCCGGACCGGTGCGGGTGCGGCTGCTCGACCACTTCGCATCCGAGGAGATCAACGCCGGTGTCGCCGTGGGCGACGGATTCGACGCGGCGTTCCCCGGCCTGGCCGCCGGAGAGCTCGACGACCTGCGGGCGACGTTCCTGCGCAAGGCGCACGCCGCCTACCAGCAGCAGATCGCGGCCCGCCTGCTCAAGGCCGGACGCACCCACGCCGAGCTGGTCCGGCTGCGCCTCGGCGAGCTGGCCGAGGACACCACCCGGCTGCGCAGGCGACGCAGGCAGCTCGGGCTGCCCTCGGACGACAGCGCCCCGCTGCTGGTCGACGACCAGGGCGGCCCGGTGGACGCCGAGTCGCTGCCGCTGCGGCTGCGCTTCGCGCGCACCACCCAGGTCAGCATCGAGGGGAACGCGGGCTGGTGCCGCGGACTGCTCGGCACCCGCTACGGGGACATACATTGAGAGGCGTGCAAGCCCCGCTGGACGGCGTCGCACGCCGCAACGGCAGCGCGGGCCCGCTGCAGTCGGTCGGGCGGGCCCTGCGCGTGCTGGAGGTGATCGCGAACTCGCCGGACGGGCTCACCGCCAAGCAGATCGCCGCCGAGCTCGACCTCGCCCTGCCCACCACCTACCACCTGCTGCACGCGCTGATCGACGCCGGGCACGTCGTGCACCTCAGCGACCAGCACGTCTACGGGCTCGGCTACATGGCCCGCTACCTCGGGCAGGCGCTGACCCGCCAGCTCGCGGTGCCGCCCGGAGTCGCAGGCGCCATCCGCGCGGTCCACCAGGACGCCGACGCCGCCGCGTACTACGCCGTCTACCGGGACACCGAGGTGGTGATCGCGCACGTCGAGGACTCCGACCGGAGGCCCCGCGCACAGCCGCTCGACGTCGGGTTCCACCAGGCAGCCCACGCCACCGCCTTCGGCAAGATCATGCTGTCGGCGATGGGGCCGCAACGGCTGGCCCGCTACCTCGACACCGCAGGGCTCGCCGTGCTGACCCCGGCCACCATCAGCGACCGCGGCGCGCTGGAGGACCAGCTCGCGCACGTCCGCCAGTCGCACCTGGCGCTGGAGATCGGCGAGTTCCAGCAGGGGATGTCGTGCATGGCGGTGCCGGTGCGCGAGCCGGCGGGCGGCGTCGTCGCCTCGGTCGCGATCTCGCTGCCCACCGACGAGTTCCTGTCCCGGCGCTGGGCGGTCGAGCGAGCGGTCCGGCAGGGCGCCACGCGCGTCACCCGCGCGCTGGCGGTGTTCCAGCGGACCGGCGATATCTGAGGAAGGTCGTCAGGCGGTTCGCGGTTCCAGCAACGGCGCGAAGGCTTCGCGGAGCTGGTGAGGCTGCCGGAAGTGCAACGCGGTCATGCCGACGTCCCGCGCGGCCTCCACGTTCGCGGCCGTGTCGTCGACGAAGAGGCAGCGCTCGACCGCCGCGCCGGCACGCGCCGCGGCCAGGCGGTAGATCCGCGGGTCGGGCTTGGCGCACCCCACCCGGGAGCTGTTGACGACGGCGTCCACCGCGTTGGTGAGTCCCAGCCGCTCCAGGTCGGCTTCGAGCCTGGTCGTCGCGTTGGTCACCAGGACGACGCACAGATGCGCACGGGCGCCGGCCAGCAACCCGGCCACCTCGGCGTCGACCTCCCCGGCGGGCCCGGACCACTCCGCGACGAGCGCGCGTGCCGCGTCGAGCGAGCCGCACGCGGCGGCCAGGCCGTCCGCGACGGCGGCCCGCCACGCCTCGTCGGTGCACGCGCCGGTGATCGCGGGGTGCAGGAGCTCCGGGGCGAAGGCGGTCGCGGCGATCGAGCCCGGCACGACCCCGTGGGCCAGCTCGAGGCGCTCTACGGCGCGCTGGTCCCAACGGCGCAACACACCGTCGAGATCGCAGAGGACGGAGTCGAACGGTCGCGGCGTCATGATCAGCAGCTTGCCACCCCGTGCGCCCACGGCCAGGCGGTTCAGCAACACCCGCGCAGGCAACAGGCCGCGAGCGCGCTCAGTCCTCGGGTTTCTGCTCCAGCACGGCGTCCAGGACGGTGCGAACCAGGGGGTGCTCCTCGCGACCGGACTGGACCGCGGCGAAGACCCGCCGGGTCGGCGGGCGGCCCGCGACCGGTCGCACGGTGCCCGGATGGTCGCCGATCGCGGTCCTGGGCACCAGCGCCACCCCGGTGCCCGCCGCGACGAGCGCGACGACGGCGTGGAAGTCGTCGGAGGTGTGCGTGATGCGCGGGACGAAGCCGGCGTTCTCGCAGAAGACCTGTGCGACCGCGCGGCACGGGTTGCCGGGCAGCGGCGCGATCCACTCCTCGTCGCGGAGGTCCTCGACGGCCACCGACGGCATCGACTCCAGCGGGTGCCGGGGCGGCAGCACGACGTCGAACGGTTCGGCGTAGAGCGGGTAGCGGGTCAGCCTGCGGTCGTCGGCCTGCAGCGTCGAGGTGTACTCCATCGAGATCGCCACGTCGATCTCCCCGGCCAGCAGCATCAGCAGGCTCTTGTGCGCCTCGGCGTCGCGCACCAGCACCGACACCCCCGGTGCCCGCGACCGCAGCTCCACGATCGCGGGCGCGACGACCTGCGTGATGGCCGAGGCGAACGAGGCGATCTCGACCTTGCCGACGGTGCCCGACGCGCAAGCCGCGAGGTTGGCCTCGGCCCGCTCCAGCTCCGCGAGCACCGCCTTGGCGTGCTCGACCAGCAGCTCTCCCGCCGCGGTCAGCCGGACCCGCCGCCCGTGCCGGGTCAGCAGCGGCTGCCCGACCTCGCTCTCCAGCGCGTTGAGCTGCTGCGAGACCGCCGACGGCGTCAGGTACAGCGCTTCGGCGGCCGCACGGACCGTGCCGTGGTCGGCCAAAGAGCGCAACACCTGCAGCCGCCTGGGGTCAATCACCCGCCGATGGTACCCAGCCGCCGAGGAGGCGGACGGTCGTCAGCGCTGTCCCTGAACCCGCGGCGGTGCCGGTGGGCCGAGCGGCTGCGCCGCTTCGAAGATCGAAGACGGGACCTCAGCCGCGCATCCGCTCGCGCGCCCGGACGAACGCCGTGACCGCCCGCTCGATGTCCTCGGCGCTGTGCGCCGCCGACATCTGGGTGCGGATCCGCGCCTTGCCCTTGGGCACCACCGGGTAGGAGAAGCCGATGACGTAGATGCCCTCCTCGAGCAGCAGGTCGGCCATCCGCGCCGCCTCGGCGGCGTCGCCGATCATCACCGGGATGATCGGGTGCTCGCCCGGCAGCAGGTCGAATCCCTCCTCGGCCATCCGCGACCGGAACAGCGCGCTGTTGTCGCTCAGCCGCTGCCGCAGCCGCGGGCTCGCCGAGACCAGGTCGAGCGCGGCCAGCGAGGCGGCCACGATCGACGGCGCGAGCGAGTTGGAGAACAGGTACGGCCGCGAGCGCTGGCGCAGCAGCTCGACGATCTCGCCGCGCGCCGACACGTAGCCGCCGCTCGCCCCGCCCAGCGCCTTGCCGAGGGTGCCGGTGACCACGTCGACCCGGTCGGTGACGCCGAACGCGTCCGGGGTGCCCGCCCCGGTCGGACCGGTGAAGCCCACGGCGTGCGAGTCGTCGACCATCACCATCGCCCGGTACCGGTCGGCGAGGTCGCAGATCTCGTCCAGCGGCGCGAGGTAGCCGTCCATCGAGAACACGCCGTCGGTGACGATCAGCCGGTGCCGGGCGTCGGCGGTGTCCTTGAGCTGCTGCTCCAGGTCGGCCATGTCACGGTTGCGGTAGCGGGCGCGGCGCGCCTTGCACAGCCGGACGCCGTCGATGATGCTCGCGTGGTTGAGCTCGTCGGAGATGACCGCGTCCTCCGGCCCGAGCAGCGTCTCGAACAGCCCGCCGTTGGCGTCGAAGCAGGAGCTGTAGAGGATGGTGTCCTCGGTGCCGAGGAACTCCGACAGCCGCTGTTCGAGCTCCTTGTGCGGGGCCTGCGTACCGCAGATGAACCGCACCGAGGCCATCCCGAAGCCCCAGCGCTCCAGCGCCTTCGACGCGGCGTCGACCAGCGCCGGGTGGTCGGCCAGCCCGAGGTAGTTGTTGGCGCAGAAGTTGAGCACCTCGGCGTCGCCGACGCCGACCCGCGCGCTCTGCGCGGAGTCCAGCACCCGCTCGTGCTTGTAGAGGCCCGCGGCGCGGATCTCCGCCAGCTCGGCCCGCACGTCCTGGCCAATGGTGTACATCTAGCGCACCGTCCAATCCAGAATGACCTTGCCGCAGCGCCCCGCGCGCGCGGTCTCGAACGCCTCGACGTGCCGCGTGCAGGGGAACCGGTGGGTGATGACCGGTGAGAGGTCCAGCCCGGACTGCAGCAGCACCGACATGGAGTACCAGGTTTCGAACATCTCCCGTCCGTAGATGCCCTTGACCGTCAGCATCTTGAGCACGACCGCGCTCCAGTCGATCCGGAAGTGCTCGGCGGGCAGCCCCAGCATCGCGATCCGGCCTCCGTGGGCCATGTTCTCGATCGTCTCCCGCAGCGCCGAAGGCTGCCCGGAGACCTCCATCGCGACGTCGAAGCCCTCGGACATGCCCAGCTTCGCCTGCGCGTCGGCGATGCCGGTCTCGGCGACGTTGACCGCGAGGTCCACGCCGACCCGGCGGGCCAGCTCGAGCCGGTGCTCGCTGACGTCGGTGATCACCACGTTGCGGGCTCCCGCGTGCCTGGCCACGCACGCTGCCATCAGTCCGATCGGGCCCGCGCCGGTGATCAGCACGTCCTCGCCGACGACCGGGAAGGTCAGCGCGGTGTGCACCGCGTTGCCGAACGGGTCGAAGATGGCCGCCACGTCGGGGTCGACGTGCTCCCGGTGGACCCACACGTTCTGCTCGGGCAGCACCGCGAACTCGGCGAAGGCGCCGTTGTGGTGCACGCCGAGCCCCCTGGTGTTGGCGCACAGGTGCCTGCGGCCCGCGCGGCAGTTCCGGCACGTCCCGCACACCAGGTGGCCCTCACCGCTGACGAAGTCGCCCACCTGGGCCTGGGTGACCGCAGAGCCGACCGCCACCACCTCGCCGGCGAACTCGTGGCCGATCACCAGCGGCGTCGGCACGGTCCGGGCGGCCCACTCGTCCCAGGAGTCGATGTGCAGGTCGGTCCCGCAGATGCCGGTGCGGAACACCTGGACCACGACGTCGTTGGCGCCGGGCGTCGGGTCGGGGAGCTCGGTCAGCTCCAGTCCGGGCGCGGGCGAGGTCTTCACCAGTGCGCGCACGTTGCCTCCAATGGTCTTGCGGCCGGCTGCTCCGACGGCCGTCACGGAGTTTGCTGCGCACGGCCGCAGCAGGTCCATCGCGACTTTCTGCACTGGCTGGTTAGCCGGACTGCACAGGACGCGCGGTGAGCGGCCGTCATCCGGCCGGTGTCGTCGATGCGGGTGGGCGGCGCCGGCGTTGGTGCGCATGGCGACGGACGCGTGGCCGCGAGGCGCGGACGGCCCGCGCCGAGGGCCGGGACGGGTGGAGTTCGACACCGGGACGGGCACGGCCGACAGGCGGGGCGACTCGGGCGCTACCGGGCCGTTCCGGCGCGGCGGGATTCGGACCCGGGCGCCTATCGAGCTGCTCCGGCACGGGCGTCCAAGCGCGTGGCGCTACCGGGCCGGGAGCCGGGCGCGACCGCCCGCCGGGGTGCCGGGCCGCGGGGCACCGGCGTCGGCGGACAGGAGCCGGATTGTCTTGCTGGGTAAGGGGGATGCGGCGCAACATCGGCGGGAGTCCTGTCCTACGCTGCACTCCGGCCTGCGGCAGCGCAGCAGGCGAACGAAACCGAGGAGGACCGGTGTACTTCACCGACCGTGGCATTGAGGAACTCGAAGAGCGTCGCGGTGATGATGCGGTGACCCTGGCGTGGGTCGCCGACCGGATGCGTGCCTTCGTCGACCTCAACCCCGAGTTCGAGGACGCCGCCGAGCGGCTGGCGACCTTCCTGGCCCGCGACGACGCCGACGACGACTGACCGGCAGCTGACGGGGCTGATGACGGCCGGCACGCCAAGCCCCGGCCCGTTCAGGTCACAGGCGCCGACCCGACCGGCTCGTGCCCATGCAGGCCCGCGCTGATCAGCCACCGTCCTCGTCGTGGCGGTCGGCGGCGCAGTCGTCGGGCGTCACCGCCTCGGCCCACAGGTGCAGGCGGTCGTTCTCGCGGGCGATGTCGACGTAGAGAGAGTCGCCCCGGCAGGCGACGTCGAGGTTCTGGTGCACGTCGTGCTCGATGTGGCCGTCGTCGCCGATGTGGCCGGTGCCGCCGCGCGGCCCGATGAGGCGGACGTGGCGGCGGTGGGCGTGCTCGCGCACCATCTCCGCGATCCAGTCGGTGACTTCCTCCGGTGTCAGCAGCACCGCCTGCGGGGCCTGCCGAAGCCGGTCGAGGCGCCTGCTGCCCGCCGACGTCGAGCTGCTGTCACGCGACTCGGAGTAGGCGTGCCAGTGCACGCCCTTGGCCCGCCACTCGTCGGGATCCTGCACGTCGCCTCCGTCCGCTGTGGAGCGGTGCCGACGTTCGCCGACGGCCGCCGCCGGAACGCGCCGGTGGGTGGGGCCGGCGCGTGGGCGCATCGCGACGCGCTCGCGCCGCGATGGGCCGGGAGGAACTGGCGAGCCGGCCTCGCGGCCGCCTCGAATGACCACCGTGCCGCTTCCTGATCACGACGACGTCCCCCATCCGATAACGGACGGGTTGTCGTGCCCGCGACCGCGAGCCGCGCCACGGCGAAACCGCCGCGCAAGCGGAAGGGCCGCCGGTCCCCGTGGGAACCGGCGGCCCTTCCAGCAGCGGTCAGCGATCAGGCGAAGGCGCCCTGCACGACCTCGGCCTGCTCGACCTCGTGCACCTTGGCCATACCGGTCGCCGGGGCGGCCATCGGCCGCCGCGACACGCGGCGCAGGCCCGCCAGGCGCTCCGGGAACAGCTCCGGCAGCGCCAGGCCCAGGAACGGCCAGGCACCCTGGTTCGCCGGCTCCTCCTGCACCCACCGGACGTCGGTGGCGTTGGAATAGCGCTCCAGCAGCCTGCCGAGCTTGCGGTGCGGCAGCGGGTAGAGCTGCTCCAGCCGGACCACCGCGGTGTCGTCGTGGCCCTGCTTGGCCTTCTCGGCGGCCAGCTCGTAGTAGAGCTTGCCGGTGCACAGCACCACGCGGCGCACCGAGGCCGGGTCCGGCTGCGTCGGGTCGTCGATCACCGAGGTGAACTTGCCCTCGGTGAAGTCCTCGACCGGGCTGGTGGCCGCCTTGAGCCGCAGCATCGACTTCGGGGTGAAGACGACCAGCGGCCGGTGGATGCCGTCCAGCGCGTGGCGGCGCAGCAGGTGGAAGTAGTTCGCGGGCGTCGACGGCATCGCCACGGTCATCGACCCCTCGGCGCACAGCTGCAGCCACCGCTCGATGCGGGCCGAGCTGTGGTCCGGGCCCTGGCCCTCGTGGCCGTGCGGCAGCAGCAGCACGACGTCGGAGCGCTGGCCCCACTTGGCCTCACCGGACGAGATGAACTCGTCGATGATCGACTGCGCGCCATTGAAGAAGTCGCCGAACTGCGCCTCCCACAGCACCAGGGCGTCGGGGTTGGCCACCGAGTAGCCGTACTCGAAGCCCATCGCCGCGAACTCCGACAGCGCCGAGTCGTAGACCAGGAACTTCGCCTGGTCCTCGCTCAGGTTCTGCAGCGGCGTGTGCTCGGCCCCGGTCTTGCGGTCGATGAGCACCGAGTGCCGCTGGCCGAACGTGCCGCGGCGGCTGTCCTGGCCGGTCAGGCGGACCGGGCGGCCCTCCATGGCCAGCGAGCCGAGCGCGAGCAGCTCGCCGAACGCCCAGTCGATGCCGCCCTCGGTGGCCATCTTCGCGCGGCGCTCCAGCACCGGCTTGACCCGCGAGTGCGGGGTGAAGCCCTCGGGCATGTTGACCTGCGCGTCGGCGATCCGCTTGAGCGTGCCGACCGGGATCGCGGTGGCCAGTCCCTGCGGGACCACCTGCTCGGACTCCACCGACGGGCTGGGCTCCGGCGGGTGCTTCTCCAGCTCGCGGACCTCGTTGAACACGTGCTCCAGCTGGCTGGCGTAGTCCTTGAGCGCCTTCTCCGCCTCGTCGACCGTGATGTCGCCGCGGCCGATGAGGGCCTCGGTGTAGGTCTTGCGGACGCTGCGCATCTTGTCGATCGCGTCGTACATCGACGGCTGCGTCATGGACGGGTCGTCGCCCTCGTTGTGGCCCCGGCGGCGGTAGCAGACCATGTCGATCACCACGTCCTTGCCGAACGCCTGGCGGTACTCCACGGCCAGCTTGGCGACCCAGACGCAGGCCTCGGGGTCGTCACCGTTGACGTGGAAGACCGGCGCGCCGATCATCTTCGCCACGTCGGTGGAGTACTTGCTCGAGCGCGAGTGCTCCGGGGCGGTGGTGTAGCCGACCTGGTTGTTGACGATCACGTGGACCGTGCCGCCGGTGCGGTAGCCGCGCAGCAGCGACAGGTTCAGCGTCTCGGCGACCACGCCCTGACCGGCGAACGCGGCGTCGCCGTGCAGCAGCACCGGCAGCACCGTGAAGCCCTCCTGGCCCTTGTCCAGGATGTCCTGCTTGGCGCGGACGATGCCCTCCAGCACCGGGTCCACGGCCTCCAGGTGCGAGGGGTTGGAGGTCAGCGACACCTTGGTCTCGCCGTCGCCGAACATCCGGAAGTACTTGCCCTCGGCGCCGAGGTGGTACTTCACGTCGCCGGAGCCGTGCGCCTGGCCCGGGTCGAGGTTGCCCTCGAACTCGCGGAAGATCTGCGAGATCGGCTTGCCGACGATGTTGGCCAGCACGTTGAGGCGGCCGCGGTGCGGCATGCCGATGACGACCTCGTCCAGCTCGGAGGCCGCGGCGGTGTCGAGCACCGCGTCCAGCAGCGGCACGACGGTCTCGGCGCCCTCCAGCGAGAAGCGCTTCTGGCCGACGTACTTGGTCTGCAGGAAGGTCTCGAACGCCTCGGCGGCGTTGAGCTTGGACAGGATGTACTTCTGCTCGGTCGAGTCCGGCTTGGTGTGCGGCTTCTCGACCCGGCCCTGCAGCCACTCGCGCTCGTCGGGCTCGAGGATGTGCATGTACTCGACGCCGACGGTGCGGCAGTACGAGTCGCGCAGCACGCCGAGCACGTCGCGCAGCTTCATCCGCTCCTTGCCGGCGAAGCCGCCGACGGCGAAGGTCCGGTCCAGGTCCCACAGGGTCAGGCTGTGGGAGAGGACGTCGAGGTCCTCGTGGCGGCGCTGGCGGTAGTTCAGCGGGTCGATGTCGGCCATCAGGTGGCCGCGGGTGCGGTAGGCGTCGATCAGCTCCAGCACCCGGGCGGTCTTGTCGACCGCGCCCTCGGGGATGTCGCGGGTCCAGCGGACCGGCTCGTAGGGGATCCGCAGCGACGTGAAGATGTCGTCGTAGAACCCGTTCTCGCCGAGCAGCAGCTGGTGCACGGTGCGCAGGAAGTCACCGGACTCCGCGCCCTGGATGACGCGGTGGTCGTAGGTGGAGGTCAGCGTCACGATCTTGCTGATCCCCATGTCGACCAGCGCCTGCTCGCTGGCGCCCTGGAACTCGGCGGGGTAGTCCATGGCGCCGACGCCGATGATCGCGCTCTGGCCCTTGGTCAGCCTCGGCACCGAGTGGTTGGTGCCGCTGGGGCCGGGGTTGGTCAGCGAGATGGTCGTGCCGGAGAAGTCGTCGGCGGTCAGCGCGCTGTTGCGGGCCTTGCGGATGATGTCCTCGTAGGCCTGCCAGAACTGCTGGAAGGTCATCTCCTCGCAGCCCTTGATGGAGGCGACCACCAGGCTGCGCGAGCCGTCCTTGGCCGGCATGTCGATCGCCAGGCCGAGGTTGACGTGCTCGGGGGTGACCACGGCGGGCTTGCCCTTGGCGTCCTCGCCGTAGTGGCGGTTCATGTCGGGGTGGCTTCTGAGCGCCCTGATCAGCGCGTAGCCGATCAGGTGCGTGAAGGAGACCTTCCCGCCCTTGTTCCGCTTGAGGTGGTTGTTGACGACGATGCGGTTGTCGAAGAGCAGCTTGGCCGGCACCGCGCGCACGCTGGTCGCGGTCGGCACGGTGAGCGACTGCTCCATGTTCTTGGCGATCGCGGCCGCGGCGCCGCGCAGCGGCTTGGCCTGCTCGCCCGCGGGGGCCTCCTTGACGGGAGCGGCCTTGGCGGCCTCCTGCGGGGAGGGCTTGGGCTCGGCGGGCTTGGGCTTGCTCGGTGCGGTGGCGGACGGGGGCGGGGTCTGCCCGTTGGTCTCGACCACGCGTGCCGCGGTGGCCGTCGCCTTCGGGGCCGCTGCAGAACCGGTCGCGGCTGCGGTGGTTTCAGTGGCCTGGCCCGGCTTGTAGTCGGCGAAGAATTCGTGCCACGCCGAGTCTACGGAGGTGGGATCGTGCAGGAACTGCTCGTACATTTCCTCGATCAACCACTCATTGGGGCCGAACTGTGACGCAGGGCTGCTGCTGGACACGGCTGGCGTTCGCCTCGATCCATCTGCTCGTGATTTACACACACTCGGGTACCAGGCTAGCGGTCCGTTTCGCGTGGTTGGCACACAGTGCGGTCGTTCTGCTAGCGAAGATGGTCACAGAATCGTTAAGGAAACGCCTCGTGGCGTCGAACACGCCCGCCCGGCTCCTGAGCACGATCACTGCCCTCGCGTACGATGCGCCGCCCCGGGCCTGCCGCCCGGCTGCCGCTGCCTGGCACTACTCCATACGAGTTGTCGTCCTGCTCCAGTATGACGTTTCTCCTCGGCCGGTTGTTCCTGGATCCCGGACCGATTCGTCCCGTTATCCGGACGGTTGGTGACTCTCCGGAGCCGCGCCTGCGTGTTCGGTGTCGGTGTCGCTCCACAGCCGCCGGTAGCGGCCGCCGAGCGCCAGCAGCTCCTCGTGGGTGCCCTCCTCGGTGATGCGGCCGCCGTCGACCACCAGGATCCGGTCGGCGCGGGCCGCGGTGGCCAGCCGGTGCGCCACGACGAACGTGGTCCGCTTGGCCGCCAGCTGGTCGCTGGCGGTCACCACCATCGACTCGGTCGCCGGGTCCAGGGCGGCGGTGGCCTCGTCGAGCAGCAGCAGGTCGGGGGAGACCAGTTCGGCGCGGGCGAGCGCGACGAGCTGGCGCTGCCCCGCCGACAGCCCCCGCCCGCGCTCGCCGACCTGCTGGCGGAACCCGTCGGGCAGCATCGCGATCCCGGGCAGCGCGCCGACCGAGCGCGCGGCGGCCTCGATCTCCTCCGGCTCGGCGCCGGGCCGCCCGTAGGCGATGTTGGCGGCGATGTCCCCGGTGAACAGGTGGCCCTCCTGCGGGACCACCGCCAGCCGGTGGTGGAAGCCGGTCAGGTCGTAGGAGCGCACGTCGACCCCGTCGACCAGCACCGCGCCCTCGGTGACGTCGTAGAACCGGGCGAGGAGCTTGACCAGCGTCGACTTGCCCGCTCCGGTGGCGCCGACCAGCGCGACGGTCTCGCCGGGGGCGACCCGCAGCGACACGTCGTGCAGCGCGGGCCGCTCGGTGCCGGGGTAGCGGAAGGTCACCGAGCGCAGCTCGACCTCGCCGGTCAGCCGCTCGGGCACCGCGGCGGGCTCTGCCGCCTGCGGCACCGACGTCGGCGTGCGCAGCAGGTCGCCGATGCGGCGCAGGCCGACCCGCGCCTGCTGGTAGCTGTCGAAGACGCCGGAGAGCTGCTGGACCGGGGAGAAGAACAGCCCCAGGTAGAGCAGGAACGCGACCAGCACGCCTGCCGAGAGGCCGCCCGCGGCGACCCGGGACGCGCCCACGCCCAGCACCATGGCCTGCGCGACCTCCGACAGCAGCGCGACGAACGGGAAGTAGGTCGCGATGTAGCGCTGGGCGCGCAGCCGCGAGCGCCGGTAGGCGTCGCTGCGGCGCGCGAAGACCTTCGCCGAGTGCCGCTCCCGGCGGTGGGCCTGGGCGACCCGCAGGCCGGAGACGTTCTCCTGCATGTCGGCGTTGACCGTGCTGACCCGCTCGCGGGCCTCGGCGTAGGCCACCGAGGAGACCCGCCGGAAGATCACCGTGGCCACCACCAGCACCGGCAGCACCGACAACGCCACCAGCGCCAGCGAGAAGTCGGTGACCAGCAGGGTGACGGCGATGCCGACGATGGTGAGCACGCTGACCACCGCGGTGGCCAGTCCGGTCTGCAGGAACGTCGACAGGGCGTCGACGTCGGTGGTCATCCGGGTCATGATCCGGCCGCCCAGCTCGCGCTCGTAGTAGTCGAGCCCGAGCCGTTGCAGGTGGGCGAAGCTGCGCAGCCGCAGCAGGTAGAGCAGGGTCTCGCCGGTCCGCGCGGTCACCACGGTCTGCACCTTCACGACCAGCCAGCCCGCCGCGACCACGGCCGCCGCCACCGCGGTCGCCGTCCACAGCGCCCCCAGGTCGCCTGCGACCACGCCGCCGTCGACGCCTTGGCGGACCAGCGTCGGCAGCGCGATCAGCGCCGCCGCGTCGGCGGCGACCAGCAGCACGGTCAGCAGCAGGCCCCAGCGGATCGGCCGGAACAACCGGGCCAGCCGGAACTCCGGGTCCGGCGCGGTCGGGTCCACGCCGGTCAGCCGGGGCCGGGCGGTGGCCGCGGGCAGCTTGCGCAGCCCTTCGACCAGCTCCGGGGTGGGTGGTGTGCCGCCGGGGGCGTCCGCGGCGAGCTCGTCGCGCTCGACCTGCGGCCACAGCTCCGGGGTGATGCCCTCGCCGCGGTCCGCGCGGTCGCAGCGGTTGTCGATCGAATCGCCGGGCCCGGCCAGCAGCGAGCGGAACAGCTCGCAGCGCTCCTCCAGCTCCTCCTGGGTGCCGATGTCGACGACCCGGCCCTCGTCGAGCACCGCGATCCGGTCGGCCAGCGCCAGCGTCGAGCGGCGGTGCGCGACCAGCAGCGTCGTGCGCTGGGCGGTCACCGAGCGCAGCGTGTCGTGGATGGCGGCCTCGGTGGTCGGGTCCACGGCTGAGGTCGCGTCGTCGAGCACCAGGACGCGCGGGTCCGACAGCAGCGCCCTGGCCAGCGCCACCCGCTGCCGCTGGCCGCCGGAAAGCGTCAGCCCGCGCTCGCCGACCAGCGTGTCGTAGCCGTCGGGCAGCGCGGTGATGAAGTCGTGCGCCTCGGCCGCCCGCGCGGCTGCGAGCACCGCCTCGTCGGACGCGTCGGGCATGCCGTAGGCGATGTTGCCGCGGATGGTGTCGGAGAACAGGAACGCCTCCTCGAAAACCACCCCCACCGCCGAGCGCAGCGAGTCCAGCCGCAGGTCGCGGATGTCCAGCGGCTCCTTGCCCACCTGGCCGATCCGCACCGCGCCCTCGTGCACGTCGTAGAAGCGTGGCAGCAGCATCGACACCGTCGACTTGCCCGAACCGGCCGGGCCGACCAGCGCGACCGTCTCGCCCGGCCGCACGCGCAGCGTCGCCTCGCGCAGCACCGGCTGGTTGCGGGTGTAGCCGAACGAGACGCCTTCGAGCTCCACCTCGAGCGGACCCTCCGGCAGAGCCACCGCGTCCGGCTTGTCCTGCACCTCCGGCTGCGAGTCGATCAGCTCGTTGATCCGTTCGGCGCCCGCACGCACGAGCTGCCCCTGGATGACCGTGCTCGCGATCATCCGCGCGGGCCCGGCCAGCATCGTCACGTACCCGGCGAAGGCCACGAAGGTGCCGATGCTCACCTGGCCCTGCATCACCATCCATCCGCCGAGGCCGAGCACCCCGACCTGCCCGGAGACCGGCAGCGCGGTCAGCGTCGCCTGCGGCAGGGAGGTCAGGCGGGCGCTGCGCAGCCGTTCGGCGAAAAGCTTGCGCGCGCCGCTCTCCAGCCGCGCCACCTCGCGGGCCTCCTGGCCGAAGCCCTTCACCACCCGGACGCCGGTGACGGACTCCTCGACGTGCTGGGCGATGTCGGCGGCGCGCTGCTGGGCCGACCACGTCGCCGGGTATAGCCGCTTCTTGCTGCGCGCCGACACCACCGCGATCAGCGGCGTGATGACCAGCGCCACCACCGTCAGCAGCGGCGACAGCCACAGCATCGCCGCGATCGCGAACAGCGCGAGCACCACGGTGCCCGCGGCGAGCGGGAACATCGACAGCAGCCCGTTGACCAGTTGCAGGTCGGTGATCGAGCGCGACACCACCTGGCCGGTGCGCAGCGCGTCCTGCTTGCCGCCGTCGAGCCGCTGCACGGACGCGAACACCGCGCGGCGCAGGTCGTGCTGCACGTCCAGGGCGAGGCGCCCCGCGCTGTAGCGGCGCACGAAGGCGGCGGCGAAGCGGAACAGCCCCAGCCCGAGCAGCCCCGCCACGACCCACCACAGCCGCGCCGTCGTGCCCGCGACCGCGTCGTCCACCGCGACCTTGGTCAGCAGCGGTACCAGCGCTTCCAGGCCGACGGCGGTGACCGACGCGGTGATGGCCAGCGTCGCCGAGACGGGGTGGCGCCAGCAGGCGGAGGCAAGCCGGCGGATCCAACCGCCGTTGGCGGATCGGGGGGAGTCGCTCACCACGCCAGGTTAGGTCGAACCACTGACGCCGCACCGGTTTCCGGTCCTGCGGAGTGACTGCGGGCACAGGGTTCAGTGCCCGTTTTCGGCTCACTTCGGGTAGCGGTTCCAAGCGGCTGCGCCGCTTGGAAGATCAAGACAGGGCCCTCAGGTTTGCGCCACGGTGTCCCGCGGCAGTCGTGCGACCAGGCACGCGCCGCTCTCGGAGTCTTCGGCTTCCAGCGTCCCGCCGTGGGCCGCGGCGATCTCGCGCGAGATCGGCAGTCCCAGCCCGCTGCCGCCGTCGTCGCGGCCTCGCGCGTCGTCGAGCCGCGTGAAGCGCTGGAACACCTTCTCGCGGTCGGCGGGCGGGATTCCCGGTCCGTCGTCGGCCACCTCCAGCACGGCCCACCGGCCCCGCGGCCGCACGGCCACGCGGACCGCGTCCACGGCGTGCCGCTCGGCGTTGTCGAGCAGATTGGTGAGCAGGCGGGTGAGCTGGGCGCGGTTGCCGCGCACCCGCACCGGCTCAGCGGTGTCCAGCACGACCGGCCCGGATCGCCTGCCGACCTCGGCGCGGACCAGGTCGGCCAGGTCGAGCAGGACAGACCGTGCGGGCGATCCGGCGTCCAGGCGTGCGAGCAGCAGGAGGTCGGAGGTCAATGCCTGCAAGCGGTCGAGATCGCCCAGCGCGTCGGCTGTCACCGAGGGCCAGTTCGCGCGTTCGGGGCGCCGCGCGGCCACCTCCAGCGGTGTTCGCACGGTCGCGAGGGGACTGCGCAGCTCGTGCGAGGCGTCGGCGATGAACTGCCGCTGCATCGCGACCGAGCGGTCGAGCCGGTCCAGCGTGCCGTTCATCGTGCGAGCCAGTTCAGCGACCTCGTCGCGGGTGTCGGGCACCGGCACCCTGCGGTGCAGGTCGTGCGTGGTGATCTCGGCGAACTCGCGGCGGATCGACTCCACCGGACGCAGCGCCCGGCCGGTGGCGAACCAGGTGATCACGGCGACCAGCAGCAGCAGCGCGGGCATCGCCAGCAGCAGTCCGCGCACCGCCGCGCCGGTGGCCTCGCGCACCGAGTCCAGGGTCGAGGAGGCGCTGACCACCCGGGGACCTTCCGGGGTGTCGACGGTCGTGCTCACCGTCCTGGCCGCGATGGGCACGCCTTCCGGCGGTGCGGCGGGCGTCCCGGCGGCGGATTCGGGAGGGATGGCCGGCACGGCCTCGGGTGCGGGAGGTGTGCCGGGCACCGCGGGCAACGCGACCTGCGCCGGTGTGGCGGCCAGCAGTTCGCCGTCGGGCGACTGCACCCGCAGCGTCGTCGCCTGCAACGGCTGCACCAGCACGCCCGGCCGGGCCTCCCGGAGCTGGGTGGCGACCTGGGTGACCTGCTGGTGCAGCACTCGTTCGGCCTCGTCGGTGAGGTGGCGCTGCAACTGGTCGACGAGCAGCAGCGAGGTCGCCAGCAGCGCCAGGGCGACCACCGCGGTGGCGGTGGCGGTCGCCCGCGCCCGGACCGACAGCCGCGACCACCGCCCCGGGCCGCGGGTGCGCCGCTCAGCCACGACCGCGCTCCGATGTCAGGCGGTAGCCCATGCCGCGCACGGTGCGGATGCTCCGCCGGTCGAAGGGGGCGTCGATCTTGCGTCGTAGCGCGCTGATGTGGACCTCGACCACGTTGGGGTCGCCCTCGTAGGCGAAGTCCCAGCAGCCCGCCAGGATCTCGCGCTTGGACACCACTTGGCCGTGCCTGCGGGCGAGCAGCTCGAGCACGGTGAACTCCTTGGCGGTCAGCGCGATCTCCTGGCCGCCGCGGCGGCAGATCCCGGTGGCCGGGTCGAGGTGGAGGTCGTCGACCCGCAGCGCGGCCGGACGCGGCTTGCCGCCTCGCCGCACCAGCGCGCGCAGCCGGGCCACCAGCACGACGAAGGAGAACGGCTTGCTCACGTAGTCGTCGGCGCCGACGTCGAGGGCGTCGGCCTCGTCGTACTCGCCGTCCTTGGCGGTCAGCATCAGAATCGGCGTCCAGACGCCGCGCTCCCGCAACCGGGAGCAGACCTGGTAGCCGTTGATCCCCGGCAGCAGGATGTCCAGCACGATCACGTCGTAGTCCCGGGCCGTGGCCTGCCGCAGACCCTCCGTGCCGTCGTGCACGGCGTCGACGACGAACCCCTCGGCGTCCAGCCCGGACCTGATCGCCGCCGCCAGGCGGACCTCGTCCTCGACCACCAGCACGCGCATGAGGCCGGAGTGTGCCAGGCGAACCTGAAGGAGCCTTCAGGTTCGTTCAGGGTCCCTTCAGGTCCCCGGCGGCAGGGTCGTGATCAGCCGGGGAATCGCCCCGGCGGCGAGAAAGGAAGCAGCATGCGAGTTCGCCGCATCGCCATCGTCGGGTGCGCCGTGGCCGCGCTGGGCCTCTCGGGAGGCGCCGCCGCGTTCGCCGAGGGGGAGCAGCTCCCGCTGATCCCGCTGGACCCCGGCAACGACCACGCGATCACTGTCCCGGCGCCGCCCGGCGTGCCCCACGTCCCGGGCCACCCCGTCGATCCCCCTGTTCCGGCGCTTCCCGGGGTGCCCGCGCTCCCGGGCCTCCCGGCGCTTCCCGTGGTGCCGGCGCTCCCGGCGCAGCCCGCGCAGCCGGGAGACCCGGCGGACGTCGTGGTGCCGCGCGACCCCGCCCAGCCGGGCGCTCCGGTCGAGCAGGCCCCGGTCGCCGACGACGTCGCGGTGCCCGCCCGCTGACGGCGGTGCGGCCCGCATCTGACGGCCTGGGCTGACGTCGGGGTACGTCCAGGCCGGCGTGGGGATGCGGAGGCCGGGGCCACCGAGGCGGCCCCGGCCTCCGTCCGCTCAGCCGGCGGTCACGTGATGTCCCGCCTGCGGCTGACCAGCCATCCGGCGACGCAGAACACCGCGGTGTAGCCGCAGAAGGTGAGCAGGCTGGCCCACCACGGGTGGTCGTAGGTGCCGCCGAAGATGAAGTGCAGCACCTGGAAGACCTCCTTCGGCGTCTCCGCCTCGTGCGGTCCGGCCGCCGCGGCGATGAAGATCGGCACCGCGAGGTTGCCGACGATGCCGTTGCCCGCCGCGCCCGGCAGGTAGGGCCCGATGTCGAAGGTGGCGCCGACCATCGCGGTGGAGACGATGAACTCGAAGACGAACTTGTAGACCAGCAGCGTGATGATGACGACCACCGGACTGGACACCAGCGCGCCGAACCCGACGCCGAGCAGCGTCCACAGGACCATCGCCAGCAGCCCGGCGCCGCCGACGGTGAACCAGTCCCCGGGGTCGCCGAAGCCGTCGAGGCCCGCCCCGACGAGCCCGCCCGCGCTGGAAAACAGCACGTTGACCAGACCGAAGAGCACCCCCATCGCGGCGTAGGTGACGAGCTTGGCGCCCAGCACCGCGCCGCGCGGGTTCGCCGTCAGGTAGGTGGTGGTGATGCTGCGGGTCCGATACTCCCCGGATACCGCCAGGCCGCCGAACAGCGCCGCGAACACGGTGCTGAAGTTGGTCGACATCGAGACGGTGAGCAGGCCCAGCGGCAGCGGGCCCCCGATCTCCTGCTCCAGCGAGGCGACGGTGCCGAACGCGGTGCCCAGCCAGCCCGCGCCGAAGCTCAGCACCGCGACCGGCAGCAGCAACGCCCACCACAGGTTCACGGAGAAGATCTTGCGCAGCTCCGCCCTGATCAGCGCGGCCATCAGCGACCACCCCCGAAGCCACCGTGGTGCTGGTGGCCGACGGCCGGTGGCGCCCAGTTCCCGGGCGGCGCCTGCGCCCCGGCGTACTGGCCGCTGGTGAGCTGGAAGAAGAGCTGCTCGAGATCGACCTGCTCGTCCTGCATGCCGTAGAGCGCGACGCCGGCCTCCAGCGCCAGGTCCGCGACCGCCCTGGAGTCGGCGCCGGTGATGGCGAGCCTGCCGTCCTGCAGGTACTCGGCAGACAGTCCGTGCTGTTCCAGCGCGGGCACCAGGGACGCCGGATCGGCGGCCTGCACCAGCACCCGGGAGCGCTGCGCCGCGCGCAGCTCGTCGAGGTGGCCGTTGTAGACGCACTGGCCGCGGCTGACGATCACGACGTGGTCGACGGTGTGCTCCATCTCCCGCAGCAGGTGGCTGGAGACCAGCACGGTGCGCCCGGTCGCGGCGAACGAGCGCAGGAAGCCGCGCAGCCACGCGATGCCCTCGGGGTCCAGGCCGTTGGACGGCTCGTCGAGAACCAGGATCTGAGGGTCTCCCAGCAGCGCGGTCGCCAGCGCCAGGCGCTGGCGCATGCCGAGCGAGAACCCGCCCGCACCGCGCCGGGCCGCGCTGGAGAGGCCGACCAGCTCCAACGCCTGGTCGGCCTGCCGGTCGGGCAGTCCCATCGCCGCCGCGTAGCAGCGCAGGTGGTCGCGGGCGCTGCGGCCGGGGTGGAAGCTCTGCGCCTCCAGCACGGCACCGACCACGGTGCCCGGGCGCGGGAGCCGGTGGAACGGCACCCCGTTGATCGTCGCGGTGCCGCTCGTGGGTGTGACCAGGCCGAGGATCATGCGCAGGGTGGTCGTCTTGCCGGACCCGTTCGGACCGAGGAACCCGGTCACCGCGCCCGGGTGCACGGTGAAGCCGAGGTCCTGGACCGCGTGGATCGGTCCGAAGCTCTTGCTGAGGTCCTGCGCGATGATCCGGCCACTGCCGTCGTGCACACGCTCCTCCATCGTCGCGGTTGGCGGTCGGCCGTCACCCATCCTGCCGCAGACAGGTGGGTGGGATGGGAGGAGTTGTGCGGAACACCGGCGATCCACCGCCCGTCCCGCGGTGCGGGGGGCCTACGTGGTGTGGGTGGTGGGCCAGCGGATCGGCCGCTCGCTGACCGAGGCCCGGTAGATCCTGGAGTGGTCGGTTTCCAGATGCCCGCCCGCCGGAGGGTGCCCCCGGAGCTCTCCGGCAGCGGCCTCGTCCAGCGCGAACTCCTCGGTGTCCCAGTCGCCCGGCCCTCGGCCGGAGTCGGAGGTGATCACGGTGGCGGAAACGGCCACCTCGCCCACCTCGCCCACCTCGGCCGGCTCGGCCGGCGGACGGCCGCGCAGCTTCCAGTGCAGCACGGCCGGGGCCAGGTCGGTCTGGTCGCCGAGCAGGCAGCGGTGCGCGGTCAGCCACACCGCGCACGGCCACTGCCTTCCGCGCAGCAGACCGGGGCAGGTCGGGCACCTGCCGTCGTGGTCGGGCCGGTGCGCCTTGAGCAGCGCCCGCAGGGCTTCCGAGAGCCGGTGCAGCTCGTTGCGCGCCACCGGCAGCAGCGCCGCCGGGTCGCCGTTGGCGGCTACCCGGTCCAGCGCGTCGAGCCGGTCCAGGACCGCGTGCCGGATTGCGATGTCCATCGCTGGTCTCCCACCGTCGTAATCCACGTTGGTGATGCCTCATCACCGGGCCGGACCAGTCGGCCCCACCTGATCGGTGGGAACCGACCCGCCGGACCCGCGGGATTTACTCCGAAGGGGGACATCGGCAGTCGGCGAGGACGCCTGCACGGGTGACGTGCGACCTTCATCCCATCGGGTGGTTATCGATTCCGGGTGAAATCGCCGGAATGACATTGCTCCAGTCGTCGGCAAACAGCCGATCGTGTCCTACACTGTGAGTGGCGGCCTGCTCCCGGTGACCCCCAGGCTGGTTGAGCGGGCCGCCCCAACATGCGTTGGTCTGCTCGGCCCCCGATCCACTCCGGCTCACGGCCCACCACGTGCCCGCATGCGGTCGTGTTCGGTCCTTTTCACCCGGGATTCGCCGGGTGTGCTGGCGAGAGGTTCCGGCGACCGGCGCGGTAGCGCTGAGTGATCGCCGTCGACGTTCTCCGGACGCGCGACCGCGCGTGGTTCCGGACGGGGCGCGGAACCACGCGCGGTCGGGGTCGGAATCGGCCCGGAGTCAGCTCAGGACGTCGTCCAGCGAGGCGGAGGACAGGCCGTGGGCCTCGGCGACCGGCTGGTTGACCAGCTTGCCGTCGTGGGTGTTGACGCCCAGCGCCAGCGCCTGGTCCGCGCGGCAGGCGTTCTGCCACCCGTTGTCGGCGATGCGCAGCGCGTACGGCAGCGTCACGTTGGTCAGCGCGTGCGTCGAGGTGTTCGGGACCGCGCCCGGCATGTTCGCCACGCAGTAGAAGACCGAGTCGTGCACGCGGTAGGTCGGGTCGTCGTGCGTCGTGGGACGCGAGTCGGCGAAGCAGCCGCCCTGGTCGATGGCGATGTCCACCAGCACGCTGCCCGGCTTCATCTCCGAGACCAGGTGGTTGGAGACCAGCTTCGGGGCCTTCGCACCCGGGATCAGCACCGCGCCGATCACCAGATCGGCGGCGCGGACGGCCTGCTCGACCGTGTAGCGGTTGGACGCCACGGTGCGGATCTGGCCGCGGAAGTCGCGGTCGATCTCGCGCAGCTTGTCGACGTTGGTGTCGAGCAGCTCCACGTCGGCACCCATGCCCAGCGCGACGCTGGCCGCGTTCAGGCCGGCGACACCGCCGCCGATCACCACGACGCGGGCCGGGTGCACACCCGGCACACCGCCCGGCAGGACGCCGCGGCCGCCGCTCGGGCGCATCAGCGCGTAGGCGCCCATCTGCGGCGCCAGCCGCCCGGCGACCTCGCTCATCGGCGCCAGCAGCGGCAGGCTGCCGTTGCCGCTCTGCACGGTCTCGTAGGCGATGCCGGTGACGCCGGAGGCGAGCATGGCCTCGGTCAGCTCCGAGGAAGCCGCCAGGTGCAGGTAGGTGAACAGCACCTGGTCGCGGCGCAGCCGCGGGTACTCCTCGGCGATGGGCTCCTTGACCTTGAGGACGAGCTGGCCCTCGGCCCACACCTCGTCGGCGGTCGGCAGGACCTTCGCGCCTGCGGCGAGGTAGTCCTCGTCGGGGATGGACGACCCGGCACCCGCCTGCGCCTCGACGAAGACCTCGTGGCCGCGGCTGGTGAATTCGTGCACGCCGGCCGGCGTGATCGCGACCCGGTACTCGTTGTTCTTGATCTCGCGCGGAACTGCGATCTTCACGGCGCAATCCTTTCTCGGTCTGTTGCGCATCACGATCCGCCGCCGTCGCCGGGCTCGCATCATTCCGCGCAGATGAGATTGCCCAGGTGGGTTTGTGCCGCGGGCACAACGGTGCTCCGCAGCGCCCTGCCGCCGATCACGGTTCGTGCGGGATGCGCGGTCCGTGCTCGCACCGCGAGTGCGCGGTGCTCCTTCGCCGATGGAGGGCGGGTTCGGGACGACGTCGCCCCGGTTTCACCCGTGCGGGTGGCTAGCGCTGGCGGGCCCACCGCGCGGCGAGGAGCTGCACGAGCAGGGCGGACCGGACGTCGGGGTCGTCGAGGTCGACGTCGACGAGCTGGGTGATCCGCTTCATCCGGTACCGGAAGGTGTTCGGGTGCACGCGCAGGTCGTGGCTGGCCGTGCGCGGGTCGCCGGGGTGGCGCAGCCAGGCGTGCAGCGTGTTCAGGTACTCGGTGCCCTGCGAGCGGTCGTGCTCCCGCAACAACGGCAGCGGCCCCAGCGAGCCGACCCCGGCGTCGGTGGCGGTGCCCGCCATCCGGTTGAGCACCAGCAGGTGCCAGAGGTCCTCGTACACCGCGAGCCGGTCGGGCACCTGCCCCGCGCGCAGCAGGGCGAGCAGCTCGTCGGCCTCCGACCGCGACCGGTGCAGGTCCGCGACGCCGACCGCCGTACCCACCGCCACCAGCGGTTTCGCCTGGCCTTCGGCCGCGGTCAGCGCGTCGCGCAGCACCGGCCAGCCGCCAGCCCCCGGCCGGTCGGGCACGAGCGCGTAGAGGACGTTGCCGACCTCGGTCACCAGCGGCCTGCGACCGACGCCGCGGGTGATCCACTCCCACATCGCCAGCCGGTGCCCCTCAGCCTCCTCGGCCGACGTGCTGACCTCGATCGCGGCCACCCGGTGCGGGTCGTGCGAGACCCCCAGCTCGCTCGCGGCGACCCGCCAGCGGTCGCCGCCCTCCAGCAGCTGGCGCACCTGGTCGGCCGAGCGCTGCCGCTCCGCGTCGGCGACGGCCCGCCAGCGCAGCAGTTGCAGCGCGACCAGCGGGGCGGTGTCGGCGAAGGCCGTCGAGCGCTCCACGGAGACCTCGCCGGGCACCACCGCCCACATCGACCCCAGCAGCTCGCCGCCCATCCGGATCGGCACCACCAGCCTGGGCAGCGTGCCGTCCTGCTGACCGGGCACGAAGATCGCCGAACTGCCCTTGCTGAGCTGCCGGAACGTGCCGCGCGCGCGGAACTTGGCGAGCACGTCGTCGGGCTGCTTGCGGCCCATGATCGTCGACACCCGGGCCGGGTCGGTCAGGTCCTGGCGCGCCGAGTACGCCAGCACCTGGGAGTGCGCGTCCTCGATGGTCACCGGGGCGTCGACCACGTCGGCCACGGCGTCGGCCAGCTTGAACAGGTCGCCCAGACCGGGGCTTCGGGTGTCGGTGTCCTCCACCGCCGTGCCCGCCAGCGCGGCCCGGATCAGCCACACCAGCTGCGCCCACGCCGTGCCCGGCCGCACCTCCACCAGCGCGAGCCCGGTGTCCTCCGCGGTGGTGAGGACGGCCGGGTCCCCGCAAAGAGGCGGCTTGAGCAGGACCGCGGCCGCACCCTGCGCGCCGCACTCGCGCGTCAGGCGCACGGCCGCGTCGCGGTCGCCCACGGCCACGCCGAGCACCAGGTCTCCTTCGGCGACCGTCAGCGGCTGGTCGGGTTCGGCGATCACGACGTCGCCGACGCAGTCGGTGGAACCGGGCAGGATCACGGTTCGCAACAGCGTCGGCCCGACCCGCTCGATCACCGCCCGGATGTCCAGCATCACCAGCCTCCTCGTTGGGGCCCCAGCGTCTTCCCAGCCTAAACACGCTCGCCGGCGGGTGGTCGGCCGCGCACGCGGGGCGCCCGGCCGTGGGGGAGCCATTGACAGCTCGGCAGCTCCGTTTATGGTTCGTGTCGGTACACCCACAACCGCATACCGGCCGCAGACCCCGGGCGGGAGAGCCCCTGCGCTGCCGCGCGAGCAGCAGAACAGGGCGCCGAAGGAGCAAGACTCCCCGCAAACTCTCAGGCACCCATGACCGTCCGGGCGAGGCGACTCTGGAAAGCGTGCGTTCCGACGCCGCACCCACGGTGCAAGCCGCGACGGCGCGGTGAAGCTCTCAGGTTCCGCAACAGAGGGGGAGGCACACCATCCCGGGCATCGCCATGCCCTCGACAGCGACGGAGCCTCCCGCATGTCCCTTCCCGCCAACCTGCGCTACACCCGCGAGCACGAGTGGATCGAGGACCGCGACGACGTGGTCCGCATCGGCATCACCCCCTACGCCGCCGAGGCGCTCGGCGACATCGTCTACGTGCAGCTTCCCGCGGTCGGCGAGCAGATCGAGGCCGGCCAGACGTGCGGTGAGCTGGAGTCGACCAAGTCGGTCAGCGACCTCTACGCGCCGGTCACCGGCGAGGTCGTGGCGATCAACGAGTCCGTGGTGGACGATCCTGCCCAGGTCAACGCCGAGCCGTTCGGCGCGGGCTGGCTGCTGGAGGTGCGCGCCACAGGCACCGGCGAGGTGCTCAGCGCCGAGCAGTACGCCGAACTGACCGGGGAGTAGCCGGACGACGGCGCTAGGAGGACGGATCAATGGCGATCAGCGTCTTCGACCTTTTCTCGGTGGGGATCGGACCGTCGAGCTCGCACACGGTGGGACCGATGCGTGCGGCGGCGATGTTCGTTGCGCGGTTGGCTGCCGCGGGACGGTTGTCCGAGGTGTGCCGGGTCAAGGCCGAGTTGTTCGGGTCGTTGGGTGCCACGGGGCATGGTCATGGCAGTCCGAAGGCGGTGCTGCTGGGGCTGGAGGGCCATGCGCCGGAGTCGGTGGACCCGGCGGCGGTGGCGCCGCGGGTGGCCGAGATCGGTGAGACGGGCCGGTTGCGGTTGGACGGGGCGCGCGAGATCGCGTTCTCGGTGGATCGTGATCTGGTGATGCATCGCCGCCGCTCGTTGCCGGTGCATCCGAACGGGATGCGGTTCACCGCGTGGGACGGCTCGGGTGCCGAGCTGGTGTCGTCGGTGTTCTATTCGGTCGGTGGCGGGTTCGTGGTGGACGACGAGGCCACGGGCGCGGACCGGATCAAGCCGGATGCCACCGAGGTCGCGTGGCCGTTCACCACGGGTGAGCGGTTGCTGGCGCGCACCGCGGAGTCGGGGCTGTCGATCAGCGGGGTCATGCTGGCCAACGAGCTGGCGTGGCGCGGTGAGGACGCGGTGCGCAAGGAGTTGCTGCACATCTGGGCCGTGATGGCCGAGTGCGTGGCCAACGGGTGCGCCAACACCGGTGAGCTGCCGGGTGGGTTGCGGGTGCGTCGCCGGGCGGCGGCGTTGGCGTCGAGCCTGACGGCGGCCGACGATCCGATGGAGTGGGTCACGCTGTTCGCACTGGCGGTCAACGAGGAGAACGCCGCGGGTGGCCGGGTGGTCACGGCGCCGACCAACGGCGCGGCGGGGATCGTGCCCGCGGTGCTGCACTACTACACGCGGTTCGTGCCGGGTGCCGATGAGGACGGTGTGGTGCGGTTCTTGCTGGCGGCGGGCGCGATCGGGGTGCTGTTCAAGGAGAACGCGTCGATTTCGGGCGCCGAGGTGGGCTGCCAGGGCGAGGTCGGGTCGGCGTGTTCGATGGCTGCGGCGGGCCTGGCCGAGGTGCTGGGCGGTACGCCCGCGCAGGTGGAGAACGCGGCGGAGATCGCGATGGAGCACAACCTGGGTCTGACGTGTGACCCGATCGGCGGGTTGGTGCAGATTCCGTGCATCGAGCGCAATGCGGTGGCGTCGGTGAAGGCGATCACGGCGGCGCGGATGGCGCTGCGGGGTGATGGTGCGCATTTCGTGTCGTTGGACAAGGTGATCAAGACGATGCGGGAGACCGGCCGGGACATGAAGGTCAAGTACAAGGAGACCGCCCGGGGCGGCCTGGCCGTCAACGTCATCGAATGCTGAGCGCGGTGTTCGTCTGACAGGGCTCCGGAGGTGCTGCACCTCCGGAGCCCTTGTCCACTGTGGACGACTCAGGTCGTGAGCACGTACACCAGGCCCGTGCAGCCGCCGAGGACGGCCAGCACCGCCACCGCCGCGGGCAGGATGCCGTCCGGCAGCGGGGCCTCCGCGCGCAGGCTGCGTTCGGTCCGGCGGTGCCGGCGCCAGGTGACCAGGGCGATGCCGGCGCAGAGCGGCAGCGTGAACACGGCGCACGCGGTGGCGGCGGCGAGGCTGTTGTGGGCGATGAGCCGCAGCAGCACAAGCAGCCCGACGGCGAACGACAGGATCGTGCGCAGCCAGGCCAGCGTCGTGCGCTCGTTCTGGAGGCCGGGGTCCCAGGGGCCGCGAGGTTCCTCCGGCCCTTCACCGGACATGGTGCTCGGCTCCCCGCGGCATCGTCAGATCCCCGTGGCGAAGAGCAGGACGCACGCCATGACGCCGATCGCGGTGAGCCCGAAGCCCAGCAGCGGGGCCAGTTTCGGCGCGGGGAGCGCGTCGCCCGCGCGCATCGCCCGCTCGGTCGCGACCCAGCGGCCGAAAGCCGTTGCGCTGCAAGCCACACCGCCGAGCAGGAGCAGCACGGCAAGCGCTGTCCTCAGTGGACCTCCCGCTTCGTGCGCCACCGCGTTGAGCGCCTCCACGCCGACGCCCGCGGCCATCAGCGCCAGCGAGGTCCGGATCCACGCCAGGAAGGTGCGTTCGTTGGCGAGGGTGAACCGGGGGTCGGGCTCGTCGCCCACCTCGTAGAGCCGCCGCGGCCAGCGGCGGCCGCCGGTGCCGTCTGCTGCCATGGGTCCACAGTAACGCGTCCGAATGCCGGGACGGCGGTGCTGACCAGCGCAATGCGCCGGGAGGGCATTCGGGCGAGTCGCGGAGGCCCGACGGGGTCGCGGAAAGCCCCCGCCCGGTGGCCGGCTCGTCGGATGCCGGCCCGGGCGGGGGCCTCTGGGCGCCGCCTGCGGTCCGCCCGGTGGAGCCGGGTCGGACGCGGGGCGTCCGGTCCGGTGGCCGGATGACCGGCCACCGGTGGTCCGGCGCTCGAAGGCCGCCGACTGACGGCCGGGCCGGCGGCGGACCGGGGATCTTTCACGCGTGGTTCGCGTAGCGGCGCGGGCTGGTCCCGCGCCGCGAGCGGCGGACGCCGCTCGCGGAACGCCGGGCTAGAACGAGAACACCTCGCCGGTGTGCGACTTGGCCACGCAGACGTTGGCGAACTCGCGCTCGAAGTTCACCGACTTGCCCCGCCAGGTGCCGGTCGCGCGGAGCGTGACCTTCTTGAGGTCCAGCGTGCACATCGCGGGCGCCGGCTCCTTGGTCAGCTCCTGGAAGTCACCGTTGACGCCGGTGAGGTTGTCGCAGGCGGCGGGTGCGTTCGGGTGCGTGCCGCCGGTCGGCTCGCAGGTGAGCACGGCGGAGCGGAACTGCGCGGTACCGGGCTGCCCGGTGACCGTGAGGTTGAGGCTGCTGGCGGCCACCACCGGCATCGTGGCGGCACCCGCCGCCACCGGGACGAGAGCGGCTGCGGTGGTCACCAGAGCCGCCGACGCGATGTGGCCGATCAGCCGGGTTGCGGTCATCTCGTGTTCCTCCTGTGGGTTGCGGAGAAGACTCGATCCCCTTTATCGCCGGAATTCCGCTGGATGCGGCAACAGCCGTCGGGTGTCCACCTGAACGAGGTTCACCCATCCCGGTTTTCATCACTCTGCGTCGGGATTCGTGGTCAAGAGTCGGGATCAGGCTTCGCCCGGAAGGGGCAGTGTGGAAAATTCGATGTGGACGACCGCGCCCGCACTCGACATCGTTGTGGGCGCAGCCGAGTGGCGGACGAGGCCGGGAGGGCCGGATGGCAGTCGAACCGAGGAGCGCCCCGTCGGGCGCCGAGGTGCGCAGGGCGGCGTTCGCCAGCGCGGTCGGCAACACGATCGAGCTGTACGACTTCCTCATCTACGGCACGGCCGCCGCCGTGGTGTTCAACAAGCTGTTCTTCGCGGCGAGCGATCCCTGGGTCGGCGTGCTGCTGGCGTTCGCGACCTTCGGCGCGGGGTTCCTGGCCCGCCCGCTGGGAGCCGCGGTCATCGGCCACTACGGCGACCGGCTCGGCCGCAAGCTGATGCTGGTGATCACGCTCAGCGTCACCGGGGTGTGCACCGCGGCGATCGGCCTGCTGCCGACCTACGAGCAGGTCGGTGTGTGGGCTCCGCTGGCGCTGGTGGTGCTGCGCGTGGTCCAGGGGTTCTTCCTCGGCGGCGAGCAGGGCGGCGCGGTGCTGATGGCCGTCGAGCACGCTCCGCCGAACCGGCACGGCTGGTACGGCGGCTGGACCTTCATCGGCTCCCCGACCGGGCTGTTCCTGGCGACCGGGGCGTTCTCGGCGGCCACCGCCATCTCCGGCGACCAGTTCCTCACCTGGGGCTGGCGGGTGCCGTTCCTGCTGAGCCTGGTGCTGGTCGGGGTCGGGCTGTACGTGCGGCTGCGGCTGGCGGAGTCGCCGGAGTTCGCCCGCATCCGCGAGCACGGGCAGCGCGCGCGGCTGCCGATCACCGACGCGTTCGCGACCTCCTGGCGCCAGATCCTGCTCTCGGCGGGGGTGAACCTCGGGTTCAACACCTTCATCTTCATCCTGGCGACCTTCCTGCTGTCCTACGGCATCGAGGCCCTGGGGGTGTCCAGGGAGCTGATGCTGACGGGCAGCCTCGCCGGTTCGGCCGCGCAGATCATCGGGATCCTGGTCTTCGCCCACCTCTCCGACGTCCTGGGCCGCACCAGGGTGATGCTGGGCGGCGGCATCTTCCTGGCCCTCTACGCGTTCCCGATGTTCTGGCTGCTCGACACCCGTTCACCCGCGCTGATCGTGCTGGCGATGGTGCTCGGCTACGCGGGTTCGGCGGCGGTTTTCGGCCCCATGGCGGCGTTCTGCGCGGAGCTGTTCGACACCAGGGTCCGGTACACGGGGGTGTCGCTGGGCTACCAGAGCGGTTCGGTGCTCGGCGGCGGCCTCTCGCCGTTCGTGGCCACCGCGCTGCTGGGCGCGGCGGGCGGTGCCTCGTGGCCGATCGCGGCGTACCTGGTGGTCGGCTCGCTGGTCACCGTGGTCTGCCTGGCGCTGACCGGTGATCCGCGGCGGTTCGCCCGCGAGTCCGGTTCCGCCGAGCGGAGCGCGGAACAGGGCGGCCGGCCTGGCTGAGCCGGGTCAGTCCGGGCGGGCCCGGTGGGTCACCACAAGGAAACCGTCCTCGTCGAGGCTGCCCGCGTCGCCGGTGCGCAGCCAGCCGTCGGCGTCGGTCACCGGCTTGATCACGCCGTCGGGCTGGAGGTGTCCGGGGCAGACGACCGGGCCCCGCACCAGGATTTCGCCGTCGTCGGCGATGCGCACCTCCACGCCGGGCATGCCTCGGCCCGCCGTGCCGGGCCGCGAGGCGCCCGCGTGGTTGGCGGTGGCGAAGCCGCTGGTCTCGGCGGTGCCCCAGCTCTGGCGGATGTCGACGCCCAGCGACGCGAACAGCTCCAGCACCCGGGCCTCCAGCGGGGCCGAGCCGCTGGAGGCCCAGACGACCTCGCCGAGGCCGAGGCGGGCGCGGAGCCGTCGCCGCGCCTGGGCGGTGGACATCCGGTGCGGCGCGACCGACTCCGCATCCGCCGCCAGTTCCTCCCACACCCGCGGGGCGCCGAAGAACGCCGCGGGCCGCAGTTCCGGCAGGGCGGCGGCGGCCCGCGCGGCGTCGGCGCACAGGTGAACGTGCGCGGCGCTGTGGATGGCCGAGTACATGCCGAGCATCCGGTCGGCGGCATCGGTCAGCGGCCGGTAGCAGATCGTGTTGGCATGCCTGGGAATTCCGGTGATGCGCTCCAGTGCCGCGGCGGCGTAGCCGATGTTGCGATGGGTCAGCACCACGCACTTGTCCTCGCGGGCGCGCTCGGTCGTGTAGAGGATCGTGGCGGGCCGGTCCGGGGTGAGTGACTCCCGCTGCCGGGCCACGGTCCCGGGATCGTCGGCCAGCAGCCGCCGTCCCAGCGACAGCAGCGCTTCCCAGGTGAGGAACCGTGGTTCGCCGGCGGGAACCGCCTCGCGGTCCATGACCACGACGTGCTCGATCGCCGTCGGCTCGCGCAGCGCCGACGACCAGCGCCCCACCTGGTCGGCGCCCTCCACGACGACCACCCTGGCCCTGCTGTGCCTGGCCAGGTACAGCACGTGGTCGCTGGCGTGGCTGCCGTGGACGGTGGCGGGCACCGCGCCGAGGTGCGTCGCGGCCACGTCGGCGAGCCAGTGCTCGGCGCGGTTGGACATCATGGTCAGCATGGTCTGACCGCGTTGCAGGCCCAGCGAGCGGAGTCCGGCCGCGATGGTGTCGACCTCGGCGCCGGCCTGGCCCCAGGTCCAGGTGCGCCTACTCCCGCCGCGGTGTTCGGTCAGCGCGGGATGTTCCGGATGTTCTTTGGTATTCCGGGAGAAAAGGGACGGGATCGTCGTTTCGAGAGCGGTGGCGGCCCAGGACTGCGAAACGCCCATCGCTGCGGTCTCCCCTCGACGCGCGTGACGATCGTCACCAATGGCGATGAAACCGCATCGGCCCGGGCTTTGGCCAGGAATCGGCGGAACCCGCCGCGAATGGCCGTGTCGGTTGCGAGGGCGGGCCAAGCGGTTGCGCCGCTTCGAAGACCACCGACAGGCACGAAAATCAGGTGCGGGCGCTCAGACGTGGTCGCGGATGACGTCGTTGACCGCGCGCTGGAAGCCGTTGACCAGAACCTGGATCGTCAGCGGCCGCAACTGGTCGGTCGCGGCGCGGACCCGGTCGCGTTCCTGCTCGGGACGTCCGCGCTCGACGTAGGGCCGCAGCACGTTGGCGGCGAACAGCTCCCGCAGCTCGACGGCGATCTGCGCGGTGTGCTGCTCGACGATCCCCTTGGCCTGCACCAGCATCTCCAGCGGCAGGGCGAGGTCGAGGATCTGCAGGCCGACGCCGAGCATGGCGGTGCTGGGCAGCCGCAGCCGGTCCGGCTCGTCGGGGAGGCGCTCGAGGACGCCGAGCGCGACGAGCTGCTCGATCAGCTCGTCGTCGAGGTGCCGTCCGGCGCGCTGGTTGAGCTCGTGGCGGTCGAGGTCCTCGCTCTGGTCGCTGGTCCACGGCGCGAGCAGCGCCCGTTGCAGGGCGAGGTCCTCGGGAGTGGCGTCGGCGGGGATGCGCTCCAGGTGCCGTTCGATCGCCGACAGGGTGAACCCCAGCGCCTGCAGGTCGCGGATCAGGTCGAGGCGGGCCAGGTGGTCGCCGCCGTAGAGGCCGAGCCTGCCTCGCAGGCGCGGTGGCGGGAGCAGACCGCGGGAGGAGTAGAACCGCACGGTGCGCACGGTGACGCCGGCCCGTGCGGCCAGCTCGTCGATGGTGAGCTCTTCGTCGGCGGTTCGGAGCATGCCGGGGACGATACTCCTTGACCGCTGTAACACCAGCGATGTAACACTAACTGCGTCGCGTTTGGTGTGGCCGGTGACACAGGACGGAAGGTGCGGGTGTGGCAGGCACAGGCAACAGCGGGCCGCTGGCGGGCGTGCGGGTCGTGGAGCTGGCCGGGCTGGGGCCCGCGCCGTTCTGCGCGATGCTGCTCGCCGACCTCGGGGCCGACGTCGTGCTCGTGGACCGCCCGGGGGCGGGCGCGCGGGTCGACCGCCCGGAGGGCTCGGACCAGACCGACCTGCTCAACCGGGGCAAGCGGTCGATCGCGGTGGACCTCAAGCACGAGCGCGGCGCCGCGGCGGTGCTCGCCCTCGCCGAACGCGCCGACGTCCTGCTGGAGGGACTGCGGCCCGGTGTCGCCGAACGGCTCGGCGTCGGTCCGCGGCAGTGCTGGGAGGTCAACCCGCGGCTGGTCTACGGCCGGATGACCGGCTGGGGCCAGGACGGGCCGCTCGCGCCGACGGCCGGGCACGACATCGGCTACATCGCGCTGACCGGCATGCTGCACGCCATCGGCAGGGCGGGCGGACCGCCGCAGGTCCCGCTCAACCTGCTCGGCGACTTCGGCGGCGGCTCGATGTACCTGGCGGTCGGGGTGCTCGCGGCCCTGCTGGAAGCGCGCGGCAGCGGGCGCGGGCAGGTCGTCGACGCATCCATTGTGGACGGCGCCGCGCACCTCGCTACGATGATCCACGGGATGCGCGCCGCGGGTGGCTGGAGCGCCGAGCGCGGTACGAACCTGCTGGACACCGGGGCCCCGTTCTACGACGTCTACGAAACCGCCGACGGCGAGCACATGGCCGTCGGCGCGCTGGAACCGAAGTTCTACGCCGAACTGGTCGAACGGCTCGGCGCGGAGGACCTGCCCGACCGCGGCGACCCGGCGAACTGGCCGGAGCTGCGCAGGCGGTTCGCCGAGATCTTCGCCCGGCGCACCCGTGCGGAGTGGACCGAGGTCTTCGACGGCTCCGACGCCTGCGTCGCGCCGGTGCTGTCGATGACCGAGGCGCCGCGGCACCCGCACGTCGCCGCCCGCGGGACGCTCGTCGAGCGCGAAGGCGTGCTCCAGCCCGCACCGGCGCCGCGCTTCTCCCGAACCCCGAACCCGGCGCCCCGCGCGGTGCCCGCCACCGGGGCGGACGCCGCCGCGGTCCTGGACCAGTGGCAGGTGTCCGGGGCCGCCGAACTGCTCGACTCAGGTGCGATCGCCCGAAAGGAAGCGTGACCGATGCGCAGGGAACTGTTCGAGGACGAACACGAGGCGTTCCGCGAGACCGTGCGGGCGTTCATCGCCAAGGAGCTCACCCCGCACGTGGCCGCGTGGGAGGAAGCCGGCGTCGTCAGCCGCGACGCGTGGCTGGCCGCCGGTGAGCAGGGACTGCTCGGCTTCTCCATCGACGAGGAGTACGGCGGTGGCGGCACCGAGGACTTCCGGTTCAACGTCGTCTTCGACGAGGAGCTGGTCGGCGCGGGCATCTCCGGCTTCGGCTCGCCGCTGCACGTCGACATCATCGCCCCGTACCTGACCAAGCTCGCCACCGACGAGCAGAAGCGGCGCTGGCTGCCCGGGTTCTGCGGCGGCGAGCTGATCACCGCCATCGCGATGACCGAGCCCGGCGCGGGCAGCGACCTGCAGGGCATCCGCACCACCGCCGTCCGCGATGGCGACGAGTACGTCCTCAACGGCCAGAAGACCTTCATCTCCAACGGCATCCTCGCCGACCTGGTGATCGTCGTGGCCCGCACCGACGCCGACGCCGGGCACGAGGGCATCAGCCTGCTGGTGGTCGAGCGCGGGATGGCGGGCTTCGAGCGGGGCCGCAACCTGGAGAAGATCGGCCAGAAGTCGCAGGACACCGCCGAGCTGTTCTTCAACGACGTCAGGGTGCCCGCCGCGAACCTCCTCGGCGAGGAGGGCAAGGGCTTCATCTACCTGATGCAGAACCTCCCGCAGGAGCGGCTGTCGATCGCGGTCGCGGCGGCGGCCTCGGCGGAGAAGGTCCTGGACGTCACCAAGGAGTACTGCCGCACCAGGACCGCGTTCGGGCGGCCGATCGGCAAGTTCCAGAACACCCGGTTCGAGCTGGCGGAGATGGCCACCGAGGTCCAGATCGGCCGGGTGTTCACCGACCGTTGCGTCAGCGACCACCTTCGCGGTGAACTTGGTGTCGAGCACGCCGCCATGGCCAAGTGGTGGCTCAGCGAGATGAACAAGCGCGTGGTGGACCGTTGCCTCCAGCTCCACGGCGGCTACGGATACATGCTGGAGTACCCGGTGGCCAAGGCGTTCCTGGACACCAGGATCCAGACCATCTACGGCGGCACGACCGAGATCATGAAGGAGATCGTGGGCAGGTCGATGGGGTTCTAGCCGGCCCCGCGGCCCCCGCGGCGGGCAGTGGAGGTGCTCCCGTGGACTGGATCGTCGCTCCCGACCACGACGGTCGCGCTCTCCCCGACGTCCTGCCGTCGCTGCTCGCCGCGATGGGCACTCCCGGGTTCACCGACACCGTCGGTTTCCCGGCGTGCCGCAACGCGGCGGTGCTCCTGGTCGACGGGCTCGGGTGGGACCTGCTGCGAACCCACGCCGCCGACGCGCCGTTCCTGGCGTCGCTGGCGACCGGGGCCCCGGTCAAGGTCGGCTTCCCGACGACGACCGCCACCAGCATCACCTCGCTGGGCACCGGCAGCGCGGCCGGCGAGCACGGCGTCGTCGGCTACACCTTCGCCGAGCCGTCGGGCGGGTTGCTGCACCCGCTGTCCTGGGGCACCCACAGCAGCCCGAACGCCTCGGCGTCCCGGCGCAGCCTGCTGCACGACTGGCCGCCGGAGAGCGCCCAGCCGCGCGCGACCGTGCTGGAGCGGGCGGTCGAGGCCGGGGTGGACGTGCGGATCGCGGTGCCCAGGGAGTTCAAGGGCACCGGGCTGACGCGCGCCGCGCTGCGCGGCGGCGAGTTCCGCGGCGTGGGCGCCATGGGCGATCTGGCCGCCGAGCTGCTGACCGCGCTCGCCGCCCCGGGGCCCGCGCTCTGCTACGGCTACCACGGCCACCTCGACGGCCTCGGGCACGGCCACGGCCCCGGTTCGCTGCCGTGGCGCATGCAGCTCAGCCAGATCGACGCGCTGGTGGCGAACCTGGCCTCCAAGCTGCCGGACTCGGCGGTTTTGGCGGTCGTCGCCGACCACGGCATGGTCGCGGTGGACCCCGCGGACACGCTCGACGCCGACACCGAACCGGCGCTCCAGCACGGCGTTCGGCTGATCGGCGGTGAGGGCCGGGCGCGGCACGTCTACGCCGAGCCCGGCGCGGGCGACGACGTGCTCGCGGCGTGGCGGGAGGCGATCGGCCGCCGGGGCGTGGTCGTCACCGGCGAGCAGGCCATCGACGACGGCTGGTTCGGCCCGGTGATCAGCGGCCCGGTTCGTCCCCGGATCGGCGACGTGATCGCGGTGATGCGGGAGTCGGCGGTGGTGCGCTCCGCGGTCGAGCCGGCGGAGTCGTCACTGCGCGGCCAGCACGGCTCGCTGACGGCGGCCGAGCAGTACGTCCCGCTGCTGGTAGCCCAGGGGTGAGCCGTGGCGGAGGGGCTGTTCGGTCCGGACACGGTGACCTGGCACCTGCACGCTGATCCGGCGATGTGGGTCGCCGGGGTGTGCGGCCTCTACCTGCAGTCCCTGCATCCGAAGGCGGTCGCGGCCGTGGTGCAGAACTCCCGGTTCCGCGAGGACCCGCTCGGCAGGCTCCGGCGCACCGGCGACTTCGTCGGCGTCACGACCTACGGCACGCTCGAGGCCGCCGAGACCGCCGCCCGCCGGGTGCGGCAGGTGCACCGCAGGCTCAGCGCCGTCGACCCGCGCACTGGTGAGGACATCCGTCTCGACGACCCCGACCTGCTGCTGTGGGTGCACTGCGCGGAGGTGCACTCGTTCGCCGACGTGGTCGGCAGGGCCGGCCTGCCGCTGACCGGCGCCCAGGTCGACCGCTACTTCGACGAGCAGCGCAGGGTCGCGGCGCTGGTCGGGCTCGATCCCGAGGCGGTGCCCGGGTCCCGCCGCGAGATGGCCGACTACTTCGCCCGCGTGCGTCCCGAACTGTCGCGCACCGAGGACTCCGAGGTCGTGTACCGGTTCCTGCACCTGCCGTTCGACCAGTGGTGGCTGCTCGGCGTCGATCTCGGCTACCTGCCGCTGGGTCACCTGGCGTACTCGACGCAACCGCGATGGGCGCACGAGGTGCACGGCCATCCCGCCTACCCCCGGCTGGTCACCGCGGCGGGGTTGTTCTCGTTCCGCACCGCGGCGCTGGCGCTGCCACCGGCGGTGCGCTGGCGGTATCCGACCGGGCACGTCTACCGGGCCGTCGAGCGGCTCGGCGCCGGCGCCTTCCCGTCCCCGGCGGCCCTCGCGCGGCTCTAGGCTCCGGAATTCGTCAGTTTCGCGGCGCCAGAAGGTGGCTGAGGTTCCGCCAGGCGACCCACTGCGCAATCCACATCTGGAATGCGTCCGAGTGCCCGCCCTCGGTGACGGCTCTACTGCCGCAGCAGGAGCGTCGAGCCGTCGGCGAAGTCGACCCGGGCGAACGCGGCGCCGGCGAAGGTGCGCCCGAGCAGTTCGTCCCGGACCCCGCGCACCGCGTCGGGAGGGCACTGCCACCAGGTGATCAGGGAGGTGCCGAGCCCCGGCAGCGGTGCGGGCGGCGGGAGCTGCTCGGGCGGCAGGTCGGTGAACCGCGCCGGGATCACCACCGCGGTCCGGTGCGTGGTGGCGACCAGCCAGGCGTAGCCGTTGCCCGCCGCGAGCACGTCGGCGGCCCGCACGGCGAGCTGGTCGCCGGAGGAGGCGGTGGCCCAACCGCGGACTCCGCGGTCGTGCACCCACTCGTCACCGGCGAACTCCCCGCGCTGGAGGAGTTCGGACGGCTTGAGGTAGTCCTCCTGGACTTCCCGGACGCACTTCGGCACCGGGTTCAGCGGCTCGTGCGGAACCGCGTCGCGACCGGCGACCGTCGACGCCAGGTAGCCGGGTCGGCGCTCGAAGATGCGGTGGAACCGCTCGCCGGGCTGCAGCCAGCCGTACTCGGCGACCTTCGCGACGTCGTGGGGCAGCGCTACCAACGGTTGCTCCTCGGTGTGTCGCGCACCAGGCCGAGCACGCGTTCGCCCGCGACGTTGCCCGGTACTTCCAGATCCAGGTGCGACTGGTCGGTGAACGTGATCCGCAGGTAGTTCGCGCCGCGGTTGTCCTCGTCGTAGCCGGCTCCGCGGAAGTCGCGCCGAACGATGTCGTAGCCGGTGATCTGCTCGGGGCCGACCGACGCCCGCTCGACGACGCGCGGTGTCCGGGTCTGGCCCTGCTGGTCCAGGTACCGGCCCCGGTTGTTGATGGTGGACATCATGGTGCCCGCGAAGTCCTCGACCAGCCTGCCGACCGGCCCGGCGGCGGTCCTGACCTTCTCGAACCCCTTGTCCCACCAGTCCTTGGAGCTCTCCGGGATCTCGGCGAGCTCCAGCAGCGCCAGCCTGCCCGGCGTCGCGACCAGGATCCCCGGGTGGTCGCCGGCGGGACTTTCACCGGTGGTGCCGGAGAGCCGGACCGCGACGGCATCGGTGCGCCGCGCCGTCACCACGGCCGACGGCCGGTAGCGCTCGTCGGCCTGCTCCTCGTAGGAGTTGATGAGCGCGCCGACGCGCATCGGCAGCGCACCGACCTGGAAGGCGGCGCGGGTCAGCAGACCTCTTGTCGGTCTGCCGTGTTCGTCCAGCCCGGCCACCTCGAAGAGCGGGATGTGGAACGGATCCGGGCAGGCCCACGAGATGGGCTCACCCGGTGCGCACCACTGCTCGCGGGCGCTGAGGAGAAGCTGTTCCATGTCCTGGGCCGCCTGCCCTTTCCACGCCGGGAACGTCCGGAGCCCGACTCTACTGGTGCCCGGTTCGGCCGGACGCCCTGATCAGGAGAACCCCTTTTCCTGGGCAGATTGGCGCTGTTCCGGCGTGAGCTCACCGTTGAGCTGCTGGTCCGCCTGGTCGTACATCTCCTTGGGGATCCTCTTGACCGCCTGTCCCTCGGCGGTATCCAAGGCACCAGCGGCTATGGCACCGCCGGTGCTGGGACTGCCGCCGAGGACCGTACCGAGGCCCTTGCCCGCGAGATTCGCCGCGAGGGCTTCCTCGCCCGTCTTGTGCAGGCCCTGGCCCTTCATGAACACGTTGCTGGTCTTGGAGGTGGCGAAACTCAGCGGGTTGCCCGCCGCGTCCAGAACGGGGTTGCCGTCGGGGTCGACCACCCTCTCGGTCTTGCTCTTGGAGATGCCGCGGGTGAGCAGCTTGCCGAGCATGCCGCTCTCCCGGATCTTGTTCAGCAGTTCTTCCAGCTTCTTGAGCCACTTGTAGAGCTGTGCCTGGATCTTGGCGACCTGGGCGGCGATGCGGCCACCGGTGATCCCGACCGAGGCGGTCGTGGTCGCGCCGGCGGCGCCGACCGAGGCGCCCGCGGTGATCCAGGAGGCCGCGAGCGCCGCGAGCCACTGGATGATCAGGCTGAGGATCAGCTCGGTCAGGATGTTGATGACCAGCTCCACGAACATGTCGAACATCTCCGCGATGCCGTCCAGGGTGTCCTTGAGCCCCCGGACGTCGTCGGCCAGCGCTTTCACGCCGTCGCCGAACTCGGTCATCTGCTTGCGGAAGGCGTCGCCGTCCTTGCCGACCCAGGTGGAGGCGGTGGCCTCGGCGCGCTTGGGCTCCTGCTCCCCGACCTCGTCGAGCCACTTCGCGACCTGCTCCCAGCCCTTGCCCGTGGCGCGCATCTGCTCGGGGTCGCCGACGGCCTGCTCGGCGATCTCGATGAGCGGGGTCATCACGATCGAGACCAGGAATCCCAGCCCGTTGTCGAGCAGCGCCTGACCCGGGTTCTGCAGCAGGTCCATCTGCTCCTGGCGGGCCGAGATCAGCGCGGAAGTCCACTCGGGCGCGGCGGAGCCGTCGGCGAGGCTGCCCCCGTCGGTGCCCGCCGCCGCGTCGCGCACACCGTAGGCGGCGTTGGCGGGGCCCACCCCGCGGGAGACGGTCTGCTCCGCCCAGTTCTTGCGGGTGCTGTCGCCCTGGTTGAGCTCGGTGAAGGTGCCTGGCCCAGTCGGGGTGCTCATCCGCCGAGCTCCTTTCCGATCTTGGCGAGCGCCTCGCCGATCTGCCGGTCGTTCTCGTCGTGGTCCTTGGCGGTCTCGTCGAGAGCCTGCTTGACGCCGGTCAGGAACTCCTTGGCCTTGCCCACCATCTCCTGTGCCGCCTGCAGCGACTCGAAGTACTTGTCGCTGATGCCCACGGCGTTGCCGATCGGACCGAAGCACTGGTCGTCGGTCCTGGCCTGCTCCAGCAGCTGGGCGAGTTGCCCGAACTTGTCGGCGAGGCTCCGGCTGCCCGCGCCGTGCGCGGAGAGCGTCTCGGAGTTCACCTGCATGTTGCCGCCCATGTTCGCCTCCGGTCAGCGCAGGAACGACTCGTTGCCGAAGTCGTCGTCATCGTCGGTGTCAGTGGCGCGGCCGTGGCCGTTGCCCTGCGGGGCCGCGCCGGGGCTCACCGCGTCGGGCCCCAGGGGGCGCGCGGCGTTGGCGTTGAACGCCTCCTGGAACTGGTCGAACTGCTCGCCAAGCACCGGGGCGACGGTCTCGTTGAGCTGGTCGGCGGCGTTCTGGGTGGCTTCGCGGATCGCGGCCAAGATCGCCTGCTGGAGGTCGGTGTGCGACTGGCGGACGGCGTTGGGGGAAAGCCGGAGGTCCAGGACCGCTCCGGAGGGGGCGACCGTGACCGTCACCGCACCGTCCGGGCTCGCGGCTGTGCCGTGCATGTCCTGGATCGCGGACTTCAGCTGCGCGGCCTTCTGGACCTGTTCCTCGAACTGCCGCAGCGTCTGCTGGATGCGTTCGGATGCGTCAGTCATGCACTTCCTCTGGTGTTTCCGGCACGGCGCCCGGGATTCGGCGGCGAACGGGATGAACCTGACTTACGGACCAATCGACGCGGGGCGGGACCGACTGGATCCGCAGTGTGACGGGGGACACAATTGATGGCCGGGGGTGGATGGTCGCCAGCCGGGGCGGGCCTGCCTTCTCGGTCGCGTCTTGTCGACCCCTTGTATCTATGTTGCCGACAACCTAGGGTCGGCTCTAGTGGAACGGTGATTCCGCGAAGCGGAATGTCATTTCGGCAAGGAGGCCGGAACATGCAGTCGACCGCCACCGGAGTTCTCGACTCGGCCCTGCGCCGGTTTCGCGAGGTGCTCCCGCCGAACGGCGTCATCACCGATCCGCAGCGCCTGCGGACCTACGAGTGCGACGGCCTGGCCAGCTACCGTGCCGTGCCCGCCGTGGTCGTGCTCCCGGAGAACCAGGAGCAGATCCAGCAGGTGGTGCGGATCTGCGCCGAGCACCGGATCCCCTTCGTCGCCCGCGGATCGGGCACCGGCCTGTCCGGCGGTGCTCTCCCGCACTCCGACGGCGTGCTGATCGTGACCGCGAAGATGCGCCGGATCCTGGAGATCGACGTCGACAACGAACGCGCCGTGGTCGAGCCGGGCGTGATCAACCTCGACGTCACCAAGGCCGCCGCGCCGCACGGCTACTACTTCGCTCCCGACCCCTCGAGCCAGCAGGTGTGCTCGGTGGGCGGCAACGTCGCGGAGAACTCCGGCGGCGCGCACTGCCTGAAGTACGGGTTCACCACGCACCACATCCTCGGGCTGGAGGTCATCACGCCCGACGGCGAGATCGTCCAGCTCGGCGGCGCGCGCGAGGCGCCCGGCTACGACCTGCTCGGCGCGTTCATCGGCAGCGAGGGCACGCTCGGCATCGTCACCAAGATCACCGTGCGGTTGCTGCGCAAACCCGAGGCGGTGCAGACCCTGCTCGCCGGCTTCCCCTCCACCGACGAGGCGGGGGCGGCGGTCTCGGCGATCATCGCCGCCGGGGTCACGCCCGCCGCGATCGAGATGATGGACGCGCTGGCCATCGAGGCGGCCGAGCAGGCCGTGCAGTGCGGCTATCCGGAAGGGGCTGGCGCGGTGCTGGTGGTCGAGCTCGACGGCCCGGCCGCCGAGGTCGAGTACACCTTCGCCGAGGTCGAGCGCTACTGCGGCGAGCACTGCGCCTTCGAGATCCGGGTCGCCGCCGACGACGCCGAGCGGGCGATGATCTGGAAGGGGCGCAAGTCCGCCTTCGCCGCCGTGGGCCGGATCAGCCCCGACTACATCGTGCAGGACGGCGTGATCCCCAGGACCGCGCTGCCCGAGGTGCTGGGCCGCATCGCCCGCCTGTCGGCCGAGTCCGGAGTGCGGGTGGCCAACGTCTTCCACGCCGGCGACGGCAACCTGCACCCGCTGGTGCTGTTCGACGACTCCGAGCCCGGCGCGGCCGAACGCGCCGAGGAGGTCTCCGGCGCGATCCTCGACCTGTGCATCGAGTACGGCGGCTCGATCACCGGCGAGCACGGCGTCGGCGCGGACAAGGTCAAGTACATGGGCCGGATGTTCAACCCCGACGACCTGGACACCATGCAGCGCGTGCGCTGCGCCTTCGACCCGGTGGGCATCTGCAACCCGGGCAAGGTCTTCCCGACTCCCAGGCTGTGCGGCGAGGTCCCCGGACCGCGCCGCGGCGTACATCCACTGACCGAGGCCGGATTGGCGGACCAGTTCTGATGGCCATGAGCGAGGCGCGGCGAGCGCTCGAGGAAGCGGTGCGCGACGTCCGCGACGCCGGGGAGCACGACGCGGTCGACGGCGTCCGTCCACAGTGGGTGGCCGCTGTGGACGGTACGGAGTCGGCCGCGGCGGCGATGCGGGTCGCGGCCGAGCACGGTCTGCACGTGGTGCCCAGGGGTTCGGGCAGCAAGCTCGACTGGGGCGGACCGCCCCACGAGGTGGACCTCGTGCTGGACCTCTCCGGCGCGAACGAGGTCGTCGAGCACGCCGCGGGCGACCTGGTGGTGCACGCCATGGCGGGAACACCGCTGGCCGACGTGCAGCGGGTGGTCGGCTCGGCGGGGCAGAAGCTGCCCATCGACCAGCCGCTGCCGACGGCGACCGTCGGCGGGGTCATCGCGACCGCGACGTCCGGTCCGTGCCGCCACCTCTTCGGCGGGGTGCGCGACCTGCTGATCGGCATCACCGTCGTGCGCCCGGACGGCGTGGTGGCCATCTCCGGCGGCAAGGTCGTCAAGAACGTCGCGGGCTACGACCTCGGCAAGCTCTACACCGGTTCGTTCGGAAGCCTGGGCGTGATCACCGAAGCGGTGTTCCGGCTGCACCCGCTGGCCGCCGAGCACCGGTGGATCCAGGTCGAGACCGACGACCCGCGGTCCGCGGCCGAGGCGGTCGACCGCATCCGGCACTCGCAGGCGATGCCCACCGCCATCGAGGTCGACCGTGCCGCACCCGGCGGCCGGATCGAGGTGGTGGCCGAGATCGAGGGGCGCCCGAAGGCGACGCACGAGCGCGCCCTGGAACTGGCCGATGCCGTCGGTGGCAGCGTGCTGGAGCACGCGCCGTCGTGGTGGGGCCGCTACCCGTTCGACCCGGCCGACGGCATCGGCATCCGCGTCGGCGTCGAGCCGAAGGCACTGGGCGCTCTGCTGTCGGTGCGGCCGGACATCGACGTGGCCGTACGCGGCGCGGCAGGCATCGGCGTGCTGCACGCAGGTCTGCCCGGCGACGCCGACCCCGCCGCGGTCGCCGACCTCGTCGGCCTGCTGCGTGAACGCTGCGACTACGCGGTGCTGACGCGGTCGCCGCGCGCGGTCCGGGAGAAGGTCGACCCGTGGGGTCAGGTCGCTCCCGGCGTCATGGCGCTGATGCGCCGCACCAAGGACCAGTTCGACCCGGAGCACCGGCTCGCCCCCGGCCGGTTCGTTGGAGGGATCTGATGACCGACAGCGCGTTCGACGCACTGCACCCGCCGCAGCGCGAGCTCATCGACGACTGCGTGCACTGCGGTTTCTGCCTGCCGTCGTGCCCGACCTACGAGCTGTGGGGCGAGGAGATGGACTCGCCGCGCGGCCGCATCTACCTGATGAAGGAAGGGCTCGAGGGCGAGCCGATGAGCGACAGCATGGTCGGGCACTTCGACGCCTGCCTGGGCTGCATGGCGTGCGTGACCTCCTGCCCGTCCGGTGTCCAGTACGGCACCCTGATCACCGAGACCAGGGCGCAGGTCGAGCGCAGGCACGAGCGCGGGCGCTGGGAGAAGCTGCTGCGCGCCGGGATCTTCGCGCTGTTCCCGTACCCGCGGCGCCTGCGCGCGATGCGCGGTCCGCTCGCGCTGTACCAGAAGACGGGTTTGAGCAAGCTGGTCAAGCGCTCCGGGCTGCTGGAGAAGATGCCGGCGTCGTTGCGGGTGATGGAGTCGCTGGCGCCGCCGATCAGCCGCGCGCCCAAGCTCGGCCACCGCGTCCCGGCGAAGGGGAAGCGGCGGGCGACGGTCGGGATGATCACCGGATGCGTGCAGAGCGCGTTCTTCCCCGACGTCAACGCCGCGACGGCGCGGGTGCTCTCCGCCGAGGGCTGCGACGTCGTGATTCCGCGCTCGCAGGGCTGCTGCGGCGCGCTGAGCGAGCACAGCGGCCGTGAGGAGGAGGCGATCCGGTTCGCCCGGAACCTGCTGGACACCTTCGAGGACGCCGGCGTCGAGTACGTCGTGATCAACTCGGCGGGCTGCGGCTCGACGCTCAAGGAGTACCCGCGGCTGCTGCGGGACGACCCCGAGTACGCCGAGAAGGCCGAGCGGTTCTCGGCGCGGGTGCGCGACATCGCGGAGCTGCTCGTCGAGCTGGGGCCGGTGGCCGAGCGCCACCCGCTGCCCGTGCGCGCCGCCTACCACGACGCCTGCCACCTGGCCCACGGCCAGGGCATCCGCTCGCAGCCGAGGGAGCTGCTGCACGGCATCCCGGGCATGGAGGTCGGCGAGATCAACCGCGGCGAGCTGTGCTGCGGCTCGGCCGGGGTCTACAACATCCTCCAGCCAGAGGCGGCGATGGATCTCGGCGACCGCAAGGCCGAGAACGTGCTCGACACCGGTGCCGACCTCCTGGTCAGCGCGAACCCGGGCTGCGCCATGCAGATCCGCACCGCCCTGGAGCGCCGGGGCTCGAAGCTGGCGATGGCCCACACCGTGGAGGTCCTCGACGCGTCGATCCGCGGTCTCGGCGCCGAGGCCCTGCTGGGCGACGCGGAGCGGAAGCCGACGGGCTGACCACGACGTGCGGCCTCGGCGGGCGGATGCGCCGCATCCGCCCGCCGAGGTGTTTTTTTGGGCCGCGGAGACCGGGCTTACCGGGACGGGAGGAACGACCGTTCTGAACGCAGCTGCGCCGCCAAGTCGCTGGCGCGGACTTCTTGAGCCCACCTGGGGTGCAGAAGGTCTAGCTCCTCTCGGATGAGGCCGAGCAGTCGCCACCTCCCGGATGGCAAAACGTGATGTCGCCGTGGATGCAGCCGCCGACCTGTACGACGTTTCCTCCCCGTACGACGTGATTTTGCGTACCTGGTCGTTGGCTGGGGCACCCTCGCCCGTCACGAACGACGTGGCCTGCGTCCATCTGTTGGTGGTCACACCCGCAACCCGGGCGAGCAACCACAGAACCGGGTCTGTGGCGGAGCCTGTCGACGACGAGAGCTGCGGCGGCCGAACCCAGTTTGACAAAGAAGGCAATCAGCCCGGCCACCAGAGCTAACGCTGCCCCATAGAGGAGAATTCTGCCCGTATTTTGGGCAGCCTCAGCCGCGTGCCCTTCCGCAGAAAGGATGCATGCGGCTCAATTCATACGGGGTCAATTCGCGCTTCGCCTATTCTTCCGCCAATTCAGTTGCCTTCGTCGAGAGCTTCGATCTTACCGCGCTCCGCGTGCGTTGCGCGCGGCTTGGTGGACACCCGCGTCGTCCCGGTGGTGCCGGCCGTCGTCCCGCTGGCGCTGGCCGTCGAGCCGGGGGAGTTCGTGGGTGGCCGCTCGGACCGGCCACGCCGCCAACCGCGCGAAACGCCCGAAGCGACCTCTCCATTGACTGTGACAGTAACGGTGTCACACTCTGGGTGGAGTACCTGCCGCAACGAGGAGGCACGCCGCCCATGTCCGAGGCGTTCGTCTACGACGCGATCCGCACGCCACGCGGTCGCGGCAAGAAAACCGGTTCGCTGCACGGCACCAAGCCGATCAGCCTGGTCACAGGGCTGATCGACGCGCTGCGCGAGCGCCATCCCGGCCTCGACCCCGCGCTGATCGACGACGTCGTGCTCGGCGTCGTCTCGCCGATCGGCGACCAGGGCGGGGACATCGCCAAGACCGCAGCGCTGGCCGCCGGACTGCCGGAGACGGTCAGCGGCGTGCAGCTCAACCGGTTCTGCGCCTCCGGTCTGGAGGCGGTCAACATCGCCGCCCAGAAGGTCCGCTCCGGCTGGGAGGACGCCGTGCTCGCCGGCGGCGTCGAGTCGATGTCGCGGGTGCCGATCGGCTCCGACGGCGGCGCGTGGGCGATGGACCCCGAGACCAACCTCGACACGTCCTTCGTCCCGCAGGGCATCGGCGCCGACCTCATCGCCACCCTGGAGGGCTTCGACCGCGGCACCGTCGACGCCTACGCCGCCGAGTCCCAGGACCGCGCCGCCAAGGCGTGGGCCGACAACCGCTTCGGCCGCTCCGTGGTCCCGGTCGTCGACCGCAACGGCCAGCCGGTCCTCGACCGCGACGAGCACATCCGGCCCGGCACCACCGCCGAGAGCCTCGGCGGGCTCCAGCCGTCCTTCGCGATGATGGGCGAGCACGGCGGCTTCGACGCCGTCGCGCAGCAGAAGTACCACTGGGTCGAGCGCATCGACCACGTGCACACCGCGGGCAACTCGTCGGGCATCGTCGACGGCGCGGCGCTGGCCCTGATCGGCAGCGAGGCCCTCGGCGAGCGCACCGGGCTGCGCCCGCGCGCCCGCATCGTGTCCGCCGCGCTCAGCGGCGCGGACCCGACGATCATGCTCACCGGCCCCGGCCCGGCCGTCCGCAAGGCGCTGGCCAAGGCGGACATGGCCATCGGCCAGATCGACCTGGTCGAGATCAACGAGGCGTTCGCCGCGGTCCCGCTGAAGTTCATGAAGGACTTCGGCGTGCCGCACGAGAAGGTCAACGTCAACGGCGGCGCGATCGCGATGGGTCACCCGCTGGGCGCCACCGGGGCGATGATCCTGGGCACCCTCATCGACGAACTGGAACGCCGCGGCGAGCGCTTCGGGCTCGCCACGCTGTGCATCGGCGGCGGCATGGGAATCGCGACCATCGTGGAACGGATCGGCTGAGGCAGACATGAGCGAGCAGAGCACCATCCGCTGGACCGAGGAAGACGGCGTCGTCGTGCTGACCCTGGACGACCCGCAGCAGCAGGCCAACACGATGAACGAGCGCTACGTGCGTTCGATGGAGGAGACCCTCCAGCGACTGGAGGACGAGCGGGACCGCATCACCGGGGTCGTGCTCACCTCGGCCAAGAGCACCTTCTTCGCCGGCGGCGACCTGCGCGACCTGATCCGCGCCAGGCCCGGCAACGTCGAGCAGATCACCGAGACGAGCCGGGCGGTCAAGCGCCAGCTGCGCAGGCTGGAGACACTCGGCGTCCCGGTCGTGGCCGCCCTCAACGGCACCGCGCTCGGCGGCGGCCTGGAGATCGCGCTGGGCTGCCACCACCGCATCGCGCTCGACGACGCCAAGTCGCGGTTCGGCTTCCCCGAGGTCACTCTCGGCCTGCTGCCCGGCGCGGGCGGCGTGGTCCGCACGGTCCGGCTGATCGGCATCGCCGACGCGCTGGTGCACGTGCTGACCCAGGGTCAGCGGCTGCGCCCGGAGCGGGCCAAGGAGCTCGGCCTGGTCGACGAGCTGGTCGACACCCCCGAGGAGCTGCTGACCGCGGCCAAGGAGTGGATCAAGGCCAACCCGGGGGCGGACCAGCCCTGGGACCGCAAGGGCTACAAGATCCCGGGCGGGACGCCGTCGACGCCGAGCTTCGCGGCGAACCTGCCCGCGTTCCCGGCGAACCTGCGCAAGCAGCTCAAGGGCGCGCCCTACCCGGCGCCGCGCAACATCCTCTGCGCGGCGGTCGAGGGAGCCCAGGTCGACGTGGACACCGCGTTCGAGATCGAGGGCCGCTACTTCGTCGAGCTGGTCTGCGGCCAGACCGCCAAGAACATGAGCAAGGCGTTCTTCTTCGACCTCCAGCACGTCAACTCCGGCGGCAGCCGCCCGGACGGCGTCGAGCAGTGGCAGGCGAAGAAGGTCGCGGTGCTCGGCGGCGGCATGATGGGCGCGGGCATCGCCCACGTCTGCGCCAAGGCCGGGATGCAGGTCGTCATCAAGGACGTCTCGGTGGAGGCCGCCGAGAAGGGCAAGTCGTACTCGAAGGCGGTGCTGGACAAGGCCATCGCGAAGGGCCGTTCCACCGAGGGCAAGCGTGACGAGGTCCTGGCGCGGATCACCGCGACCGACAAGGCCGCGGACCTGGCGGGTGCCGACCTGGTGATCGAGGCGGTATTCGAAAACACCAAGCTCAAGCACCAGGTCTACGCCGAGATCGAGGACGTCATCGACCCGGATGCGCTGATCTGCTCCAACACGTCCACGCTGCCGATCACCACGCTGGCCGAGGGGGTGCGCCGCCGCGAGGACTTCATCGGACTGCACTTCTTCTCACCGGTCGAAAAGATGCCGCTGGTGGAGATCATCCGCGGGGAGCAGACCAGCGACCGCGCGCTGGCGCGTGCCTTCGACGTCGTGCGCCAGATCAGCAAGACGCCGATCGTGGTCAACGACAGCCGCGGTTTCTTCACCAGCCGCGTCATCGGCACTTTCCTCAACGAGGGCGTGGCGATGCTCGCCGAGGGCGTGCACCCGGCCTCGGTCGAGCAGGCCTCCGCGCAGGCCGGCTTCCCGGCGCCGGTGCTCCAGCTCTTCGACGAGCTGACCCTGACGCTGCCGCGCCGGATCAGGGACGAGACCAAGCGCGCGGTCGAGGCCCAGGGCGGCACCTGGACCCCGCACCCCGCCGACGCGGTGCTGGACCGGATGGTCGAGGAGTTCGACCGCAAGGGCCGCTCCGGCGGAGCCGGCTTCTACGAGTACGCCGACGGCAAGCGCACCCGGCTGTGGCCGGGGCTGCTCGAGCACTTCGGCACCGGCGCCGATCCGTCCGGTGTGGACCTCGTCGACCTCCGGGAGCGGATGCTGTTCATCGAGGCGCTGGAGACGGTGCGCTGCCTCGACGAGGGCGTGCTGCTGTCGGTGCCCGACGCCAACATCGGTTCGATCATGGGCATCGGTTTCCCGGCCTGGACCGGCGGCGTCGTGCAGTACATGAACGGCTATCCGGGCGGCTTGGCCGGTTTCGTCGCGCGGTCGCGGGAGCTGGCCGCCCGCTACGGCGAGCGCTTCGAGCCCCCGGCGTCGCTGGCGCGTCGCGCGGAGGCCGGTGAGCCGTTCGAGCTGGGCGAGCCCGACGCCGGCATCGTGGCCGCCGCGGCGGCCACCTGACGCGGTCGGCCGGTGCCGGAGCGGCCTTGTGGTGGAGCCGCACCGGCACCGCCGAACGGCTGAAGGGCGCCGGACCTCGGTCCGGCGCCCTTCGGTTCTGCCGTTGAACCCCCCGCGCGCTACCGCGCGGGGGCGGCCAGGCCGGTGACCTGGGACGGGCTCTGCGGGAGTCCGGTGGCGACGTTGTGCGCCGAGCCCACCACCGCCTCCTCCAGCGTGCTGTCGAGCGAGGGCAGCGCGGGAGTCTGCCGCGGCGACGCTGGTGCGGCGGACGGAGGCACCGCGGGCGCGGGCGCTTGCGGCGCGGGCGCGATGCGCTGGTACGTCTTCGCCAAGGCGTTGCCGCGGCTGTCCACCTCGGTCAGCAGCGGGTCTACCGCCGGGGCCTTCCTGGCCAGGGACACCACGTCGCCGACCGGGATGGCCGGCGGGCGCAGGCCGTAGCCGTGCGCGGCGTCGAGCCGGGTGACGGTGTCGAGGGCGGAGACGCCTTCGTGGTCCGGCGGGCGGGGTGCGAGCTCGGCGTCGAACAGGACGCCGTCCGCGGTCTGCTTGTGGACCGGGCCGACGTTGTCCGGCCACAGCCCGAGCTGTGTCGTCGGACGGGTCCGGCCCAGGTCCTGGGCGCGGTGACTCGTGTTCTGCACGGCGTCGAGCGCGCGCTGGGCCTTGCCGAAGCTGACCAGCGGCCGCTCGACCCGCAGCGCGGGGGCGAGCTCGGAGCGGGTCTGCGCGAGATCGGCACCCGCCTGGTGGACCACGGTCGGGGCGACCACGCGGCCGACCGCGTCGAGGCACGTCTTCGTCGAGACGTCCTGCGGCTTGCAGCCGTCGATCGGGGCGGCGAGCTCCACCTGTTCGGGGATTCGCGTCAGCTCGGGGCCGGACGGCGGCACCGCCTGGCCGCCTTCGGCGACGGCGACTGCACCGCCGCCGACGGCCGTGACGCCGGCGGCCACGACGGCTGCCTGCAAGGTGCGCGTGCCCCAGGGGGACCGCGTGCTCCAAGGGGGCAAAGGACTTCTCCCTGGTTCGAGCGTTCGGGGGACGTGCCGGGGGGCACCGGGGCAGTGCACGACCGACACGCCCGCTATCGGAAGCCGCGTGGAGGCCCTTGACCTCGCCGCCCCCAGACCGCTCGAAGGGGTGACCTACGCCGCGGGCGGCCGCAGGCTCGGCAGCAGCAGCGTCATCAGGTGCCGCGTGGCGTCCTGCGGCGTGATCTCGGGGCGCCGCTCCCGCCACAGCGCCAGGCGTTCGCAGGCGCCGATGATCGCCTCGGCGAATGCCTCGAGCTGCAACGGCTCCAGGTCCGGCCGGGCGACCCGCATCAGGCTCGCTGTCAGCTCGGTCTGCTGGAGGCGGATCGACTCCAGCTCGGTGTGCACCGAGGAGCTGGGGACCGCCGACTCGTTGCGCAGCAACGCCCACGCCTGGGCGTGGTCCTCGCCGAACCGGAAGAAGGCGAGCAGGCAGTCGTGCAGCAGCTGCTCGGGCCCGACGGCCTTCTCGGCAGCCCGCATGGTCGACTCCAGCAGCTCGCGCTTTGCCTTCTCCAGGCACGCGAGCAGCAGGCCCTCCTTCGAGCCGAAGTACTCGTAGAGCATCGGTTTGGACAGCCCGACGCGCTGGGCGATGTCGTCCATCGACGTGTCCTGGTAGCCGTCGCCCGCGAACACCTCCTCGGCCACGGCGAGGATCTGCCGCTCGCGCTCGGCCCGGGGAAGGCGCTTGCGCCCGGCCGGGCGCGCGGATGAACCGACTGCCTGCTGCGTCTCCACGAATCCACCCTACCGGAGGTAACTTACTCGTAGTAGGCTACCGGTCGGTAGGCAGCGTGGCGGCGGCACGAACGAGGAGGCCCGCATGGCGAGGCGCAGGTCCAAGCCCCAGAGCACTTCGAACCCGGTGCACGACACCTCCGTCGTGATCGTCGGCACCGGGTTCTCCGGGCTCGGCACGGCGATCAAGCTCAAGCAGGCGGGCATCCACGACTTCGTCGTGCTGGAGAAGTCCGACGACCTCGGCGGGACGTGGCGCGACAACACCTACCCGGGGTGTGCCTGCGACGTGCCGTCGCTGATGTACTCCTTCTCCTTCGAGCAGAACCCCGACTGGTCCCGGTTCTTCGCCGGGCAGCAGGAGATCTCCGACTACCTCCAGCACTGCGCCGACAAGTACGGCGTGCGGGAGCACATCCACTACGGCGTCGAGTTCACCGGAGCCGAGTACGACGAGACGACCCGGACCTGGCGGGTCTCGACCAAGGCCGGCACCGAGTACGTGGGGCGGGCGCTGGTCTCCGGCGTCGGCGCGCTGCACATCCCGAGCTACCCGGACCTGCCCGGCGTGGAGGGCTTCGAGGGCGAGGTTTTCCACTCGGCGCAGTGGAACCACGACTACGACCTGGAGGGCAAGCGGGTCGCGGTGGTCGGCACCGGCGCCAGCGCCATCCAGTTCGTGCCCCAGATCGCGAAGGAGGTCGCGCAGCTTCACCTGTTCCAGCGCACGCCGCCGTGGATCCAGCCCAAGCCGGACCGGCCCATCTCCGAAGGCGTGCGCAAGTGGTTCCGGCGGTTACCGCTGGCCCAGCGCGTCGCGCGCGCGGCGGTCTACTGGCTGCTGGAAGCCCGGTCGCTGGTGGTCTTCAGTCCCCGGTTCGGACGGATCTCGGAGATGCTGTCCAAGCGCTACATCCGCCGGACCATCAAGGACCCCGAGCTGCGCAAGGTCGTCACCCCGGACTACTCCATCGGCTGCAAGCGGATCCTGCTCTCCAGCGACTACTACCCGGCGCTCAACCGGTCCAACGTGGACGTGCGGACCAGCGGGATCAAGGAGGTCCGCAAGCGCTCGGTGGTCACCGGCGACGGCGAGGAGCACGCGGTGGACGCCATCATCTACGGCACCGGGTTCCACGTGACCGACGCGTTCGACCACCTCGACATCGTCGGCCGGGAAGGCCGCAAGCTCCAGGACGCGTGGAAGGACGGGATGGAGGCCCACCTCGGCATCACCGTCTCCGGCTTCCCGAACCTGTTCTTCCTGCTCGGCCCGAACACCGGGCTCGGGCACAACTCGGTCGTGTTCATGATCGAGTCGCAGATCAACTACGTGCTGAGCTGCCTGCGGCCGATCTGCCGCGGGGACATCGGGCACATCGACGTCCGCCAGTCCGTCCAGGACGAGTTCAACCGCGAGATCCAGTCGAAGCTCTCGGGCGCGGTCTGGTCCGAGGGCGGCTGCCAGAGCTGGTACCTCGACGCCAACGGCATCAACCGCACCATCTGGCCCGGACCGACCTGGAAGTACTGGCTGCGCACCAGGAAGGCGGATCCGGCGGACTACGAGATCCAGGCCGCGGGGCGCCGTTGAGGCTTCGCACGGGCGTTCGATATAGTGCCGGTGTCACTGTCGAATCCGTCCCGGCCGGTGCGCGTCGCGCGGCACCCGGGCAAGACCGGGACATCCCGTTGAGCTAGGGGCACCGATGTCTCAGGCCCGTGCGCTGTCGTCCGACGAGGTCCGCGGTCTGCGGGAGCAGCTCGCCGCGGGCGAGACCCCCACGGTGTGGTTCACCCCGGCCGCGGTGGGCGTCCAGGAGGGGCGTTCCGGCAAGGTCGTCGCACTCGACGAGCCTGCCGAAGGCGACTTCATCCAGGTCCGTCCGGCAGGATCGAAGGACGTGCTGTCCTTCTCCGTCGGTGAGGTGACGATGGTCAAGCCACCGCGCAAGCGCTCGGACGACTCCACCGGGTCCCGGGGCCGGTCGCGCAGCGGCTCGGGTTCGGCTTCCGGCGCCGGGGCGGCGTCGGGTTCCGGCTCCGGGAAGGGTTCCGGTGCGGGTTCCGCTTCTGGCTCGGGTTCGGCGAAGGCTTCTGGCTCGGCGCCGGGCTCTGCTTCGGGCTCGACCGGCGCCGTGGCGAGCACCCCGGCGGCGTCCTCGCCGTCGGGCGGTGCTGCGTCCGGGCGGTCGTCGGCGGGTCAGGGCACCGCGGGTTCCGGCGCTTCGCGCACTTCCGGGGCAGGTTCCGGCGGCTCCGGTGGGGCTGGTTCGTCCGGCACCGCCGCGAAGCCGTCTTCGTCCGGCACCTCGAGCACCGGTGCGCGGCGCAAGCAGCGCCAGCCCACCGAGGCCACCGTGACGCTGACGGCCGACCAGGCGGGGCAGTGGAGCGTCGAGGTCAGCACCGGCAAGAAGCGGGTGCTGCGGCCGATGGCGGTGCCGGCCTCCGCCGTGGCGCAGGCGGCGAAGGCCCTGCACGACGAGGTCGCCGACGCGGTCGAGCCGCTGATCGACGCCGCGCGCGAACAGCAGCGTGCCCGCGTCGAACAGCTCCAGCAGGAGTTGGCCGACGCGCAGCGCATGCTCGACGAGCTGACCGATTAGGACGTGTTTCTGATGTGGCTTGCGTGAGTGGGCGCTTGGCGGAACCTCAGCCGCCTTCTCACTTCGGGATCTCCGACTGACGTATGTCCGAACGCGGCGTCGAAGCTGTCCTCGCGAGAAGACGGCTGAGAACCCGCGGGTGGTCGCGCTGAGTCCCACACCGCAAGCGGCTCCGCCGCTTTGTGAAACAGAGCCAAGGGCCGTCCAGCCCCGGGGTGGCCCGGCTGCCCCGGCGGGTGAGTGCGCCAGCAGGTGATCATCGGAAGCAGTCGCGCGGGAAGCGGAGCGGCCGCGAGCCTGCCGGTCGCGGCCGTCCGGCGGTCAGTCCTCGATCTCGGTGATCGTGCCCCGCGTCTGGTCGCGGTCGGTCGGCGGGATCCGGTCGTAGGCGGCCGGGTCGAGGTTGTGCACCTGCCCGCTGGACACCGAGGCCAGGATGCCGTCGAGGCCGATCTCCACCGTCCTGGTCAGCATCTCCCGGTGGCGTTCACCGAGCGTCTGCGTCTGCCCGCGCACCTCGAACAGCACGGCGCCGCTGCCGTTGAGCTGGAAGGTGCCGAGCCCGGTGCCGGGCAGGTCGATGTCCTGCGGGTAGAGCGTGATGTCACCGAAGGCCGGGTTCTGGTTCGCCGCCGCCTGCAAGGCGTTGTAGGCGGCGACGTTGAGCTGCTTGGAGTAGTCGAGCCGGAAACCGTCGGCGTAGGCGGCGTAGGGCGAACCGGGCGCCGCCGGGTCGGCCACGAACTTGCCGGACAGGCTCATCGTCACGAACCGGCCGGTGCCCGGGACGGTGTAGCAGGCGCCCTGGTGGTGCAGGTCGATGTAGCTGTCCACGCCGCCGAACTCGCGTTGCAGCCCGCGGTAGACGTCGCGCACGGTGCTGGTCTCCGGGCTCAGGAACCAGCCGGGCCGGTCGCTGGCGCCCGGGAAGTCCTGGGGGTGCGGCCGGTAGTCCAGATCCGGGTTGTAGTCGCGGTTGACGTCGAAGCCGGGCTGCTGCGAGTAGTCGTCGCCCTGGGACGAACCGGTGTAGTAGTTCCACGGCGACGGGGCGCTCGCGAGCTGCGGGTGGCGGAGCTTGGCCTCCTCCCACGTCATGTCGTTGCCGCGCCGGTCGAGCGCGCCCGCGTCGGGGTTGATCTTGGGCATCGCCACGACGGTCAGCTCGGAGCGGATCTGCCGCGCCTTCGGGGACTCGGAGGTGCCGAGGAAGTCCAGCAGGTGCAGGACGGCGTCCGGGCCGGTCTTCTCGTTGCCGTGGATCTCGGCGGTGATCAGCACGACCTCGGGGCCGTCGCCGACGCGAGCGGTCACCAGGTCGCGACCCCGGTTGGACTCGCCCGCGGTCTCGACTGCGACCCTGCCGCGGCTGACCCGCTCGATGCGGCCGAGCTCGACCAGCATCTCGTCGTAGCTGGTGAACTCGGTGACCGGGTTCTCGCGCGGCTCCTCGCTGCACGGCTCGGCGGGCGGGGCGGTCGCCGCGGCGGGGGCGGTGAAGGCGGTGCCCGCGACGATGGTCGCCAACGTCAGCGCTCGTAGTCGACGCATTCGGTTCTCCCTCGGCTCCGGGTGGTGATCACCGCCAGCCAAACCGACCCGGCACCGTTCCACAATCGTCCGGCCGTGGCGTTTTCACGGGCATCGGACCTGCCGGAACGCATCCGCTCGGCCGGACTGGTACGACCGTTCGACAACGGACGTCCTCCGCACGTATGAAGTAGCCGTGCGAGTCGTATCCGACCGCCGCGCCGCGAACCCGTTGCGCGGGCGGTCGTTCCTGCTGATGCTGCTGGCGGTGCTGGGCGGTTTCGCCGGTTACGTGCTGCTGCTGCCGGTGGTGCCGCTGTGGGCCGTCGTCGGTGGCGCGGGCGAGATCGCCGCCGGCGCGACCAACGCGGTGTTCATGCTGGTCACCGTGCTGACCCAGCTCGCGATGCCGTGGCTGCTGCGGCGGGTCGGGCACCGCGTCGCGCTGGGCGCGGGCACGCTGCTGATCGGCCTGCCGACCCCGCTGTTCGCGGTCTCGAAGGAGATGTGGGCGCTGCTGGCGGTCTCCGGCCTGCGCGGGATCGGCTTCGGGCTGCTCACGGTCGCGGGCAGCGCGCTGGTCGCCGAGCTGGTGCCGGTGGCGGTGCGGGGGCGCGCGGCCGGGCTCTACGGCCTGTCGGTCGGGCTGCCGAACGTGGTCTTCCTGCCCGCCGGGGTGTGGCTGGCCCAGAACATCGGCTTCGTACCGCTGTTCTGGATCGCCGCGGCGCTGCCGGTCGCCATGACCGCGGCGGTCTTCTGGATCGCGCCCGTGCGCAGACCCGAGGCCGGCCCTGCCGCCGCGCGCACCTTCCCGGTCACGCTGCTCTCGCCGTGGCTGGTCATGTGCGTGGTCGCGACGGCGGCAGGCGGCCTGGTGGCGTTCCTGCCGCTGGCGATCACGGCGTGGGCGGTGACGCCCGCCCTGCTGGCGTTCGGTCTCGCGACCGTGGCCGGGCGCTGGCTCGCCGGTCAGGTCGGCGACCGGTTCGGAGGCAGGCTGGTGGTCGTGCCGAGCGTGGTGCTGGCCGGAGTCGGCACGGCCGCGATCGCGCTGGCGTCGGCCGGTGCGACGGCCGTCGCCGTCGCCGGGGCCTTCGCGCTCGGCGCCGGCTTCGGCGCGGTCCAGAACGTCACGCTGGTGATGATGTTCGAGCGGGCGGATTCGGGCGCGGCCAGCACGGCGTGGAACATCGCCTACGACGCGGGCAACGGCATCGGCGCGGTCGGTTTCGGGGTGCTGGTGACGGCCACCGACTACCCGACGACCTTCGGCACCATGGCGGCGGTGGTGCTGGTGTTCACCTCCCTCGCGATCGTCGACCAGCGGGGTAAAGCCCGTTCGCGGTGATCCCGCGTCGGCGCTCGATGCCGAAGCGTCGCCGCACCGCAACCTGGTGCACGCCCGCGCGACGGCCGGAGCTGGCAGCCTGCCGCCCATGAGATCGAAGTCGCTGCGCGCGGTGAGTTCCCTGCTGGTGTCGGTCGCGCTGTCGGCGGGCATCGTCGCGCCCGCGGCCGCCGGACCTCCCGGGCACGCGCCGGGCTTCGACCTCCAGGCGCATCGCGGCGGCATCGCCCACTACCCGGAGGGCACGCTCCCTGCGTTCGCCAACGCCATGCGGATCGGTGTCACGACGCTCGAGCTGGACGTGCAGATCACCGCCGATGGACGCGAGGTGGTCACCCACGACCGGCAGATCAAGCCCGGGAAGTGCCTGGACACCGCCCCCGCGTTCCCGGGTGACCCGCAGTTCCCGTACGCGGGCTCCTACGTCAAGGACCTCACCTTCGCGCAGGTCCGCACGCTGGACTGCGGTTCTCGGACCCACCCGGACTACCCGGAGCAGCAGCCCGCGCCCGGGGCGCGCATGCCGACGCTGCGCGAGGTCTTCGCCCTCGTCCGCGCCTGCCGCGCCCACGACGTCCGCTTCAACATCGAGACGAAGGTGGAGGCCGCCGCCCCGCACGAGACGGCCCCGCGCGAGCAGTTCGTGCGGGTCGTCGCCGAGCAGGTCCGCCGGGCCGGGATGCTCGGACGCGTCACGGTCCAGAGCTTCGACTGGGGTGCGCTGCGGCTGATGCGGCAGGTCGAGCCGCGGCTGCCCGTGGTCGCGCTCACCGAGCCGAAGTTCCTGGAGGTCGGCCGGCCAGGGGCGTCGCCGTGGCTGGGCGGCCTGGACATCGACGACTTCGGCGGCAGCCCGGTGCGCGCGGTGCGGACCTTCGGAGCAGCCGCCCTGTCACCGCTGCACGGTGAACCGCAGGGCGGTGCGGTCGGCGACCCCGGCTACGTGCCGTTCACCACGCCGGAGCTCGTCGAGGAGGCGCACCGCGCGGGCCTGGCCGTCGTGCCGTGGACGGTGAACGACGAAGCCACGATGAACGCGCTGATCGACATGGGCGTAGACGGATTGATCACCGACTACCCGGCGCGCCTGCGCCGGCTGCTGGAGGCCAGGGGACTGCCCGTGGCGGAACCGGTGCGGGACTGCGGGCAGCCTGCGAACGGCGCCTAGTACCTCGGCCTGACGGGCCGCCCGCCGGGGCCGTGCCCGAGCACCTGGCCGCCGCACCCGCTTCGGAGCACCTAGAATCCTGGGTGTGAACCGCAGCCTGTTGACACCGCGATGGCTGCTGCTGCACCTGCTGTTCCTCGCGGCCGCCATCGCCACCGGCTTCCTCGCCCGGTGGCAGTGGGACCGTGCGCACGAGGCGGGCGGAAGCGCGCAGAACCTCGGTTACGCGCTGATGTGGCCGCTGTTCGGGGCGTTCACGATCTTCCTGTGGGTCCGCGTGGCGCGCATGTACAAGGTGGCCGAAGCCGCGCCCGCCCTCCCGGACGCCGGAACGGCACCTGGAGCGGCGTCCAGTATCTCGGGTGCCGCGGCTGCGAGCGCGGAGCAGGCCGCCGGGAAGCGCCGGCGGCGTCCCCTCGTCCCGCCCCCGGCGCCGCCGGTCGACGACGACGAGGATCCGGTGATGGCCGAGTACAACAGGTACCTCGCCGAGCTGGACGAGGCCGACCGCCGAGCGGGCTGAACCCGCCCGGCGTGTCCGATGTCACGCCGGGCCCGCGCCGGTGCGCGGGCCCGGCATCGGCCGAAGCGGCCCGGCCTCACCGAAGCGGCCCGGCCTCAGTTGAACGTGATCCCGCCGTGGATCTCGCGGCTCTGGATGAGCTTGTCCACGTTGCCGTGGTTGACGTTCACCACGCTGTTCTCGCTCGCGGTGATGTCGTTGTGGATGGGCGCGCCTTCGGCGCGCAGCTCCTCGCCGAAGTCCGGGTCCTCCTGGGAGACCCGGTCCAGCCGCTCGGCGAGCGCCTTGATCTGCGGCGCGCCGGCGTCCGGGCCCTCGGCCGCCTCGAGCGCGGCCACCGTCTCGGGGTCCCGGTCCGACCGCCGCCGCAGGAGTTCGCGGACCTTCGCCAGCGCCTTGGTGCCGGCGGCGCCGAGCGCGGTCACCGCCTGACCCGCGAGGGCGGTCGCGAGCGCGTCCATGAACGGGTCGGTCATAGGTCCTCCAGCGTGCGGTCAAGCGGATCCGGACTCGGTGACCAAGTGTAGTGATCCGGTTTCGCACGCGATGCGGAATCGGAACCAGGAGACGGGCAACCTCGTCGCCGGTGGCGCGTCGGAGAAAGAGGAGCCCGCGGATCCCGCCCGGGCGGCCGGCGAACCGTTCGGCGCGGGAAGGCGTCTTCCACCGGTGTGATATCAACGCATTGAACCGACTACTGGAGAAGCGAATGCCGACGATCCCGCCGGGGCGGGCGTCGCGGGTGTTTTCCCTGCGGATTCGGTGTGCGATCGGCGAGGTGGGCATCGGTGGCCGCCCGCGGACCGCGTTCGGCGATCAAGTCGCGTGACACTTGATGATTGGGGCTGGCGTGCGCAGCGGCGTACTACTGAAGATGTTCGGCCTGTGCGTGCTCGCGGGGGTCCTGGTGGCGAGCCTGATGATGCCGCTGGCCACCGGCGCGGGCGCGGTGGTGAACCAGGCCACGGATGCCATGTCCAGGATGTCGAGTTCGCTCGCGCAGCGCGACATGCCGCAGGTGTCGACCGTCACCGACAAGGACGGCGACCCGATCGCCTACTTCTTCAAGGACTACCGGGTCGAGACGCCCCCGGAACAGGTCCCCGACACCATGAAGGCGGCCATCACCGCCGTAGAGGACAAGCGGTTCTGGGACCACGGCGGGGTCGACTGGCAGGGCACCATGCGCGCGCTGGCGACCAACGTCAGCAGCGGTGAGACCGCGCAGGGCGCGTCCACGATCACCCAGCAGTACGTCAAGAACTACCTGGTGCACGTCGTCGCGCAGACCGAGATGGACGCCGAGAAGGCCAAGGAGACCACCATCGCGCGCAAGCTGCGCGAGGCCAAGATCGCCGTCGAGCTGGAACGCACCATGACCAAGGAGGAGATCCTCACCGGATACCTCAACGTGGTGCCGTTCGGCAACCAGACCTTCGGCGTCGGCGCCGCCGCCCAGACCTACTTCGGCACCAGCCCGGACAAGCTGACGATCGCCCAGTCCGCGCTGCTCGCCGCCATCGTCAACCAGCCCGGTTCGCTGAACCCCAACAGCAACCCGGCCGACGCGATGGCCCGCCGCAACCTGGTGATCGACCTGATGGCCGACCCGAACAACAACATCCGCATCACCCCGCAGGACGCCGAGCGCGCCAAGAAGGAGCCGCTCGGTGTGATGTCCCCGCTCGGCCGCCCGCCGAACGGCTGCGTCGGCCTCGGCGACGGCACCACCGACGGCTTCTTCTGCAGCTACGTCAAGGACTACCTGGATCGGCTCGGGATCGAGTCCGAGGACCTCAAGACCGGCGGTTACACGGTCCGCACCACGCTCGACCGCAAGTCCAGCGACGCGGCCAAGCAAGCGGCCCAGAAGCAGGTCCCGACCCAGACCGAGGGCATCGCGAACGTGATGTCGGTCGTGGAGCCGGGCAAGGACAAGCACAAGGTGCGGGCGCTGGTCGCCAACCGCGACTTCGGCAACGACCTGAGCAAGGGCCAGAGCGCCTACGACATCGTCAGCCGGGTCCAGCCGTTCGGTGCGGGCTCGATCTACAAGGTGTTCACGGCGGCGTCGGCCATGGAGCAGGGTATGAGCCCGTACGACGTCATCGACGTCCCGCCGTCCTACACCTCGCGCGTCTACAAGAACGGCACCGCGCCCTACACCGTCGGCAACGCCGACGGCGTGCAGCCCGGACCGCGGACGCTCCAGATGGCGCTGGCGACGTCGCCGAACACCGCGTTCGTCGCGCTGCAGGAACGGGCGGGGCTCAGCAACGTCGTCGACATGGCCGCTCGCCTCGGTCTGCGGCACGGCATGACGGGCGTGAACTCCAGCGGCCAGACCCTCAAGGACGACGGCTCGAACGGCCCGTCGCAGGCAGAGGTGATCAAGAAGGGCAACCGGGGCGCGTTCACCCTGGGCTACACCCCGACCAGCGTGCTGGAGCTCTCCAACGTCGCGGCGACGATCATGAGCGACGGCGTCTACTGCCCGCCGACGCCGCTGGAAGAGGTCAAGGACCGCAACGGCAACATCGTGCCGCTCAACGAAGGCGCCTGCGAGCAGGCGATCGCACCGCACGTCGCCAACCAGCTGGCGCAGGGCATGAGCAAGGACGACACCGACGGCACCTCCCGCCAGGCCGCCCAGGCGGTCGGCTGGAACCGGCCGATGATCGGCAAGACCGGTACGACGCAGGAGCACAAGTCGGCGGGCTTCCTGGCGGCCACCCCGCAGATGGCCGGCGCGGTGCTGACCTACGCCGACGGCAACAGCCCGGAGGGCATCTGCGACGGCGGCGGTGACGCACCGCCGTACCTGTGCGGCAAGCACGGCGGCAACATCTACGGCGGCAAGGTGCCTGCCCGCACCTGGTTCGACGCCATGACGAGGATCCACGAGGGCTTGCCGCCCGCGCCGCTGCCGGGTTCCCCGGCGCCGCCGCCGGCGGCTCCCCCGAGGTAAGGGGCGTTCCCGGGAGTTCGCGGGGGTCTTTCCGCCAGAGGCGGGAAGACCCCCGCTTCGCGTTCGGAGCGGAGATTTCGGGGTGGCCGCCACCATCGCGACCGATCTGCGCGTCACGCACTACCCGACCTACGCGGACCTGCGGCGCTACGTCGACGCCGTGTGCGGGCAGAACGGTTGCGGGGCAAACGCACTGCGGAGTTCGCCGCCGAATACGCGGGAGCTGCGACAAGGCGCATCCACGCACGGCACGGAGCTGCGCGGTTCACGCGAGGGCCGGGCTCCAGCTCACCGACTACCTGCGTGATCTGCGCGAAGACATCGAGGAGTCATCGGCGGCTGCGGCGCTGGACGCCTCGGGTGATGCCCTCCTCCTTCGGCTGCTGGAGGTGGACGGGCAGCTTGTCGAACATCACCAGGGTCAGGATGAGCAGAGCCAGGACGAGCCAGCCGGTCCAGCCGAGCAGGCCCGTGGAGACGTTGTCGACCGGGTGTCCCGCCGCGCTGAAGACCAGCGCGAGACCGGCAGAGGCGTTGAGGAAGCCGTGCGCGATGGCCGCAGGCCACACGCTGCCGCTGGCGAGCCGGAGCCAGCTCAGCAGCACGCCCACCAGCACGCAGAAGCAGGTCATCATGATGAACGACACGACCACCGGCACGGTCGGGTAGTTGTAGCCGAGCACGAGCACCGGCGCGTGCCACAGGCCCCAGAGCACGCCGCTGGTGAGCAGCGCCCCCGGCTGCCCGAGCGGCAGCAGCGCAGGCACCAGGTAGCCGCGCCAGCCGAGCTCCTCGCCGAGGGCCGGGATCACGTTGAGCCAGCCGAGCAGGAAGACCTGCGCGATCTGGCCGAGCGCCAGGGTGCCCGCCGCCTGGGGCGCGGAGCCGACGACGCCGCCCTGGAGTTGCTCGGCGAGGCCGGAGAAGCCGGTCCAGTCCGCCTCGTAGAAACCGAGCATGTAGCCGACGACCAGCGCCACGAACATGGTGACGGGCGGGGCGAGCCACGCCAGCAGCGCGTAGCGCCACCACTTCCTGATCCCCCCCGGGTTCGTGAGTCCGGTGGCGCGCAGCGGTTTCGGACGCGGGCTGATCCACCTGTTCACCACGAGGGCCGCCACGGCGGGCATGAACATCATGGCGACGAGCACCAGCGGCGACCACGCCCAGGTCAGGCCCTGGCCGGTCAGCCACAGGGGGAGCGTCATCAGCCATGCCGGGAGGTAGGCGATGGCGACGAAGCCGACCACGCCGCGGACGTCCACTCGATCGCGCTCTGCGTTCACGCGCCCATCTTGCCAAGGTTTTCTGAGGCCCGGCTGAGCACGTCGCCGGTGGGTACCTCGCGCGGATCAGGCCAGGTCGGCGCGCACGCGGGCCGCCGCATCGACCATGCTCCGCAACGCGGGCTCCACCTCGGTGTAGCCGCGGGTCTTCAGCCCGCAGTCGGGGTTGACCCACAGGCGTTCGGCGGGCACCGACCGGAGGGCGGCGGCGAGCAGCCCCTCGATCTCCTCCGTGCTCGGCACGCGCGGGGAGTGGATGTCGTAGACGCCGGGACCGACGCCCCGCCCGAACCCGACGGCGTTGAGGTCGTCGAGGACCTCCATGCGCGAGCGCGCGGCCTCGATGCTGGTGACGTCGGCGTCGAGTGCGACGATCGCGTCGATCACCTCGCCGAACTCCGAGTAGCACAGGTGGGTGTGGATCTGGGTGCGGTCGGCGACGCCCGAGGTGGCTAGCCGGAACGAGTTCACCGCCCAGTCGAGGTAGTCCTCGTGCTGTTCGGCGCGCAGCGGCAGCAGTTCCCGCAGCGCGGGTTCGTCCACCTGGATCACGCGGATGCCGGCGGCCTCCAGGTCGCGCACCTCGTCGCGGATGGCCAGCGCGACCTGCTCGGCGGTCTCGCAGAGCGGCTGGTCGTCGCGCACGAAGGACCAGGCGAGGATGGTGACCGGACCGGTGAGCATGCCCTTCACCGGCTTCTCGGTCAGCCGTTGCGCCTGCTCGGCCCACCGCGTCGTGATCGGCTCCGGGCGCGACACGTCGCCGAAGAGGATCGGGGGCCGCACGCAGCGCGATCCGTAGGACTGCACCCAGCCGTTCTGGGTGCTGACGAAGCCGTCCATGTGCTCGGCGAAGTACTGCACCATGTCGTTGCGCTCGGGCTCGCCGTGTACGAGCACGTCCAGGCCGAGCGCTTCCTGGAGGGCGACGACCCGGCTGATCTCCTCCAGCATCCGCTGGTCGTAGGCGGCCTGGTCGATGGAGCCGGTGCGCAGGGCGGCGCGTGCCTTGCGCACGTCAGGGGTCTGCGGGAAGGACCCGATGGTCGTGGTCGGCAGCGGAGGCAGGCCCAGCGCCCGCCGCTGGGCGGTGCGGCGCGCCTCGTACGGGCTTCGGCGGTAGCTGCCCGCGCTGAGCGCTTCCAGCCGTCCGCGCACCCGGTCGTCGCGCAGCCGCTCGGAGGTCCTGCGGTCCTGGACGGCGTTGCGCGCGGCGGTCAGCTCGTCGGCGACCGAGTCGTGCCCCTCGCGCAGCGCGCGGCCGAGGGTGACGACCTCGGCGGCCTTCTGCTTCGCGAACGCCAGCCAGGGCCGGACCTTCGGGTCGAGGTCCGCTTCGGAGGCGACGTCGTAGGGCACGTGCAGCAGGGAGCACGAGGTGCTGACCGCCACCTCGCCCGCGACGCCCAGCAGGGTGGCCGCCGTGCCGAGTGCGGCGTCCAGGTCGGTGCGCCAAACGTTGCGGCCGTCGACCAGACCCGCCACCAAGGTCTTGGAGCGCAACTCGTCCACCTGGGCCAGCTTGTCCACAATGGATGGATGGCTGACCAGGTCGACGGCGATTCCCTCGACGTCGGTGGAAGCCAGCGTCGCCAGCGCGTCCCCCGGGTCGCCGAAGTAGGTCGCCACCAGGATCTTCGGGCGCCGATCGAGCCGCGAGAGCGTCCGGTAGGCGCCGCGCAGCAGCTCCAGCTCCTCGGGAGCGCGGTCGGCGGCGAACGCCGGTTCGTCGAGCTGGACCCATCCGGCTCCGGCGTCGTGCAGCTCGGCGAGCAGCTCGGCGTAGCACTGGACGAGCTCGTCGAGCTTGTCCAGCGGGCGGAACGACTTCGGCGCGTCCTCAGCGGACTTGGACAGCAGGAGGAACGTCAGCGGGCCCACGACGACGGGTCGCGTGCCGACCCCGTCCGCCGCCGCTTCGCGGTAGTCCTCGACGGCGGTCCGGTCGGCGAGCGCGAAGGCCGTGCCGGGCCCGATCTCCGGCACCAGGTAGTGGTAGTTGGTGTCGAACCACTTGGTCATCTCCAGTGGCGGCGTGGACTCCACCCCGCGTGCCATGGCGAAGTAGGTGTCCAGCCGCCCGAGACCCAGCTCGGCGAACCGGCGGGGGACCGCACCGAACGTCACGGCGGTGTCGAGCACCTGGTCGTAGTAGGAGAAGGTGTTGCCCGGCACCGAGTCCAGCCCGGCGCCGGCCAGTTCCCGCCACGTGCCGGCGCGCAGCGAACGCGCGACTTCCCTGAGCTCCGCCTCGGTGCTCCGCGACGCCCAGTAGCTCTCCAGCGCGCGCTTGAGTTCCCGGCGCGGGCCGATTCGCGGGTGGCCGAGCACGGTTGATCCGATCCTGCTGGTCAAAGCACACTCCTCGCGGGCGCGAGAACCCAGCGCTGATCGGACGGCGATGCACGTCCGGTCCTCCCGCAAGACCTCGGACCATGCGCACGCGTCGCGTGGACTTCGGTGGCAGGCCTCACCGCTGCGGGGCGGCCCCGGGCTCGCACCGGGTTCCCTCCTGCCTCATCACACCCGGGACCTCTCGGAGGTGATGAACCATCGGCAGTTCAGAGGCTACGCGGCGTCCCCCGGATGGCAAGGCTGTCGATCGAGGACGCCGTCCACATCGTGAAAGCATGGCGGCATGTTGACGAGCTTGCTCCCTACGACCGAGCGCGCGCTGCTGCGGCGCCTGGCAGTGGAACAGCGCGAAGGGCGCGTTCCTTCGCTGATCGCGGGACTGGTCCGCGACGGCCGGACGATCTGGGTGGGAACCAGGGGGCGGATCGGTGACGCCGCCCCCACCTCGGACACGCAGTACCGCGTCGGCTCGATCACCAAGACCTTCATCGCGGTGCTGGTGATGCGGCTGCGCGACGAGGGCAGGCTGGACCTCGCCGACAAGCTCGACGACCACGTGCCCGGCACCTCGATCGGCAACCGCAGCATCACCGAGCTGCTCACCCACTCCAGCGGCCTGACCGCCGAGCCCGCGGGCCCGTGGTGGGAGCGCACCCCCGGCGGCAGCGCGGAGGACCTGCTGTCGACGATCGACGACGACGCGCTCCGGCCGGCTCCCCGGCACACCTTCCACTACTCCAACGTCGGCTTCGGCGTGCTGGGCGAACTGGTGGCGAGGTCGCGCGGCACGAGCTGGGCGGAGGCAATGCGGGCGGAGATCCTGGAGCCGCTGGGCATGAACCGCACGACCCTCGCTCCGGAGGCACCGCACGCGGAGGGCTGGGCCGTGCACCCGTGGGCGGACGTGCTCATGCCCGAACCGGCGGAGGACGCCGGCGCCATGGCCCCGGCAGGCCAGCTCTGGTCCACCGTCGACGACATGGCGCGCTGGCTGCGCTTCGTCAACGGCGACACCGCCGAGGTGCTGCACCCGGACACGGTCGCCGAGATGCGCGCCCCGGGAGCGGTGGACGACGGCAACGAGTGGCGCGGCGGATTCGGTCTCGGGCTCCAGCTCTTCCGGCACGGCGGCCGCCGCCTGGCCGGGCACACCGGCTCCATGCCCGGGTTCCTCGCCACCATGCTGATGGACCCGGCCGACAACACCGGCGTGGTGTTCATGGCGAACACGACGGCGGGCGTCGGCTCGGCCCTGGCGCTCGACCTGCTGGACATCCTCGGCCACCACGAGCCGCGCATCCCCGAACCCTGGGAACCCCGGACCGACATCGACGTCGACCTGCTCGAACTGACCGGGCAGTGGTACTGGGGACCCTCGCCCCACGTGCTCCGCGTCCTGCCGGACGGACTGCTCGACCTGGCGCCCTGGCAGGGCAAGGGCCGCGCCTCCCGCTTCCGCCCGAACGGCGACGGAACGTGGACCGGCCTGGACGGCTACTACGCGGGCGAGCCTCTGCGCATCGGCTGCGACGAGAACGGCACACCCACCCACCTCGACCTGAACACCTTCATCTTCACCCGCACGCCCTACTCCCACGACGCCCCCGTTCCCGGCGGGGTCGAAGGGTGGCGGCCGGCGGAGTAGGGCGAGGAGGGACGGTGGGGTGGGGGTTTCGGGGCAACGGCTAATGCTGGCGGGTCACCTTTAGGGCGGGGGCGCGTGGGTTTTCGACGCATCCAGCAGGGCTGGCGGCTCACTTTGAGGGTGGGGGCGCGTGGGTTTTCGACGCATCCAGCAGGGCTGGCGGCTCACCTTCAGAGCGGGGGCGCGGGAGTTTTCGACGTACTCACCCTGGCTTTGCGGGTCGCTTTGGGTGGGTGGTTTCTGGGGCGCTCGCCGCCCCCAAGCCCCCGGCAGGTCTCCGGGATGAGTGGGTTTTCGAGGCATCTTGCGGTGGGGCGGTTGGCGGTTCTCATCCCGTCGACCTCCACGAGGGCTATCAGACCGCGTCAAGGGGGCCGGTTTTCGAGGCAGCCTGCGGTTGGCATCAGGGGTGCCCCCCTTGACCCGGTCTGATCGGGCTGGCGCCAGGTCGACGGGATGAGAACCGGGCACCGCCTGATCAACGGTGCACCGCTCGGTCCCACGCGCCGGGTTGAAGTTAGGTTAGGCTAACTTCTCGGTCGTCGCCTCTGGAGAGGGGAACCGATGGGTGCCGATCGGGGTGGCAGGGGGCGCGTGGTGCACGGGAAGAACGGGACCGGGGGATCGTTGCGGGTCGCGGTGGACGCGGTGCTCGCGGCGGCGGCCCCGCACGCGTTCGCCGCGGTGGGCGAGCAGGGCTCGGTCGACCTGGTCCGGAGCTCCGGCAACCCCGATGTGCACGTCGTCCTGCGTGGCGGTGCGGATGGGCCGAACCACGGGCCGGAGTCCGTCGCGCGGTTGTCGGCTCTGCTCGGCGCCGCCGAGCTGCCGAGCCGCGTGGTGATCGACGCCAAGCAGGTGGCTGCCGACATCGGTGCCCGGGTCGCCGCTGGCGAGACCGCGATCCGGGGCGTAATGCTGGAGAGCTTCCTCGTCGCGGGACGGCAGGATGTCGTCGCGGGCCGTTGTCCGACGTACGGCCAGAGCATCACCGACGCGTGCATGAGCTGGGACGACACCGCCGAAACGCTGCGGCTGCTGGCGTCGTCGGTGCGTGCGCGGCGGCGTGCGCGCGCACTCGCCGACTGGCTGTCCCCGGCGCCGGTGCCCGTGTGACCCGCGGGAAGCCCCTGCCATCTCTCCCCACCGGCCTCTGCCGACCCTCCCGTGGGGCATGCTTGGGGTATGGCCGACGACCTGCCCGTCACTCGGCGGTTGGCGATCCCGGCCGCCGAGCTGTTCGAACGCTTCTCCCGGTCCTCCGGACCCGGTGGTCAGGGCGTGAACACCACCGACTCCCGCGTGGAGCTGTCCTTCGACCTCGCCCGCACGCCCTCGCTGCCCGACGACCTGCGCCACAGGGCGGTGGAGCGGCTCGGCCACCGGCTGGTCGACGGCGTCGTCACCATCGCCGCATCCGAACACCGCTCACAACTGGCCAACCGGCAGGCCGCGCGTGAGCGCCTGGCTGCGCTGCTCGCCGAGGCCGTCGCGCCCCCGCCGCGCAAGCGGCGGCCGACCAAGCCCACGCGTGCCTCGCAGCACCGCAGACTCGCGGGCAAGAAGCACCGGGGCGAGGTGAAACGCGGGCGCCGTCGAGGTGACCCGGGCGACGCCTGACCACCGGAACCGCGGAGCGCGGCTAGCCTCGGTGGGGAGGACGAGCAGAGAGGACCGTGCGGATGCGGACGGCGTGGGTTCTGCCGGGCGGCTCCACCTTCGGGGCGATTCAGGCCGGCCTTGTGACGTCACTGTTCGAAGCGGGGGAGGCGCCTGACGCGGTCCTCGGCACGTCGGTCGGTTCCCTGAACGCGGCGTGGCTGGCGGGCGACCCCACTGCCCGCGGCGCGGAGAAGCTGCGCGAGGTGTGGCTGTCGATGCGGCGCTCTGACGTGTTCGCCATCCAGCCGCTGCGCATCCTCGCCGGCAAGCTCGGCCTCACCAACCACCTGATCAGCAACCGCGGGCTCGCCCGCTGGCTGTACCAGACCCTGCCGTACCGGAGGCTGGAGGACGCCCGGATCCCGCTGACGGTCACGGCGACCGACGTCGACAGCGGCGAGGCCGTCTACTTCGAGCGCGGTCCGGCGCTGCCCGCGCTCGTGGCGTCCTGCTCGATCCCCGGGATGTTCCCGCCGATCAAGGTGGGCGGCCGGTGGCTGGTGGACGGTGGTCCCGCCGCGTTCATGCCCATCAGCCGGGCCGTCGAACAGGGTGCCGAGCGGGTCTACGTCCTGCCGTGCGGCGGCAGCGAGCCGTTCGAGTTCGACCGGCGCAGGCGCGGTGTCGGCACGGTGGCCACGTGGCCGCCGCCGCAGACCCCGCCGAAGTCGATCACCGGTGTCAACGGCGCCGCTCTGGGTGCCGCCATGGTCGCGGCGGCGCGACTGGACATGCAGGTCAACGCGTCGAAGTGCGAGCTGTACGTCATGCCCGCGCCGTCGGTGATCGGCTTGTCCCCCTACTCGTTCGAACACGTCGGCGCCCTGATGGACGCGGCGATTGCCATCGGGAGGCGGTGGTTCCCGACCGCCCGCCCGGTATCCGCCGAGGGGCCGGTCGACATCGGCGGGAACGCCGTGCTCGAACGCTCCGACGCCGAAGAGGCCGCCCCCACCTGGGGCTGACCCACCCACGGCGGCCTCACACCCGAACCGAGGCCGCTTCGCGGGGTTCGGGGACCGCGAGGCGGTCGGCCGGGGTGTCGGCGGGCCGGGCCAGGCTCACCGCCACGTTCACCGCGAAGTTGACCACCAGGCCGAGCAGCCCGGCGTTGATCCCGAGCAGGGGATCGTTGCCGCTCACCACCAGCACCGCCACCACGGCCACCCCCGCGGCCAGGCCCGACGCCGCGCCCGCCGTGGACATCCGCCGCCACAGCAGCCCCACCAGCACGACGGGCAGCAGTTGCGCGAGGCCCTGGTAGGAAAGCACCGAAAGCTGCACCAAGGTCGTCGGCGAGGCGAAGGTGAAGACCAGCGCGAGGAGCCCGACCAGGAACGTGACCAGCTGCGACAGCCGCTTCTGGTGCGGTGCCGTGCGTGGGTGGGCGCCGAGGATCGACCGGCCCCACATCGTCCCGATGACCAGCATGAACACCGCCATCGGCACGATCGACGACAGCGCTCCGGCCACCCCGACCAGGCCGACCAGCCAGGCGGGCATCGAGTCGACGACCAGCTCGAACATCGCCAGGTTCGAGTCGCCGAGCCCGGGCACGACGAAGACCGCGGCCAGGCCGAGCAGGATCGGGACGAACAGCAGCACCTGGTAGAAGGGCATGATGATCGCGTTGCGCCGCAGTACGGCGGGGCTCTTGGCGCCCAGGTAACCGGCCACGGTCGTCGGGAAGATCGTGTAGACCACGCCGTTGAGCAGGCCGGTGGTGGCGAACCACAGCATGCCCAGCGACTCCTTGCCCTGCCCCGGCAGCACCAGCCACCGCGGACGTTCTTCCACCAGCCGGTCGAGCAGCGGGCCGAACCCGCCGAAGTAGTGCAGCGGCACGTACACGAAGACGATCACCAGCGTGATGATCACCAGGCCGTCCTTGAGGATCGAGACCCAGGCGCTGCCGCGCAGACCGGACGCGATGATGAACGCCTCGGCCACCACGAACGCGACCACGTAGCCGACGCCGAGGCTGATCGTGCCGTAGCTGATCGTCGAGACGACCACGCCCATGCCCGTGATCTGGAGCTGGATGTAGGGGAGCAGGAACACCGTCGTCAGCACCGCGACGGCCCCGCCGAGCCACGGGGAGTCGAAGCGGTGCGCGGTGATGTCGGTGATGTTGTGCAGGTGGTGGCGGTGCGCGTAGTGCCAGAGGATCGGGCCGACCACGTAACCCACGGCGAAGCCGATCGCCAGGTAGGCGACGAGGTAGAACACCGGCATGCCGTAGTCGTAGGCCCAGCCCGCCGCACCCAGGTAGCTGAAGCTCGTGTAGGTCTCGCCCGCCATGAGCACGAAGATCAGGACGACACCGAGGCTGCGGCCTCCCACCGACCACTCGGCCAGGTTCGCCTTGTCCCGCCCGCGCAGCGACAGCAGCCCCAGCACGACGGCGGCGACGATGAACAGCGCGAAGATCCCGACCGAGACGGTGGCGTTGCCGTTCACCGGACATCACCTTCCGAGTCGGCCGGAGCATCCGAGCCGTCCCCCGCGTCGTCCGCTCCGCGCGCCCGGTCGCGGTCGGCTGCCCACAGTGGATCGCTGCGCGCGGCGAGCCAGATGCACACCGGCGTGAGCACGGTCGCCATCAGCGTCCAGAACATGAAGAAGGGCAGTCCGAGCAACACGGGATCGACCCTGTTGTAAAGCGGCAGGGCCAGCAGGTAGAGCACCACCGGCCCCAGCAGCCACCACAGCGATCTCCGGCCTTCGAACATCGTTACCTCCTGCTCACCGTGGACTGCCCTGCGTTCCTCGCTCGTCGTGGTTGCGGGCCTGCGGTTTCCGGCATCCGGGCTCAGCTCGGGTCGTCCTGTCGCCACACGGGTCGTCCGCCGACCCAGGTCTGGAGCACCTCGACTCCCGGGAGCCGGTGCGTGTCCGCTTCCAGCGGGTCTTCGGACAGCACCGCGAAGTCCGCAAGGTAGCCGGGCAGCAGCCGCCCCTTGTGCTCCGCCTCGCCCGACGCGTGCGCGGACCCGGTCGTGTAGAGCGCCAGCGCCTCCAGCGGCGTGATGCGTTGCGAGCCGCCGAGCACCCGGCCCGACGTCCGGCCTGCCGTGGACCGCCGGGTGACGCAGCTGGCCAGCGCGACCAGCGGTTCGTACGGCCCGCAGGGGAAGTCGCTGGAGCCGGCCACCGCCACGCCCGCGTCGAGCAGGCCGCGGTGCGCGAACATCCGTTCCAGCCGGTCGGCGCCGTAGTAGTCGAGCAGCTTGTCGCCGTGGAAGGCGACGTAGCTGCCGAAGGGCACCGCGATGGCGTCGAGCGCCTTCATGCGCGCCACGATGTCGTCGTCGATGATCGAGCAGTGCTCGATCCGGTGTCTCAGGCCGGGGCGCGGTGTCCGTTCCCGAGCACGCTCCAGGGCGGTGAGCACGAGCCGGATCGCGCGGTCGCCGTTGGCGTGGATCGCCAGCCTGCTGCCCGCGCCGTGGACGCGCAGCGCCAGCTCCTCCAGCTCGTCCTGGCTCAGCGTCTGGATGCCGTGGTCCTCGGTGCCCTCGAACGGCTGCTCGACCAGGCAGGTCCCACCGGCCACGGCACCGTCGGCGAACGCCTTGACGCCGCCGACGCGCAGCCAGTGGTCACCGAAGCCGGTGCGCAGCCCGGCGGCGTGGAAGGTGTCGACGTGCGGGTAGGTCAGCAGGGCGTTGACCCGGGCGGTCAGCCGTCCGCGCACGCGCGCCTCCTGGAGCAGGGCGAGTTCGTCCGGGCCGACCATGGCGTCGCCGACGCTGGTGATGCCTGCCGCGTTCAGCGCCCGGAACGTCTGCTCGAGGTGCCGCAGTCCGGACTCGGTGTCCTGCCGCGGCAGGACCGTGGGACGCCGCGCCAGCGACGGGTAGGCCAGGTCGAACAACGCCTGCTCGTGGACCACACCGGTCAGCCGCCCCGCGGCGTCGCGGACGAGCTCGCCGCCGACGGGGTCCTCGCTGTCGTCGGACAGCCCCGCCGCACGCAGGCCCGCCGAGTTCAGCACACCCCAGTGCGCGCCGACGTTGATCAGCAGCACCGGGTGCGACGTGCCGAGCTCGTCGAGGTCCCAGCGGGTCAGCGGGGTGCCGCCGGTGGCGCGCCCGTGGTCGTAGCGGGTGCCGAGAACCCATTCGCCCGGGTCGGCCGAGCGGGCACGCTCGCGGAGCGCGCCGAGGATGCCGTCGGCGGAGTCCGCAGTGGACAGGTCCACGCCGCGCAGGTTGGCCGCCGTCATCGTCGGGTGCTGGTGGGCGTCGTTGAACCCCGGGACGACCGTGGCGGCGCCGAGGTCGACGAGCTCCGCTTCCGGGGCACGTTCCCGCAGTGCATCGAGGCCCCCGGTGGCGACGACGCGTTCGTCGAGCAACAGCAGTGCGGGGCGCGGCCCGGACGCGTAGGGGGAGGCCCGGCCGTCGGCCGCCGTCACGATCCGCTCGGCGGTGACAAGCACCTGCCGCTGCGCGTTGCCGACCACGACACCTCCTACCGGGCCGTCGATGCCTGGCATGTTGCCTGCCGGTCGCCGCGAATTCCACCCCCGTTCTTCAACAGGCCGGAACGCTCCGGCTTCCCGGCCGTCACGAGCGCGCGGTGTCGTCCGGTGGCGGTAGCATCCTGCGCAACGCCCGTCCACGCTGGTGGGTGACGTGGCGGGGCCTTACCCGGCGGCGGGGACCGGCGGCGGTCCGGTCCGGAGAAGGGGCTGAGCATGGGCGTGCTGGTCTACTCGGCGATCACCTCGCTCGACGGCTACATCGCCGACGAGAAGGGGAACTTCGACTGGGCCGTGCCGGACGCGCAGGTGCACGCCTTCATCAACGACCTGGAGCGCTCGGCGGGCACCTACCTCTACGGGCGCCGGATGTACGAGACGATGGCGGGCTGGGACGACCCGGAGGCGCTGCCCGATCAGTCGCCGCTCTCGGAGGAGTTCTCCGAGATCTGGCGGTCGGCCGACAAGGTCGTGTACTCCACGACGCTGGAGTCGGTGTCCACCGCCCGCACCCGGATGGAGCGCGAGTTCGACCCCGACGCGGTCCACCGCATGAAGGCGGCGGCGAAGCAGGACCTCCTCGTGGGCGGACCGGGTCTCGCCGAGCACGCTTTCCGGGCCCGGCTGGTCGACGAATGCCACCTGTTCGTCACGCCCGTCGTGGTCGGCGGCGGCACGCGCGCGCTGCCCGACGGCCTCCGCCTGGAGCTGGAGCTGCTGGCGGAGCGCCGCTTCGACGCTGGCACGGTCTACCTCCGCTACCGCGTCAAGAACTGAGACGCCGCCGGAGCGGACCGCAACCTGTGAGAATCCGGCAGCACCACGCCGAGTTGGGGTGGGATTCGACAGGGAATCCATAGCTTGTTCTCAGCATCGGCGGGCACTGTCAGCCGCATGAGACCAGACGAGACCCCAGCTCCCCACAACGCCGACGCCGCCCAGCACGGACCTGGCGCCACGCCCGCGGGGCCGGCCTTCCAGCACACCGCACCGGCGCCGCCACCACCCAAGAGCAGACGCGTGAGCAGCGGGATAGTGGCGGCCGCGCTGATAGCCGGTCTCGTCGGCGGCGCGGCGGGAACAGGCGGCGGGTACCTGCTCGCGCAGGGGACGGGCGGCACCTCGCCGCTCAGCCAGCAGGACCCCGTCCAGGGCCAGCAGGTCAGCTCGCAGACCGGCACCGCGCAGTTCGCCGCGGAGAAGGTCTCGGCCAGCACGGTGGACATCTCCGTGAAGTCCCGCACCGGCGGCTCCGAGGGCACCGGGGTGGTGCTCACCGCGGACGGCTACGTGCTGACCAACAACCACGTCGTCGCGGACCAGGGCGAGATCACCGTGACGCTCTCGGACGGCCGCAAGACCTCGGCGAAGGTTGTCGGCACGGCGCCGTCCTACGACCTCGCCGTGATCAAGCTCGACCAGGTGGACGGCCTGGTGCCCGCCCAGCTCGGCAAGTCCTCCGCGCTGAAGGTCGGCCAGCCGGTGGTGGCGATCGGTTCGCCGCTGGGGCTGGAGGGCACCGTCACCTCCGGGATCGTCAGCGCGATGGACCGGACCGTCGAGGTCTCCGGCGACAACGGCGAAGCCGTCGTCTACAACGGCATCCAGACCGACGCCTCGATCAACCCGGGCAACTCCGGTGGTCCGCTGGTCAACCTCGACGGCCAGGTGATCGGCATCAACTCCAGCATCCTGTCCGGCCAGGGCGGTGGGCGCGGCTCGTCGGCGGGCAACATCGGACTCGGCTTCGCCATCCCGGTCGACACTGCGGCCAGGGTGGCCGACGAGATCATCGCCAAGGGAGTGGCGACCAAGCCGCAGCTCGGCGTCACGGGAACCGACGGCGTCGAGGGGCACGCCACGGTCAGCCAGGTCGTCGCGGGCGGCGCGGCGGACAAGGCCGGGATCAAGGAAGGCGAGACGATCCTGAAGGTCGGGGACAAGTCCGTCACCGCGTTCACGGACCTGATGGCGCAGATCGGCGCGCACGCCCCGGGTTCGAAGGTCACGCTCACGGTGGGCGACTCCCGCGGCGAGAACCCCCGTCAGGTCGAGGTGACGCTCGGCAGCGTCGAGGACAGGGCACCCCAGACCACGTCCGGCGAAACGCCGCAACAGCAGAGCCCCAATCCGCAGCAGCAGAGCCCGTACCCCCAGCAGCAGAGCCCGTACTGGCCGGAGGGCGAACTCCCGTACGGCGGGTGAGCTGGAGGAAGGGAGGTGATTTCCCCGTCGCAGCGCCGGTGTTCGGTCATCGGCACCGCGCCGCGGTGGCGGCAGGACCGGACGGCGCTGCCGGATTCCTCGGACAGCAAGGGAACTTTCTCGTCACCCCTGGCGGAAAGTTCCCTTGCGCTCGCCTGTGCGATGAAGCGGGGACTGTCGCCGCGGCGGCGCGCATTCCGGCGTGGCGACCACGAACCTCGGTCTGGAGACCACGAACCCCGCCAGGAGACTACGAACCGCGGTGCATCCACCACCGCATGGCGTACTCGACGAGCACGATCAGCGCCTGCTTGGTCGACTCGCGGTTGCGCGCGTCGCAGGTGACGATCGGGACGTGCGAGCCGACGGCGATCGCCTCGCGGACGTCGTCGATCCGGTGGTACATCTGCGCGTTGAAGCAGTTCAGCCCGACCACGTAGGGCAGCCCGCGGTCCTCGAAGAAGTCGATCGCCGAGAAGCAGTCCGCGAGGCGGCGGGTGTCGACCAGCACCACCGCGCCGATGGCGCCGCGCACCAGGTCGTCCCACATGAACCAGAACCGGTGCTGACCCGGCGTGCCGAACAGGTAGAGGATGAGGTCGGAGTCCAGCGACAGCCTGCCGAAGTCCATGGCGACGGTCGTGGTCCGCTTGTTCGGCGTGGCGTGCAGGTCGTCGATGCCGCGGCTCGCCTCGGTCATCACTGCTTCGGTGGTCAGCGGCACGATTTCCGACACGGAACCGACGAATGTCGTCTTGCCGACTCCGAAGCCGCCGGCCACGACGATCTTCGCCGAGGTCGTCGTCGCGGTTCTGCGCGCCTGCGCGGGGCGTGAACGCGTTTCAGATGTCATGGTCAGGCCACCTCAGGTTTGTCGGATCAGGTGATCTCAGGGGTCGAGTGCTATGCCACGTGGTACGGAGCCATGCGGATCACAGTCGGCGAAGTCCCTTCAGCACCCGCTCCATCAGGTCCAGGTGCGAGGTGCTCCCGTTCTCACTGACCGTCCGGTGCACCGTGATCAGCCCGAGGTCCGCCATGTCGCCGATCAGCACCCGGACGACGCCCAGCGGCACGCCCAGCAGCGCGCCGATCTCGGCCACCGACCGCGGGTGCTGGCAGAGCCCGGCTATCGAGTGGTGCTCCAACCGCTGCAGCACCGCGGGCCGGCACATCTCGCTGGTGGACACCAGGGTCTCCAACTCGAGCCGGTGGTTCGACCGCGTTCGCCCGCCGGTCCAGGCGTAGGGCCGGATGTAGGTGGCCGCCGCCGACTCCGCACCGCCTTCGGCCTGGTCGTGCGGCCGCGCTTCCGCCGCTTCGGCGGCCTCCTCGTCCTCCAGCGGTTCCTCCGCGGGCCAAGGGGTCTCGTGGGCGGGCTGGTCGGACTCGCGCGCGGCGGCCACGTGGTGCTCGGCGTCCCCGCGGGAATGGACGGCACCGCGGGAATGGACGGCACCGCGGGGCTGGGTGCCCTCGTCGGCGGCGCGGTGCCGTCTGCGGCCGCGACCGCTGTCCAGGGTGAACCGGCTGAAGACCTCGGCCATCGCGTCGGCGTCGGACGAATGCCGCCCTGGTGAGTCCGAACCAGTGGTCATGGCGCCCTCACACCGACTGACCGGTCATCACTCGATTCGAGCCCTGCAGCTGGGAACGCAGTTCGGGGGTGAGGATCTGACCGACGCGTTCCACGAGCATGGCCATCTCGTAGGCGATCAGCCCCATGTCGCAGTGCGGTGCGGCCAGCACCGTCAGGCACGAGCCGTCGCTGATCGCCATCTGGAGCATGAGGCCGCGCTCCATCTCCACCACCGTCTCGGTGACCGCACCCGCCTCGAAACACCGCGCGGCGCCCTGGGTCAGGCTCAGCAGGCCCGAGGCGACCGCGGCGAGCTGGTCGGCCCGGTCGGTCGGCAGCTTCGCAGACGCGGTGAGCAGCAGCCCGTCCGCGGACACCACCACCGCGTGCGCCACCCCGGGCACCCTTTCGGTGAAGTCGGTGACCAGCCAGCCGAACTGGCTCGGCTGGAGTTGATGGGGGTTCATACCGCCTCCTGTCCTGTTCACTGGTTGTGCTCCCCGCCGCCTGCGCTACTCGGCCGCGCCGTCGGCGTGCTCGCGCAGGGTGTGCTTGCCCTCGCGGACACCGCGCTGGAAGCTGGTGAGCCTGCCGCGCATCAGGTCGGCGTCGCGCCGCGGCGCCGCGGCCGGCTGGCCCGCCGCACTCCCGCTGGGCAGCAGTTGCGCGCGCGGGTTCCTGCGGGGCAGACCGGCGGAGGTGTAGTCGACCTCTTCGTCGGGGGGAGCGGGCGCGTTCTCGATCTCGACCGGGTGCACCAGCTCCGTCGGTTCGTCGCTGCCGTCGGGCACCGGTGCTGGTGCGGGCAGGGCGATCGGCGTGGCCTGTTCCGGTACGGCCGGCGCGGCCTCCGCGGTGGGCTCTTGCCGGTGCCGGCCGCGGCGCAGGCCGTTCTGGAAGCTGGACAGCCTGCCCCGCGCGACGTCGGGATCGCGTTGCAGGAGCGCCGGATCGCCGTTCTGGGAGCCGGCGGCGCTGCCCGCGATCAGGTTCGCCCGCGGGACGCGGAGGGGCAGGCCGACAGAGGTGTAGTCCTCCGGCTCGGCGGCCGAGACCTCCTCGGCGTGGCGGCGGGCCTGGTCGTTGGGGAACGCCCAGTTGGTGCCGGCACCGTCCGCCGCATCGTCGGCGGTCCCGAACACGTCGGCCGATGCACCCGGGGGCAGCTCGGAATCCGGGCGCGCGGCCGGGAACTTCTCCGTGTGCGTCGCGATTTCCGGGTCGTACACGGCGTCGTCGGCGGGACGCGCGGGCCACCGGACGCTGCCGCCCGCACCGTCCACGCCGTCCGGGTCCGGTGGTTGCGAGACCTGGAACCAGGCGGACGCGAGGTCGTCGAAGATGGGCGTCGGGAGGTCGTAGCCGTTCTGCACCGGCGCCGCGTGCTGTTGGGGTGCGCCGTTCGCGCCGCCGTGGAAACGCGCGCCGTTCGCTCCGGCCTGCGCCCCGCCGGTGCGGTGCTGGAACCGCGTTCCGTTGGCGCCGCGGTGGAAAGCCGCACCGTTCGGACCGCCGTGGGCAACCCCACCGTTCGCGCCGCCGTGGGCAACCGCACCGTTCGCGCCGCCCTGGAAAGCCGCACCGTTGGCACCGCCGTGGAAGGCGGCACCGTTGGCGCCGGGCTGGAACGCGGTGGTGCCCGGGTTCGCGTGCTGAGGTGGTCCACCCGCGCTCTCGTGCTGCGGTGAGCCGTTCGCGGCGCGCTGCGGTGTGCCGTTGACGCCCTCGTGCCGCGGCGTCCCGTTGTTGCCGTGACCGCCAGGACTCCGCTGCGGGAGCGGGGACGGCTGGGCCGGGATGACCGGTTCGCGGACCTCGGTCTCGGGCTCCGGGTTGAGCAGGTGGAAGCCGTTGCGCACCGGGGGCGCCTGCCCGGCGGTGTCGTGTCCCGTGGTGTCCGCCGCGGCGTCGTGCTCGGCGGCCTCCCAGTCGAACTCCTCGACCAGGGTGTCCTCGCTCCTGACCTGCGGCACCGGCGTCTCGTGGTGGACGACCCCGTTGATCCTGGCCGCCGCCGGCGAAGGCGGTACCTCGACCAGCAGCTCCGCGCGCACCTCGACGCTGGCCCGCAGCCCGGTGCCCTCCGGGCCGGGGTGCAGCTCGACGTCGATGTCGTGGCGGGCGGCGAGCCTGCCGACGACGAACAGCCCCATCCGGCGCGACGTGGACAGCTCGATCTCGCCGTCGGTCAGGAGCCGCTCGTTGGCCGCGTCCAGCTCGTCGGGGGCCATGCCGATGCCCCGGTCGACGATGTCGATCACCAGCGCCCCGTCGCCGCGCCGGTGCCCGGTGACCATCACGTTGGTCTGCGGCGCGGAGAAGTTCGCGGCGTTGTCCAGCAGCTCGGCGAGCAGGCGCACCAGGTCGCTGGCCGCGTAGCCGAGGATCCTGGCTTCCGGCAGCGGCTGCACGATGACCCGCGGGTAGTGCTCGATCTCGGAGACCGCCGCGCGCACCAGGTCGGCGGGCGGGACCGGCCGGGTGAACCGGCGGGCGAGGTCGGACCCGGAGAGCACCATCAGGTTCTCGTTGTTGCGCCGCATCCGGGTGGCCAGGTGGTCGAGCTGGAACAGCGTCGCGAGCTGGTCGGGGTCCTCCTCGTCGCGTTCGAGCTGCTCGAAGAGCCGGAGCTGGCGTTCGAGCAGGCTCTGGCTGCGGCGCGAGACGTTGATGAACGAGTCGCTGTAGCTGCGGCGCAGACCGGCCTGCTCGGCGGCCAGGGCCACCGCCTGGGAGTGCACGGTGTCGAAGGCCCTGGCGACCTCGCCGACCTCCTCGGTGGTGCGCACCGGCACCTGTTCGATCTCGTCCGGGTCGTACCCGGCCAGGATGTCCGACACCGCCAGCGGGAGCTGGGTGCTGGCCGTGTCCAGCGCGCTGCGTCGCAGCAGCGCCAGCGACACCAGCAGCTGCCGGGCGACCAGGACCGCGACCGCACCTGCCAGCATCAGCGCGGTCAGCAGGATCACCGACTCCAGACCGGCGAGGTTGCTGGAGTTGTCCTGCAACGTGAACGCCGTGTCGTGCAACCGCTGCTCCAGCCCGGACTGGATTCCCCCGAGCGCGCTGAGCGCCGCCCGCGACTGGTGGTCCCACATCGCCGGGGCGACCTGCATCGCCGACAGCTCGGACTCGCCGGGCCTGCGTTCGGTCATCGCCATCTGCAGCGTGGTCTCGCGGCTGGAGACCTCCGGCCTGGTGTACATCCGGTCGTAGGCCATCCGCTCCTGCGGGGCGGCGGTGGCGCGGAACTCGCGCAGCGCAGCGGACCGGCGCGCCTCGCTGGAGCCGAGCAGCGCGATGTCCCTGGCGTTGAGGCGGTCCCTGGTCAGTCCCATGAGGACCACGGCCTGCTGGAGCCGCACCTCTTCGCCGATCTTGGCCAGCTCGTGCACGCTGATCGCGGTGGCGGTCAGCTCGGCGGAGGAGATCTGGCTGATCAGCGCCCGGTCCAGCGCCAGCAGCGCGCCGATGATCTCGGTGTAGGAGTTGACCGCCACCCCGGGGTCGAGGTGGGTGCCGAGGATCTGCTTGCGCAGCTGAGGGATCTCGGCGGTCTTGCGGTCGGCGTCCTGGCGCGCGAGCCGCACCACGACGTTGTCGCCGACGTGGGTGCGCAGAACCTGGAGGTGGTGCTCCAGCGCGCGGTCGGTGGTGGTGAAGTGGTCCTGCAGCGCCTGGGGCTGCACGGGGCCGCCCGCGAGGAACTCCGCGGAACGGGTCCGCTCGTCCTGCAGGTGGCCGACGGTGGTGCGTACCGAACCGGCCGCGGTTACCACGCGGCCCATGCCCGCGTAGCCCGAGGCGTGCTCGATCTGGTCCTGGATCTGCAGCACGCCGAGGCCGAGCGCGAAGACCGCCGGGACGAGAACGACCGCGGTCAGCTTGGACGCCAGCCTCCAGTTGCGCCACTGCGTGATCCGCCAGGCGGCGCGCGACCACGCGGACGCCCGGATCGGGGCCGCGGGTGCGTTGTCGGATCCGCTGCTCACGACGCAGTCCCTTCCCGCGCGGTCGAATCGATTTCGCCAACAGCGCGTTCGTCTGTGGGCAAGGTGCAGCCCATCGTTCGTTGTTGCGTGGCGGTTCTCCCGGTGCGGCAGAGTGCCGTTCCGGGATGCTTTCGGGCCGGCCGGTACGGTTTTTGCACCCGAATGTGTGAGGTCGCGATTGCCGGGGCGTATGCATCCGCCCGCTGGTCGCTTTTGATCTCCGGTTGTCAGTTGCAGAAGACTACAGGACACTAACGATCGTCCAACGTTCTTCGTTTCACCTTGCTGACCAGCGACATTTCGTGCGAAGAAGATCGTTCGCGCCAGGTCGGCACCGAGGCGGCGAACCGGCGGACACCGATTGTGAACGGGGTCGCCGGAGCGGGGAGCACTTTTTCACCTGATAGGTTGGAATTGCGCATCACTCGGTTAGAACAACGGTTCCGGCTCGTTCCTCGCGCGCCGACGAACGGCCGCCCGCTGCCGGAAGAACGCTCTTGACCTGGGACGACCTGATCACGCCGCCGATTCGCCGAGTGGCCGTGAAAGCGGCTTCCGGGCGGGTGTCCGACCAGCTCCGACCATGATCCGGAACTGTCCGTGACCGGCGAATTCATCAAAGCGTGTGCTGTGTCGCTGCGGCATCTTCCGCTGCGCGAATCTGTCGCTAAACTTCCGGCGCTGTTGGCGTCGCTGGGGACATCCAGCTCGCGGTTGTCGGCGCCAAGGGATTCGCGAAGCCGTACGAAAACGTGGAACGCGCGAAACGCGGCGGCAGGCGGTGCCGTCCGGTGGTCCCGCGCGCGACGACCGACCGCTTGGAAGGACGCATGCCCCATCCACCCCAGTCCCCGCCGCCGACGAGATCCGCGGGCGGGAGACGACCTGCCACCTTCGGTGCGATCGAACAGACCTCGGTGGCGCCTGGCCCGGCGGCCCCGCCGGACTTCGTCGACATCGCCGAGAGCCCGGACTTCCTCGAACTGCGTTACCGGCTGCGCGCGTTCGTCTTCCCGATGAGCGTGCTGTTCTTGGTCTGGTACCTCGGTTACGTCGTGCTGGCCGCCTACTTCCCGGGCTTCATGTCGATCCGGCTGGCAGGCGTGATCAACGTGGGGCTGGTCATGGGCATCGGCCAGTTCGCCTCGACGCTGCTGATCACCGCGCTCTACGTGCGCTTCGCGGTCCGCGAGCTCGATCCGCGGATCGCCGAGCTGCGCGACCGCCACCTCGGAGGTGATCCGCTGTGATCGCGGCCAACCCGGTGCTCAACATCAGCATCTTCGGCGTGTTCGTGCTGATCACCCTGTTCGTGGTCTACCGGGCCAGCAGCATGGGCACCACGTCGGACTACTACGCCGCGGGCGGCGGTTTCAACGGCGCGCAGAACGGCATCGCGCTCTCCGGCGACTTCCTGTCGGCGGCGTCCTTCCTGGGCATCGCGGGGGCGATCGCGGTGTACGGCTACGACGGGTTCCTGTACTCCATCGGGTTCCTCGTCGGCTGGCTGGTGAACCTGCTGCTGGTGGCCGAGCTCACGCGCAACACCGGCCGGTTCACCATGGGCGACGTGCTCAGCTTCCGGATGCGGCAGCGTCCGGTGCGGGCCGCCTCCGCGGTGTCGACCATCGTGATCTCGCTGGCGTACATGATCGCGCAGATGGCGGGCGCGGGCGGGCTGGTGGCGCTGCTGCTCGACGTGCACAGCAGCGGTGGCCAGGCCGTCGTGATCACCGTCGTCGGCTTCGTCATGGTCGCCTACGTGCTGGTCGGCGGCATGAAGGGCACGACGTGGGTGCAGATCATCAAGGCCGCGATGCTGATGCTGTGCGTCCTGCTGATCACGCTGTTCCTGCTCGGCAAGTTCGGGTTCAGCCTGACCTCGCTGCTCCAGCAGGCCGCGGAGAAGAACCCGCTGGGTGAGCGGATCTTCGATCCGGGGGCGCAGTACGGCGAGAACGCCATGACGAAGCTGGACTTCGTCTCGCTGTCCCTGGCGCTCGTGCTCGGCGTCGCCGGGCTGCCGCACGTGCTGATGCGCTTCTACACCGTGCCCGACGCCAGGCAGGCCCGGCGTTCGGTGGTGTGGGCGACCTGCACGATGGCGTTGTTCTACATCTGCACGCTCGTCATCGGCTACGGCGCGGGTGCGATCAGCGGTACCGAGGCGATCCTCGCCGCACCTGGCGGGCAGAACTCGGCGGCACCGCTGCTGGCCTACCGGGTGGGCGGCACGGTGCTGCTCGGCGTCATCGCCGCGGTCGCCTTCGCCACGATCCTGGCGGTGGTCGCCGGCCTGACGCTGACGGCGTCGGCTTCGTTCGCCCACGACGTCTACGCCAACATCCTGCGCGGCGGGAGGGCCGACCCCGACTCGGAGGTGCGGGTCGCGCGGGTGACCGCGGTCGTGATCGGTGCGGCCGCGATCGGGGGCGGCATCATGGTCAACGGGCAGAACATCGCGTTCCTGGTGGCGCTGGCGTTCGCGTTCGCGGCCTCGGCGAACCTCTCGACGCTGCTGTTCTCGCTGTTCTGGCGGCGGTTCAACACCCGGGGCACGCTCTGGGGCATCTACGGCGGTCTTGGTTCGTGCCTGCTGCTGGTGATCTTCTCGCCGGTGGTGTCGGGCTCGCCGGACTCGATCGCGCCCGGGGTGGACTTCGCGTGGTTCCCGCTCAGCAACCCGGGAATCGTCTCCATCCCGGTCTCGTTCCTGTGCGGCTACGTCGGCACCCTGCTCGGTGGCGGGCAGGTGAGCAGGCGCCGGTCGGCGGAGATGGAGGTCCGGTCGATCACCGGAATCGGCGCCGGCTGACGGGTGGGAGAAGGAGGGGCCCTTCCCGCCGCGGCAGCGGGAAGGGCCCCTTCGCGTGGGCCGCGCCGACTCGCGCGCGACCCGGGATCAGCCGAACATGCCGACGAACCGCTCCCACAGGCTCGGCGACTGCGCGGCCGGGGCGGGCGCCGGGGCAGCGGGCGCGGGCTGGTGCCCCGCGTGCGATCCGTGCGACTCGTGCGATCCGCCCGTCGCGTGCGACCCGTGGTCGTGGGCGGCCGCGGGGGTGGCGTCGGCGGGCTTCGCGGCTTCGAGCTGTTCGGTCCGCGCGGTGCCCTGCTGCCCGAAGACGACGTCCGAGCAGGAGTAGAACGCCTCCGGGCTGTCGGTGCGCTGCCAGATCGTGTAGATCACGTGCTGGCCCGTCTTGCCTTCCGGCACCTTGCCCGCCAGGGAGTAGCCCTCCGCGGTGTCCGGCGGGTTCTCGACGTGCATGAAGGGCTGGGCTTCGAGGTCGTCCCAGCCGAGCGGCTGCGACGGGTCCCAGCCGTCCTTGGTGATGTAGAGGTCGAAGTAGCCCTTGTGCTTGGCCGTCGCCTTGAAGTCGAAGGTGACGTCACCGGTCTTGAGCTGGGTGGTCGGCCACGCGGTCGCGGGCTTGTCGAAGCCCGAGTACTGCGGGTTGTTGGCGCTGCACAGCTTGCCGTTGGGGATCAGCTCCTGGTGCCTGCCGTTCGCGTCGCCGATCCGGTTGCTCATCCAGTCGTAGATCGGCGCGGTGCCGTTCTCGGCGACGACGCCCTTGCAGCCCTCGGACTGCGGGGTTTCGGCACCTTCGAGGAAGCAGGTGTAGGCCCGCCCGGCGGGGGCCTGCATGTCCCCGTGGGCGAACGCCGCCTGCGGGGCGAGCAACGTGGCGACGACGGACAGTCCACCGAGGGTGGCGGCGGCAGCAGCCTTGCGGCGCAGGTTCACGTCGAAACTCCTCATGTTCCTGCCGGATCGCGGTGTCGGGGCACCGGTTTCCGGAGCACTCGTTCGGGGCGCACGGATCATGGCCCACGGGCACGGCCGTGCTCCAGGCCGCGGATTTCCCGCATTATGCGGACATCACTGCTGGTCAGGGTTCAGATCAGACCCTTGTGGCGGCCGCCGCCGCACCTCGGTAATAGCCTTCCTTTAAGGCTGCGCTATGGCTCGGAGGTCACCCCGCGACCTGCGGTAGCCCGCCGCCGGCGCACTCGACGTCCTCGCGCGGCAGCCGTCCGCTCACGAGGTAGGCCGCGGCGGCGTCGTCGACGCAGGCGTTGCGCTGGCTGGCGAACACGCCGTGGGAGTAGCTGTCGTCCAGCGTGACCATCCGCGAACCGGGCAGCACCCGCTGCATCCGTCGAGCACCGGCCGGCGGTGTGGTGGGGTCGTGCGCGGCCTGGGTGAGCATGACCGGGGGCATCGCGGGGCTGCCGAGGCGGGCGGTTTCCCTTGGCGCGGGCCAGAATGCGCACGTCGTCGCTTCGAGTCCGGTGAGGACGGGCTGGGGGTCTGCCGCGCGCAGCGCGCGGACGTCGCGGACGACCTCGTCCGCGCTCGTCCGGACGCTGTCGGCGCATTTGACGGTCCGCAGCGCCGCTTCGTAGTTGCGGGACTCCGGATCGCCTTCCGGCTCGGCGGGTTCGAACCCGGACGCGTCGCCGGAGGCGAGGAAAGCGCTCAACGCTCGGGCGAACGGTTCCCACCGCTCGGTGCGGGAGAGCGTCCGGTACACGAACCGGTCGAACTCGGCGGGCCCGACGCCGCCCGCCGCCGGATGCGCGCCGAGACGGGCTCGCGCCTCGGTGTAGCCGGCCCGCACCTCTTCCGGTGTGGCACCCAGCCCGAGCGACGGGTTCGCGGCGATCCAGCGGAACAGCACGTCGCGCTGCTCGATCATCGCGAAACCCTGCTGGACGTCGAAGTCGTGCCAGGCGTCGGGGCTCACGACGCTGTCGAGCACCATCCGGCCGGTCCGTTCGGGGAACTGCGCCGCGTAGGCGGCGCCCAGGTACGTGCCGTAGGAAACGCCGAGGAAGTTCAGCTCCCGCTGCCCCAGCGCGCCGCGGATGACGTCCATGTCCCGTGCGGTGTTCGCGGTGCCGATGTGCGGCAGGACTTCACCGACGTTGCGCGCGCAGTCGCCGGCGAGGTGCCGCAACTGCCCGAGGTAGGCGTGCTCGCTCGCCGGGTCGGTGGGCACCGGATCGGGCGCGGGGTGCTGGAAAAGCCCGCCCGCGGGACCGCAGTCGACGGGTGCGCTTCGACCCACTCCGCGCGGGTCGAAGCCGATGACGTCGAAGGAGCGCTGGACCGGCTCGGGTAACTTGGCCCGCTTTTCCGCCGCGTAGCCGAGTCCGGAACCGCCCGGCCCGCCCGGGTTCACCAGCAGAGCGCCCCTGTACTCCTGCGGCGTGCCGGTGGCGCGGATGCGGGAGATCGCCACCGGCAGTGTTCGCCCGTCCGGGGCGCCGTAGTCGAGCGGGACGTCGACGGTCGCGCATTCGACCGGAGCTTCGGCGGGGTTGTCATCGCTGCTTGCGACGCCTGGTGGACAGGGGCCGAAGTGCGGTTGCGCGGCGGCCGGCGGGCCGGCGGCGAGCAGGGACGTCGCGAGTGCGGTGGTGAGGCAGAGGCGCAGAGCGGTCACGGTTAGTCACTTCCAGTGCTACACGATCGAAGGTTGTGGACCTTATTGACAACGATTATCATCGCCGATCGTCGTGAACAACCATGAACGAGGGAGCTCCGTGGGCCACCTGCTGATGGTCGAGAGCTGGGTAGGCGCGATGAGCGCACTGCTTCCCCGGGGCATCCGGGAATCCGGGCACCGGTTCAGCTTCATCACCCGAGACATGCACCACTACCTGCGATCCAGTCCGGTGCCGGGGGCGCACCCGCTGCTGGGGGCGGAGAACCTGCTCACCACCGAGACCAACGACATCGCGGCGCTGGCCGAGCACGTCGCGCGGTTGCAGCCGGTGCTCGGGTTCGACGGGGTGCTGACCTCGTGCGACTACTACCTCCCCGCGGTCGCGCACATCGCGGCCCGGCTGGGGCTGCCCGGCGCGCCGCCGGAGGCGGTGGAACGCGCGTGCAGCAAGGACCTCACCCGGCGCGCGCTGCGCGAAGCGGGTGTGCCCGGTCCGGCGTTCGCGCTGGCCGACAGCGCCGGCGGACTGGAGGAGGCCGCCGCCGCGCTGGGCTACCCGCTCGTGCTCAAGCCCGTCGACCTGTGCGCGGGGATGTTCGTGCGCAAGGTCACCGACGACGTGGAGCTGCGCGACGCCTACGCCGCCCTCCGGCAGTTCCCGGTCAATGCCCGCGGGCAGCGGCGCAATCCGCTGGTGCTGCTGGAAGAACTGCTCACCGGCCCGGAGGTGAGCGTCGAGACGGTGACCTTCCGGGGCCGGACGTCGGTCATCGGCGTGACGGACAAGAGCATCGCCGGGGCGCCGTGGTTCGTCGAGACCGGGCACATGTTCCCGGCGGCGCTGGACCTCGACACCGAGCACGCGGTCGTGGAGACCGCCGTCGCGGCGGTCGAGGCGCTCGGCCTGGACAACGTCGTCGGGCACACGGAGCTCAAGCTCACCCCGGACGGCCCGCGAATCGTCGAGGTCAACCCGAGGCCGGCGGGCAACCAGATCACCGAGCTGGTCCGGCGGGTGACCGGGGTCGACCTGGCCGCCGCCTACGCGCAGGTGGCGCTCGGTGAGGAGCCCGCGCTGGAACGAGCGGAGACCGGGGCGGGCAGCGCGGCGATCTCGTTCCTGCTGCCGCCGAAGGAAGGCGTGATCGGCGAGGTCGCCGGCATCCAGGAGCTCGCCGGGGCCGACGGCGTCGTGGACTGGAAGTTCAAGTCCTCCGGTCACCGCTCGGGTCCCGCGACCAGCAACAACAACTACCTGGGCCACGTGATGGTGACCGCGCCGGACCCGGGGCGTGCCAGGGAGCGGGCGGAGGCGCTGGTCGGCGGCCTGGACGTGCGCTACGCCGAGGAAGTGCCCACGTGAACACCGCACTCGGAGGAAATGCCGTCGCGAACGCCGAATCCGGAACCGGACCGGGCGAACCTGGAGCTCCGCGCGTCGAATCGCTCGACGACCTCGTCCGCCTGGTCCTGGATGGACGGATCTCGCCCGCGATCGCCGACGCCACCACCAGCCTCGGGTTCCTCACCCAGCAAGGGGTCCGGCACGCCTCACGCGAGTGCTCGTACCGCAACCACGTACTTAGCCTGCGCGTCGAGGACGCGGTGGGATCGTGCGCGGTGGAGCCGGGCGAGCTGGCCGAAGAGGTCGTGCTCGACTGCGTCGGCACCCCGGTCCGGGAACTGCTGCACCACCCGAGCGCTGCGGTGCGCACGGCGGCGCTCGACGCGTTCCTGATGTGGACCGGGCCGCACGCGCGCCGGGCCGAAGAGGTCGTGATCGGGCGCGGGAACTCCCTGCACAAGTCCGTGCAGCGGGCCAGGTCCGTCGTCGGGCTCATCCCCGGCAAACCGGAGCGCGTGCTCGTCGTCGGCGTGGTCAACTCCCTGCTCCAGCAGTTGCGGGAGCGCGGCTGCGGGTACGTGCCGTGCGACCGCAAGGGCGGCGTGACCGAATGGGGCGAGCCGATCGCCACCGACGCCAACGCCGCGCTCGACGGCTGCGACGCGGTGCTCGCCTCGGGCATGGTCGTCGGAAACGGGACCTTCCAGCCGCTGCTGGAGCACGCGCGGGCGACGGGCAAGCCGTTCGTGCTGTTCGCGCAGACGGCCAGCGCCGTGCTGCCGTGGTTCATCGGCTCCGGCGTCACCGCGGTCTCCGCCGAGCCCTACCCGTTCTTCTGGCTCGACGGCGGGCCGACCTCGATCTACCGCTACTCGGTGTAGAGAGCACTTTCCGCCGGTGCCTCTGCGCACTCGCGCGCCTGCCTCGGCGCAGCCGCGCGCAACCACCTCGAGAGGGAAGGACACCTGTTGACTGTTCGGATCGAGGAGCGGGTGCCGACCGGCAACCCCGACCTCCTCGCGCTGCTGCCGGACACCCCGCTGGCCCGCATCACCACGCCGCTCCCGCAGCCGCACCCCGGTTTCTGGGCGAAGCTGGAGTGCGTCAGCGTCGGCGGGATGAAGGCGCGTGCCGCGCTGTCGATGCTGGCCGGTGCACGCGACCGGGCGGAGCTGCGGCCGGGCGCGCCGGTGGTGGAGTCGACCAGCGGAACGCTCGGGCTCGGGCTCGCCTTCGCCGGGCAGGCACTGGGCCATCCGGTGGTTCTGGTCGTCGACCGGGAGCTGGAAGCGGGCATGCGGGCGCTGCTGCGGGCCCACGGCGCCCGCATCGAGGTCGTCGACCGTCCGCACCCGGTGGGCGGCTGGCAGCAGGCGCGGCTGGACCGGGTGCGGGAGCTGTGCCGCGAGCTGCCCGGCGCTTACTGGCCGGACCAGTACAACAACCCCGACAACCCGGCCGGCTACGCCGCGCTGGGCGAGGAGATCGTCCACCAGCTCGGCGCGGCCGACGTGCTGGTGTGCAGCGTCGGCTCCGGCGGGCACAGCGCCGGCACGATCCGGGCGCTGCGCAGGCACTGGCCGTCGATCCGCCTGGTCGGAGTGGACACCGTCGGGTCGACGATCTTCGGCCAGCCCGCGCGGCCCCGGGTGATGCGCGGGCTCGGCAGCAGCATCCACCCGCGCAACGTCGACTACGCGCAGTTCGACGAGGTGCACTGGGTCGGGCCGGCCGAGGCGGTGCAGGCGTGCCGGACGCTGGCCGAGCACTCGTTCGTCAGCGGCGGCTGGAGCACCGGTGCGGTCGCGCTGGTCTCGGCGTGGGTGGCGCGGGTCGAGGCGGGCGCGCGGGTTGTCACGGTCTTCCCGGACGGCCCGCACCGCTACCTGCACACGATCTTCGACGACGACTTCTGCCGGGCGCGCGGGCTCATCGACACTCCTGTCGCCACCCGGCCGGTGGAGATCGCGCACCCGGGGCTGGACGAGGTCGATGGCTGGGCGCGGTGCCGCGCGGTTCTCGACCCGCTGTCCCTCGTGGAGGTGCCGGCGTGAAGTTCCGCTGGACTGCTGGGAACCTGCGGCTCCGCGAGCCGTTCCGCATCTCGCGCTCGGTCATGCACGAGCGGGGCGCGGTCACCCTGGAGATCGAGCACGACGGCGTCGTCGGCTTCGGTGAGGTCGTCACGAGCGTCTTCTACGACCTCGACGTGGCACGCATCGAAGCGCTGCTCGAGTCGAACCGGGACGTCGTCGAAGGGACCTCCGACCCGGAAAGCCTGCTCGGGTCGTTGCCGGACGGTCCGCTCTCGGCGGACGCCCCCGGGGTGCTGGCCGCGATCGACGCCGCGCTGCACGACCTCGTCGCGAAGCTCCGCGGTGTCGCGGTGCACGAACTGGTCGGTGCGCCGCGCCCCGAACGCGTCCCGACAGCCCGCACCATCGGCATCACCTCGCTGGAGAAGTCCGCCGAGACCGCGGAATCGCTGGCAGCGCACGGATTCGAGCTGATCAAGGTCAAGGTCGGTGCCGACGAGCAGCCGGAGCTGGAACGGATCGCCGCGATCCGGCGGGCCGCACCGGACGCGCGCCTGCTGCTGGATCCCAACGGCGCCTGGGAACCGGAACAGGCGGTCCGGATGCTCGAAGCCGCCTGGGAGCACGGCGTCGAAGCGGTAGAGCAGCCGATCGCGGCCGGGACACCGCACCTGCTCGCCGAGGTGGCACGGCGGTCACCGGTCCCGGTAATCGCCGACGAGGACGCCGCCGGGCTCGACGACGTGCGCGCGCTGGGCGACTCGGTGCGGGGCGTCAACGTCAAGCTGGCCAAGTGCGGCGGCATCCGCGCCGCGATGCGGATCGTCGAAGCCGCACGCGACCGCGGCGTCGAGGTGATGTTCGGGTGCCTGGTCGCGAGCTCCCTCGGCATCGCGCCCGCGGTGCACCTCGCGGGCCTGGCCCGCTGGGTCGACCTCGACGGCCACCTGCTGCTCGCCCACGACCCGTGGACGGGGATCGGCGGCGAGGACGGCGTCCTTCGCGTGGTCGGCCAGGCCGGCTTATGCGTGCGGAAGGCGGGGGAGACGTGAAGACCTGGCGCCTGATCCGCAGCTTCCCGGTCGCGGTGCAGGTCCTGCTGGTCAACCAGCTCGGCGTGAACACCGGCTTCTACCTGCTCATCCCGTACCTGTCCGGTTACCTCGGGCACGACCTCGGGATGTCGGCGGCCGTCGTCGGCATCGTCCTGGGCGTGCGGAACCTCAGCCAGCAGGGCCTGTTCCTGCTCGGCGGCTCGGCCGCCGACCGCCTCGGGGCCAGAGGTGTCATCGTCGCCGGTTGCGCGCTGCGCGCGGTCGGTTTCGGACTCTTCGCGTTCGGGCCGTCGGTGCCGGTGCTGGTGCTGGCGTCGGTGCTGAGCGGCCTCGCCGGAGCGCTGTTCAACCCCGCGGTGCGCGCCTACCTCGCGCAGGAGGCAGGCGACCGGCGGGCGGAGGCGTTCTCGCTGTTCAACATCTTCGCCAACACCGGGGCGCTGCTCGGCCCGCTGCTCGGCAGCGCGCTGATCGCGGTCGGTTTCCAGCTTTCGGCGATGGTCGCGGCGCTGATCTTCGCGGGGCTGACGGTGGCGCAGGTCGTGGTGCTGCCGGTGCGCCGGGTCGAACGGGCGGCGACATCGGTGCTGGGCGACTGGCGCGTGGTGCTCACCGACCGGCGCTTCCTCGCCTTCACCGCGGCGCTGACCGGCATGTTCGCCCTGCAGAACCAGCTCTACCTGGTGCTGCCGATGGAGGCGGCGCGACTCACCGGCTCTTCCGCGCCGGTGGCGGTGATCTTCCTGGTCTCGACGGTCGCCACGCTCGCGCTCCAGGTGCGCATCACCCAGCGGTACCAGCGGCGGTGGTCCCGCGGGCGTTCGATCGCCGTGGGCATGGCGGTCATGGGCGCGGCGTTCGCCGTCACCGCGCTGGCTGCGGTGCTGGTCCCGGCCGGCAACGCCGGCGACGGTCCGGGCGCGACGGCGCTGCGGCTGCTGCCGGTCCTGGTCACGGCGTTCGGCCTGGCGGTGGGGCTGATGCTCGCTCAGCCCTTCGTCAACGAGCTGATCCCGTCGTTCGGCCGGGAAACGCTGTCGGGCACCTACTTCGGGGTGTTCTACCTGGCGTCGGGACTGATCGCCGCCGGCGGCAACGCGCTCGTCGGCTGGGCGATGGACGCGGCCGCGTGGCTGCCTTCAGCGCTGTGCGTGCTGATCGGGCTGACCTCGGCGGCAGCGGTGATCTTGTTGGAACGCAAGGGAATTCTCGACCCGGGCGCGCCGGGGCGGTGCGGGGGAAGCAGAACAGGAGCAGACGGGTGTCGCGACGAGTCCAAGACCAGGAGCAGCGAGCCGGAGTCCAGGCCGCGAGCAGCAACTTCCTGACCGACAACCCGGCGCTCTACGAGCAGCAGTTCCCCGACCCGGAGCACGTCGCGGCACGCTTCGTCGACGACGTCGTCCGCCGCTTCGGCGGTCCGGACGCAGGTTCGCTGCTGGACATCGGGTGCGGCACGGGGCGCGACGCCCGGTACTGGAGCCTGGGCGGCCGCGATGTCGCCGGGCTCGACTCGTCGGAGCGGATGGTCGAGTACGCGCGGCGGCAGTGCCCCGGCGGGGAGTTCGTGGTCGCCGACATGCGGTCCTTCGCGCTGGCGCGGCGGTTCGACGTCATCACGTGCTTGGACAGCGCGCTGCTCTACTGCCACACCAACGAGGAGCTCGAGGGTTTCCTCCGGCTCTGCCACGCGCATCTCGTCGAGGGCGGACTGCTGGTCGCCGAGATGCGCAACGGCGCGTTCTTCCTCGGCAACACCGAGCTCCTCGACGGCGTCCGCGAGCGGACCGTGGAGTGGGAGGGCGTCGGATACCGGTCGCGGACCACGCTCTGGATCGACCACGCGGCGCAACTGCTGCGGCGCAGGCGGATCTGGGACTGGCCGGGCTGTCCGGAACCGCTCGACCAGCGCTCGGCGTGGCGCCTGCTGTTCCCGCTGGAGCTGCGCTCGTACCTGGAGCGGGCCGGTTTCGAGGTGCTGGCGGTGTTCGACGAGCCGGGCCCGCGCACGGACGCGCCCTGGCACGCCGAGGCTCCGCTGTCCGAGGCGTTGGCGGGTGACCGGCTGCACTTCGTCGCGCGAGCCCGTGGCGGAGGTGGAGTGGTGTAGTCGCCGCGTAGCGCGAGCCGAACTCCGCGGTCCCGCCGCGGGACCGCGGCCCACTCGCATCGAGGCACTGACCCCGGACTGCTCGGCCTGTGCCTCGGCATTCGCCGTCGCGGGCCTGGCTTTCCGGGGGCGAATGCCGGCTGCGGGGTCCTTGACCCGAACTGTCGAAAAGAATTATCGTTTTCGTTAGTCTGTGCGAACCTGCCGTCCGCGTCCTCCGGTGACGACGTCGTCCCGCTTCCGGCGAACTCCCGCCGTCGACCCGCGTCCACGTCCTGGTTCCACCGTCCTGAATGGAGAGAAATCCCCATGCCTTCCGACCCGTACGCGGCCGACCGGCCGCGCCTGCACCGCCGCGGCTTCCTCGGCCTCACCGCGGCTGCCGCCGCGTCGGCCGCCCTCGCCGGCTGCGCGGGCGCGGGCTCGGCCCCCGGCCCGGGCGCCGCGCGCCCAGGCGGGCGCCTGCGCGCCGCGTTCCCGGGCGGCGGCGCCGACGAGGTGCTCGACCCGCACGCGACCGACCTCTACTCGGAGATCGCGCGGGCGAAGGCGCTGTTCGAAAAGCTCGCCGACTACGGCTCGGACATGTCGCCGCAGCCCAGGCTGGCCGAGCGCTGGGAGTCCAGCGCCGACCTGCTCACCTGGCGGATCACGTTGCGGCAGGCGAACTTCCACGACGGGCGCCCGGTGCGTGCCGCCGACGTCCTGTACAGCTACGAGCGCATCCTTCGCCCGGACAGCACCCGCAGGGCGAAGGCGAGCCTGTCGGTCATCGACCTGGCGGGCAGCAGGGCGGTGGACGACCGCACCGTGGAGTTCAGGTTGAAGCGCCCGTACGCGGAGTTCCCGAACGCGCTTTCCACGCTCGGCGCCTACATCGTTCCGGAGGGGGCGGAGAACTTCGACCGGCCCGTCGGTTCGGGGCCTTTCAGGTTCGCCTCGTTCGAGCCGGGCAGGTCGTTCCTGGCCACCCGCAACCCGGACTACTGGGAGGGTGCGCCGTACCTGGACGAGTTGGAGATCCTGGTCGGCAACGACGAGGCGGCCCGGGTGAACGCGCTGCTGGGCGGTCAGGTCGAGTATGCCCACGATCTGACCGCGACCACCGCGCGCAGCCATGAGAGCACCGGCCAGGTGGCGATCCACCGGCTGCCGAAGAGCAACTTCCACGCCCTGGCGATGAAGGTCGACCGCCCGCCGTTCGACCGGCTGGAGGTCCGGCAGGCGTTCTTCCACCTGATCGACCGCGAGGAGCTGGTGCGCTCGGTCCTGCAGGGTTCGGGCGAGGTCGCCAACGACCTGTTCGGCAAGGGTTACCAGTACTACGCCGACGCGCTGCCCCAGCGCCACCAGGACATCGACCGGGCGAGGGCGCTGTTCCGGCAGGCGGGCGTGGAGAACCTGACGCTGGACCTCGACACCTCCGACGTGTCGCCCGGCCTGCGCGAGGCGGCGCTGGCCATCGCCGACCAGGCGAAGAAGGCAGGCGTGACGCTCAACGTCAAGCTCGGCAACAAGGACACCTACTGGTCCGACATCTCCAAGCAGGGCGTGATCGCCAGCTACCGCTCCGGCGCGATGCCGATCGAGTCCCACATCTCGCAGCGGCTGCTGAGCACGTCGACCACCAACAACACCAAGTGGCAGCGCCCGGAGTTCGATGCCCTCTACCACCAGGCGCAGTCCACAACGGACGAGGCGCGGCGGGCGCAGCTCTACCTGGACATGCAGCGGCAGCTCCACGACGAGGGCGGCTTCGTGTGGTGGGGCGTGTCGGACTGGATCGTCGCGACGGCGACCAACGTCGGCGGGGTGGACGACCGGGCACCGGCCAACACCCTCGACTGGGCGCGGTTCGACAAGGTGTGGCTGGGGTGAGCCTCCCGCGCTACGTCCTGCGCCGCGCGCTGCTCGGCGCGGTGCAGGTGCTGGTGGTCGTGGTGGTCGTCTTCGCGTTGGTGGAGGCGTTGCCGGGCGACGCGGCCGTGACCATCGCCGGGGACAACCCCGACCCGGCGGTCATCGCGACGCTGCGCGCGCAGCTCGGCCTCGACGAACCCGCCTGGCTGCGGCTGTGGGACTGGGTCGTGGGCGCGCTGCACTTCGACTTCGGGCGGTCGCTGATTGGACCGAGCGCCGTCAGCGACGTCATCGCCTCGACGTTCGGTCCGACGCTGCTGCTGGCCGGACTGACGCTGGCGCTGGTGATTCCGCTGTCGGTGGCACTCGGCGTGCTCGCGGCCAACCGCGAGGGGCGGACCGCGGACCGCGTCATCACGACCAGCACGCTGGGCCTGTACTCGGTGCCGGAGTTCGCGATGGGAATCGTGCTGGTCACCGTGTTCGCGGTGCAGCTGCGTTGGTTCCCGCCGACGGCGGTGGGCGCCGACCTGCTCAGCCGTCCCGCGGTGCTGGTCCTGCCGGTGGTGGTGTTGCTGCTGCGGCCGATCTGCTCGCTGAGCAGGCTCGTGCGCGCGGGGATGATCGAGGCGCTGCGCTCCGGATACGTCCGGCAGGCGCGCCGGGCCGGGTTGTCGAGCGTGCGCGTCCAGCTCGCGCACGCGCTGCCCAACGCGATCGCGCCCGCCGTGCAGCAGCTCGCGCGCACGACGGACTGGCTGATCGGCGGGGTGATCGTGATCGAGGCGATCTTCGTCGTGCCGGGACTGGGAACGACGCTGGTGGAAGCGGTCTCGGCCCGCGACCTGCCGGTCATCCAGGGGCTCGCGGTGGTGCTGGCGACGACGACGGTGCTGGTGAACCTCGCCGCCGACGTCGTCGCCCGGATCCTGGCCCCGGCGGCTTCGGAGGCGGCGCGATGAGAGGAGAGCCGAAGGGGATGGATCCCGTGGCGCCGGTGGAGGCGAAGCCCGCGCAGCGGAAGGAAAAGCGCCCCGAGGCGGCGGTCGAGCGGAACGGCGGGCGTGCGGTCGGCAGGTACGTCGTCGGGGGTGTGCTGCTCGGGATTCCTTTGCTGCTCGCATTGTTCGGGCCGCTGTTCGCCTCCGGCGACGTGTCCAAGGACGTCGCCTTCACCCTCGGCGGCGGGCACCTGTTCGGGACGGACTTCGTCGGCCGCGACGTCTGGAACGAGGTGCTGCTCGGCGGCCGGTCGGTCGTGCTCGTGGCGGCGGTCGCGACCGCCGCGACGTACGCGCTGGCGGTGCCGATCGGCCTGCTGGCCGGGATGACCAGGAACCGGCTGCTCGACGAGGTCGTCATGCGGCCGCTGGACGTGGTGCTCGCGATCCCCTCGATGTTGATGCTGCTGTTGCTCGCGTCGATCGCACCCAACGTGCTGTGGGTGCTGATCGGCATCGTGGTGCTGATCAACCTCCCCGACGTCATCCGCATCGCCCGCGCCTCCGCTCTCTCGCTGTCGGCGAGGCCGTCGGTGGAGGCCATGCGGTTGCAGGGGGAGAGCTGGGCGCGCATCGCCATCGGCTACGTCGCCAGGGCCATGGCGCGGACCCTCGCCGCGGACTTCGGCACCCGGTTCACCGGCGCGATCTACCTCGTCGCGTCGGCGAGCTTCCTGGGCGTCGGGGTGTCGCCGCAGGCCAGCGACTGGGCGGCGATGGTCGACCGCAACCGGACGGGGCTGTTCATCCAGCCGTGGGCGGTCGCCCTCCCGGCGATGCTGATCATCGCGCTCTCGGTGGGCGTGAATCTCGTTTTCGACCAGTGGTGGCGCGGCCGTACGGAGGTGCGCGGGTGACGCAGGGGCCGGTATCCGGCGGTGGCGGCGGACGCGGCGGCGGTGATCGCGGCGTACGCGGTGGAAGCGGCGGAGCAAGCGCCGGACGGGGCGGACCGACTGCGGCCGCCGGGGCGCGGGCCGTGGTGGTCGAGGTCGACGACCTGACGGTGTCGCTGGGCGACGAGCGTCTCGTCGACGGCGTGTCCTTCACCCTGCGGGCGGGCGAGGTCGCGGCGCTGGTCGGCGAGTCGGGAAGCGGCAAGACGACGACCGGCCTCGCGCTCCTCGGCGAACACCCGCCCGGCGCGGCCGTCGGCGGCGTCGTGTCGGTGGCGGGCGACGACGGCGGTCCTGGCGGGGACGGCGGTGGAAACGGCGGTCCTGGCGGCGGCATCGGCGATGACGGCGGTCGCAGCGGAGACGGTGAGGTTTCCGGCCGTCGTAGCGGGGACAACGGGGTTTCCGGTGGTCGCAGCGGCGGTCCGGGACGGCGGCCGGTCGTCGGGTACATCCCGCAGCAGCCGTCGTCGGCGTTGAACCCGGTGCGCCGCATCGGTCCGGTGCTGGAGGAGATGGCGCTGCGCCACCTCGGCGCCGGGACGAGGTCCGAGCGTCGCCGCTCGGCGCGCGAGCGGGTGCTCGACGCGTTGCGGCGTGCGCAGTTGCCCACGGAACAGCAGTTCCTCCGCCGCTACCCGCACCAGCTTTCCGGGGGCCAGCAGCAACGCGTGGTGCTGGCGCAGGCTCTCGTCTGCCGGCCCCGGGTGGTCGTCGCGGACGAGCCGACCACCGGGCAGGACGCCCTCGCCCGCGCGCAGGTCGTCGAGGAACTGCGAATCCTGACCGCTCAAGGCATCGCGGTGCTGCTGCTCACCCACGACCTGGACGTCGTCCGCTCGCTGGCCGACCAGGTGCTGGTGATGCGCGACGGCCGCATCGTCGAGTCCGGGCGCACGGGCCAGGTCCTGGGGGCACCGGAACACGAGTACACGCAACGACTCGTCGAATCCCAGCTCAGCACGGAGCCCAGCGCGCACGACGACGGCGCAGGAGAGGCGAGCCGGGCCCTGGTCGAAGTCCGCGGGCTCGACGCCGGGCATCGGCGCACGACCACGTTGGAGAACGTCTCGCTGGAGATCGGGCAGGGCGAGCGCGTCGCACTCGTCGGCCGTTCCGGCAGCGGGAAGACGACGCTCGCGCGTTGCATCGCCGGCCTGCATCAGAGGCGGTCGGGGTACATCCGGCTCGACGGCGTGGACCTGCCGTCACGACTGCGCAAGCGCACGCGCGAACAACTCGCACGCATCCAGTACGTCTTCCAGGACGCGCGTGCGTCGTTCAACGAGTTCGTGCCGGTGCTCGACCAGGTGGCCCGCACGGCGGAGCTGCTTCGAGGAGTGGAGCGGGGGAACGCGCAGGCGGAAGCCCTGGAGATGCTCGCGCGCGTCGGCCTTGCGGAAAGCACTGTCCGGCGCAGGCCCGCGGCGCTGTCCGGAGGCGAGTTGCAGCGCGCGGCGCTGGTGCGGGCCCTGCTGAGCGGTCCGGCCCTGCTGATCTGCGACGAGATCACTTCGGGCCTGGACACCGCGACCCAGGCCGGGATCGTGGAGCTGCTGGCCGAACTGCAGCAGGGCGCGGGCTGCGCCCTGCTGCTGATCACGCACGACTTCGGTGTGGTCGCGAACCTGGCAGGCCGCGTGGCGGTGATCGACCAGGGGCGGATCGTCGAGCAGGGCGCGACGGCGGCGGTGCTCACCTCACCGGAGCACGCCGCGACGCGCGCCCTGGTGGCGGCAACGGCGGGTGCGGGCGAAGACGCTGCGGCCGCGGGGCGGACGCGAGGGTAGAAGCGGCGGGCGAGCCGCGGGTCGGGCGGCTTGGGTGGACGCGCCGTGCGGCCCGTGGAGCGGCGGACCCGGCGGTCGACCGTGTACCGGCGGGCTGGGACCGGAAGGTCAGCGGGGCAGCGGGATTTCGAAGTGGACGCTGGGGCTGTACCGCGGATCCTCGCGCCCGTCGTAGACCTCCTTGGCGACGCTGCGCCAGAACGGCTCGGCGCCCTCCACGGCGGGGTTGGTGTGCAGGTAGATCGCTGAGTAGCCGGCGGTGTCGGCGACGAAGTCGCAGGCCATCGCCACCAGCGCCCGCGCGAGCCCGTGCCGCCGGTGCGCCCGGTCGACGTAGACGCGGAACAGCTGGGCGGTCTCGCCCGCCGGGTAGCGGTCGGCGAGCCACCGGGGATGCGGCGGGCACTTCGGTCCGTGGGAGCGGATCGCGGTGGTGGCGGTGACCTGTCCGTCGAGGACCGCGACGAACAGCGCGTGCCGCGGGTGGCCGAGGTAAGCGCCCTCGATGTCGACCACGTCGGCGTGCCACTCGGAGTGGTAGCCGTGTCCGAACTCCAGGTAGAAGGTGTCGAGCATGACCTTGCGCGCGCCGGTCACGTCCTCGGGACGTGCGGCGCGCAGGACGTAGTCACCGAGGCGGTGTTCCAGGTGGTGCTGCATGAGGTCCTTCCGGAGTCGAGGAGGGGCGGGATGCAGGCACCAACCATACAATGACATTCATTTCCAATAGCGCGGCGGCGCGTGGGGATCACCTTCACGGGTGGGGTGGTGGGTGGGGGCCGCTCACGCTGGCCTTGCGGCTCACTTCGGGAGCGGGGTGCGCAAGTTCAGGAAGTCCGATCGGGTTGGGTGGGTTCTGGCCACCGGGCGCCGTTCTCCCAGTAGGTGCGGATGCTTTCCAGGGTGCGGCCCTTGGTCTCCGGAGCGAAGCGGAGCACGAAGGCGAACGAGATGGCGGCCAGCACCAGGAAGATGACGAAGGTGGTGGCGCCGCCGAGGCCGTCCATGAGGGGGAGGAAGAACTGGGCGACGATCAGGTTCGCGATGAGGTCGGTGGTCAGCATCAGCGAGGCCCCGAGGGTGCGCAGTCGCGCGGGGAAGCTCTCCGACGCGTAGACCCACACCAGGGAGCCGAAGCCGAAGTTGAAGCCCGCCGTGAAGACCAGGATGGCCAGGAATCCCCAGAGCGATCCGCCCGAGCCGAGTGAGCCGGTGGCGAACACCAGGATCATCACGAGGCTGGAGAGCATCATCGACGCGATGCCGCCGAGGAGGATGGGCCTGCGTCCGAAGCGGTCCACGATGAACAGGGAGCCGATCGTGGCCACCAGCGCCGCCGCCTGCACGATCGCGGGGAGGCCGATGATGGTGGCGTTGCCCTCGAAACCCATCTGCTTGAAGATCGTCGGGCTGTAGTAGGTGATCGCGTTGATGCCGGTGATCTGCACCAGGAACCCGAGGGTGAGCACGAACATCGTGGCGCTCGAGTACGGGGCGCGGAACATCTCCCTGAGCCGTCCGCCGGTCTGGGTGCTGATCTCGGCCTCGATCTCGGCGATCTCGCGGTCGGCGTCGGCACCGGGGTCGACCAGCCGCAGCGTCGCGCGGGCCTCCTCGTGGCGCCCCTTGAGCACGTACCAGCGGGCGGTGTCGGGCAGGCGCACGAGCAGGAAGACCACCAGCACCGACGGGACCGCCGACAGCGCCAGCATCAGCCGCCAGTTGCCCGACCCGGCCAGGCTCCAGTCCACCAGGTAGGCCAGCAGGATTCCGGTCACGGTCGCCACCTGGTAGCCGACGACGAGGCTGCCGCGGATCGCGGCAGGCGCCGACTCCGCCAGGAAGACGGGCGCCACGACCAGCGACAGCCCGATGCTGATGCCGAGGAAGAACCGGGACACGTCCAGCCACAGGATGTCCGAGGTCAGGCCCGACCACGCGGCGAACACCGCGTAGCCGGCGACGACGAGGAGCATCGTGGGCTTGCGTCCGATGGCGGTGGCCAGCTTGCCCGCGATCAGCGCGCCGACGATGTTGCCCGCCACCAGCACCGTGGTGACGCTGCCCTGCATGGCGGGGGACAGCCGCATCTCCTCGGTGATGAACAGCAGCGCGCCTGAGACGTTGCCGATGTCGTAGCCGTAGATGATGCCGATGGTCGCGGCCGCGATCGCGATCTTGCGGCCCATCGGGGATGTGGTGCCCAGTGCGGGAGCTGTCCCAGCCATGACACCCTCCTTCGGTTTGCGGTCAGGTGGGGTTCCTGCGTCCGTCGAGGACGTCGAGCAGGCGCGCGGTCTCCTCGGCGACCGCCGAGCGGGCGGCACCGAGGTACTTGCGGGGATCGACGAGGGCGGGCTGGTCGCCGAGGTGGCGGCGCACCTCGGCGGTGAAGGTCCTGTTGAGCTGCGTTGCGATGTTGACCTTGGTGAGTCCGGCCCGGACCGCCGCCGCCAGGCCGTCGTCGGGCACGCCGGACGACCCGTGCAGGACCAGCGGCACGTCCACCGCCGACCGCAGCCGTCCGATCAGCTCGAGGTCCAGCTCGGCGGTCCGGGTGAGCATCGCGTGCGAGCTGCCGACGGCGACGGCCAGCGCGTCGATGCCGGTGGCGGCGACGAACCGCGCGGCCTCCTCCGGGTCGGTCCGCGCCCCGGGGGCGTGCACCCCGTCCTTGCCGCCGACCTCGCCCAGCTCGGCCTCCACCCAGACGCCCGCTTCGTGACAGCGCTTCACGACGTCGGCGGTGGCCGCGACGTTGTCGGCGTAGTCCATCGTGGACGCGTCGTACATCACCGAGGAGAAGCCGAGATCGACCGCCTCGCGCACGAGCTCCGGCGACTCGGCGTGGTCGAGGTGCACCGCCACCGGCACGTCGGCCAGGCGTGCCGCGGCCAGCATCGCCGAGCCGACCGGCGCCAACGCCCCGTGGTAGCGCACCGCGTTGTGGCTGAGCTGGAGGATCACCGGCCTTCGACGGGCCTGCGCGGCATCGACGACGGCGGTGATGTGCTCGGTCTGGATCACGTTGAACGCGGGCGCGCAGCCGCCTTCGGCGTAGGCGGGCGCGACGATGTCACCCGTGGCTGCGAGGGGCATGGATCTCCTCCAGGTGGACGGCCGCGAGCTGGCGCTTGTAGCTGTCCGGGTCGAATTCCCCTGCGACCGGAGCTGCCACGGTCGCGGCGGAGAGTGCGACGGCTTCCCGCAGCCGGTGCGGCCACGGCTCGTGCAGGGCCAGTCCCGCGGCGAGTGCGGCGACGACGGAGTCCCCCGCGCCGGTGGGGTTTCCACGCATGCGTTCGCCCGGCACGGCCCGGTAGGCGGTCTTGCCGGTGACGGCCAGGAGGCCGTCGGGTCCGAGTGACGCGACCACCGCGCGGGCCCCGCGCTCGACCAGGGCCACCGCGCCCGCCAGCGGGTCGCGGAATCCGGTCAGCTCGGCCAGTTCTCCGGCGTTGGGTTTCACGATGTCCGGGCGGGCCGCCAACGCCGCTTCCAGGGCAGGCCCGGAGGTGTCCACGATGGACGGTGCATGGACCCGTTCGAGCAGGGCTGTGTAGGACTGTGGGTCGATGTTGGGCGGCAGGCTGCCGGAGAAGACCACGGCGGAGGCCCTTCTGCCGTGGTCGACGACGTCCGCGGCGAACGTCGCCCACTCGCCGGTGCTGATTTCCGGTCCCGGTTCGTTGAACAGGGTCGCCTCGCCGTCGTCGGTCGCGACGGCGGTGACGGTCCGCCGGGACTCCCCGCGGATCGGGGTGATCGCATGCCCGAGGCCGGACGCGCTCAGGTCGTCGCGGATGAGCTCGCCGTGGACACCGCCGACCGGGGCGGAAACCAGCACGTCGTGGCCCAGGCGGTGCAGGATCCGCGCGACGTTGACGCCCTTGCCGCCCGCCCGCTCCGCGACCGCGCGCACGCGGTGCGTGCCGCCGGGGAGGACGGAACCCACGTGGTAGGTCACGTCCCAGGCGGGGTTGGGCGTCACGGTCAGGATCACCTCCGCACCCCCGCCCTCAGGCGTGCTCTTCGAGCAGCACGGAGCGCGTCAGGGAACGCGGGTGATCGGGGTCGAGCCCCCGCCGCTCGGCCAGCTCGACCGCGACGCGCTGCGCGCGGACCAGGTCGGCCATCGGGTCCACCGCGTGCTCGGCGAAGATGCCGCCGGTCGCCGCGACGTCGTCGGCCAGACCGTGCGGTGCGGTGCCGAACATCCAGGTGACTCGGCCGGGTTCGGCGATGCTGATCGGGCCGTGCCGGTACTCCAGCGCCGGGTAGGACTCCGTCCAGAACCGCGCGGCCTCGCGGAACTTCAGCGCCGCCTCGTGCGCGAGGCCGACCGTCCAGCCGGTGCCGAGGAAGGTGAACTGCTCCGCCTCCAGCAGGTGCCGCGGCAGCGGTTCGGCGAGCACCGCTTCGGCGTCCGCGACGGCCTTGCCGAGGTTCTCGCCGAGGTGGGCGCGCAGCAGGGCGAGCGCCGTCGTCGCGAAGCGGGTCTGCACGACCGATCGTTCATCGGCGCTGGACAGGTCGACGACGGTGTCCGCCCGTCCGGCGACCGGGTCCGGAGTGGCGGTGATGACGGTGGTCGGAATTCTGCCGCGGAGATCGTCAAGGAGCCTGAGCACTTCGGTCGTGGTGCCCGAGCGGGTGATCGCGAGAACGTGGTCGTAGGAGCGGGAGAGCGGCATCTCCGACGGGGTGAACGCGTCGGTGCGCCCACGACCGCCGTTCTCCCGCAGCGCCGCGTAGGACTGCCCCATGAACCACGAGGTGCCGCACCCGACCACGGCCAGTCGCGCGCCGTCGGCGGGCAGGAGGTCCTGCAGCGAGCCCGCGAGTCCGGCGGCCTGGCGCCAGAGCCCGGGCTGGCTGGAGATCTCGGTCCGCGCGAACGACTGCGTCATCTGACGCTCCTTGGGAGGGAGTGGGGGGTGAAAACAGCCGTGACGGTATGTGCGTGAAAGTGATCGGTCAAGGCTCCATTCGAGCAACTGTGCGCGCAGCGTGGCGGGCACGAAAAAGGGACCTCCCTGCATTGGGAGGTCCCTGGAGGAGCCGCGGCGTCAGACCGCCTGGACGGTCGTTCCCTCGGCCTCGAACGCCCGCAACACGTCCTTCGGGGCGTCGTCGTTGGTGATCAGCGCGTCGACGGAACCGCTCGCGCAGATCTGCGCGAAGGCGCGCCTGCCAAGCTTGGAGCTGTCGGCGACCACCACCACCCGCGCGGCGCGCGAGGCCATCAGCCGGTTGATGCTGGCCTCGCCCTCGTGGTGGGCGTAGGCACCCATCGCCGGGTCGATCGCGTCGACACCCAGGAACAGCAGGTCGATCGTGATCTCCTCCAGGATGCGGGTAGCCAGCGGCCCGGTCAGCTCGAAGGACTGCTGGCGCGCGACACCGCCGGTGACCACGATCTTGATGTGCGGGCGGACCACCAGCTCGTTGGCGATGTTGAGCGCGTTGGTCACCACGGTCAGCCCCGGGTCGCCCTGTTCGCCCAGGTCCGCGCGGGTGGCCAGGCAGCGCGCCACCTCGGTCGTCGTCGTGCCGCCGTTGAGGCCGATCACCATGCCCGGCTGCACCATCCGCGCCGCGGCGTTGCTGATGCGCTGCTTCTCCGGTGCGTGGCGCGCGGCCTTGTGCCGCAGCGGGAGGTCGTAGGCGACGCTGGTGGCCACCGCCCCGCCGCGGGTCCTGGCCAGCAGCTGCTGCTCGGCGAGGTGGTCGAGGTCGCGGCGGATGGTGGCGGCCGAGACGTCCAGCTCCGCGGCCATGTCCTCGACGTCGATGCGCTCGCGCTGGCCGACGATGTCGAGCAGCTTGCTGAGACGTTCGTGCCGGTTCACGCGGTTCCTTTCGGGCAAGCGGCGTAGGCGAGCAGCCGGGTTCGCAAAGTACTACAGCGTGTCATCCGCGCTTGCGGTCGCCGTTGGGGCCATGGCGGCCGGATTGCACCGAACGGCCCAGCCGCAACCGGTCGCGCGAGCGGTACCGTGCACGAACCGCGAAGTGCAATCCTGTTCGAAATTCACTGTTTATGAACAAGAATGACCAGGAGGGTTCATGGCAGGCGACGAATCGCGCAGCAACCCCTTCTCGCGGCGGACCCTGCTGCGGACCAGCGCGGCGGCCGGTGCCGGCCTGGGAGTGGCCGGGTTGAGCACCGGATACGGCGCCGCTCAGCCCGTCCGCCCCGCCAAGGGCGAGTCCATGATGGGCGTTGCGTTCGAGGCGCACGAGACCGTCCGCGTCGGGATCATCGGCGTCGGCAACCGGGGCTCGTCGATGCTGCCGCTGTTCCTCGCGGTGCCCGGCGTCGCGATCACCGCGGTCTGCGACGTCGACGCCGACGCGGTGAACCGGGCCGCCAAGGCCGTCACCGACGCGGGACGTCCGGAACCGGCGAAGTACTCCGCGGGCGAGGACGACTTCGAGAACCTGCTCAGGCGCGACGACGTCGACTTCGCCTACGTCGCGACCCCCTGGGAATGGCACACCCCGATGGCGCTGAGCGCGATGCGAAACGGCAAGCACGTCGGCGTCGAGTGCCCGGCAGGCACCACCGTCGACGAGCTGTGGGAGCTGGTCGACACCTCGGAGAAGACCCGCAGGCACTGCATCCAGCTCGAGAACTGCAGCTACGGCCAGAGCGAGATGCGCGTGCTGCGCATGGTGCACGAAGGGCTCTTCGGCCAGGTCCTCTTCGGCGCCGGCGCCTACCTGCACGACCTGCGCGAGCTGCTGTTCTCCAAGACCTACTACGCGGGCCAGTGGCGGCGCGCCTGGCACACCGGGCTCGACGGCGACCTGTACCCGACGCACGGGCTGGGCCCGGTGGCGGCGTACATGGACATCAACCGCGGCGACCGCCTGGTGCGCATCACCTCGATGAGCACGCCCGCGGCAGGGCTCGCCCAGTACCGCGAGCAGCACATGCCGCCCGGCGACCCGACGTGGAACGAGCGCTACGCCAAGGGCGACGCCACGATCAGCCTGATCCAGACCGAGGCGGGCCGCGTCGTGCAGCTCGTGCACGACGTGTCCAACCCGCGCCCCTACAGCAGGCTCAACCAGCTCCAGGGCACCAACGGCGTGTTCGAGGACTACCCCGCGCGGATCTATCTGGAGCCCAAGCACTCCAACGACGAATGGGGCGATTTCGCCGAGTTCGCCGACTACGACCACTGGCTCTGGAAGGAGGTCGGCCCGGGGCCCGGCGGTCACGGCGGGATGGACTACATCATGCTCTACCGGCTCGCCCAGACCATGCGGCTGGGCCTGCCGCCGGACATCGACGTCTACGACTCGGCGACCTGGAGCGCGCCCTTCGCGCTCAGCGTGGAGTCGGTGCGCCGCAACAGCGCACCGGTCGACTTCCCCGACTTCACCCGGGGCAGGTGGCAGACGCCGCACCCGGGCGTCGACTCGCCCAAGCCGGCCTGACGGCGGACCTCTCCGCCCGCGCCGGCGGAGAGGTCCGGCTTTCACCCCGATGCGTGGAGCTTTCCGCCCCGCACGGGGAAAGCCGCGGTTCGCGGCGGCGGGGACCGGCCACCCTCTGTTGACTGGTCGACGTCCGCCGACCGGCGGGCGTTGGTCCGACGGAAGGGTATCGAGGTGTCTCGTTTCGCTCGTGCGGCATCGGCAGCGGCGGTTTTCCTGGCAGCGCTGGCGTTCCAGGTGGCGGGCGCGTCGCCTGCCGGCGCCGACGCGCAGGACTGCGCGGAGTACGTGACCGGTGTCGCGAAGAACCTGACGCCGGAGCAGACCGCGGAGGTCGAGAAGGGCTGCAAGCAGGGCGAGCTCGACTTCCGCTCCTGTGTGGCCACGCTCGAGGCGGTCGTTCCCGAGCACGCCGCCCCCGCCTGCTACCGGGCTGTGGTGTTCCAGTAGGTGTGACGGAACGGCCCCGGTGGAGCTCTACCCTGACCGGTTCTTCGGCTTCGCGCGGACGTGCATGCGTTCGCCCTGCGGGCCGAACAGGCTCAGGATCTCCACCGGGGCTTCACCGGTGCTGCCGAACCAGTGCGGCAGGCGGGTGTCGAACTCCGCGACCTCCCCGACCTTGAGCACGACGTCGTGCTCGGCGAGCACGAGCCGCAGCTTCCCGCTGAGCACGTAGAGCCATTCGTAGCCCTCGTGCGTGCGAGGGTCGGGTTCGCTGCGGCCTGCTCCCATGATCATCTTGAACGCCTGCAGGCCGCCGGGCTGCTGGGTCAGCGGGACCACCGTCATGTCCCCGCGCTTGATCGGCTTCAGCCGCACCCGGGGGTCGCCGACCGGCGGTGCGCCGACCAGCTCGTCCAGCGGCACCTGGTGGGCCTGCGCGATCGGCAGCAGCAGCTCCAGGCTCGGTCTGCGCTGCCCGGACTCCAGCCGCGACAGCGTGCTGACCGCGATCCCGGTGGTCTTCGACAGCGCCGCCAGGGTGCACCCGCGTTGCTGGCGGATGTGGCGGAGCCTCGGTCCAACGGCGGCGAGCACTTCTTCCATCCCTCCATTTGCGGAAATGGCAACAAGGTTTGTCAAGCCGCCCGCGCCGGGCGCATGGTCGGTGCCAGGAGGTGCCAACCATGGAGGATGTGGTGGTCATCGGGGGTGGCGCGGGCGGTCTGAACGCCGCGCTCACCCTGTGCAGGGTTCGCCGCCGGGTGCTGGTGGTCGACTCGGGCGAGCCGCGCAACGCACCGGCGGGGCAGGTGCACGGGTTCGTCTCCCGCGACGGCACGCCGCCCGCGGAACTGCTCGCGGCCGGGCGAGCGGAGGTCGAACGCCACGGCGGCCGGTTCGCCGACGGCGTGGTGCGCACGATTCGCCGGCAGGGCGGCGTGTTCGCGGTCGAACTGGCCGACCGCGTCGTCTCGGCGCGGCGCGTCGTCGTCGCGACCGGACTTCGCGACGAGCTGCCCGGAGTGCCCGGTCTGCGCGAGCGCTGGGGGCGGGACGTGCTGCACTGCCCGTTCTGCCACGGCTACGAGGTCCGCGACCAGCCGCTCGGGGTCCTGGGCGGGCTGCGGGGGTCGGTGCACCAGGCGCTGTTGCTGCGGCAGTTGTCCGACGACGTCGTGCTCTTCGCCGAGGAGGTCGACGACCGCGACCGCGCCAGGCTGACCGCGCGCGGCGTCCGGATCGTCCGGGCGGCGATCGCCGGTCTGGTCGTCGAGGACGACGGGCTCCGGGGCGTCCGGCTGGCCGACGGGACCGTGGTCGCGCGGTCCGCGCTGTTCGTCCCGGCCCCACCGGTCCCCAACGACGCGCTGCTCACCGGCATCGGGTGCGAGCGCGACGGCAACGGCTTGGTGCCCGTCGACGGGAACGGGCTGACAAGCGTGCCCGGCGTGTGGGCGGTCGGGAACGTGGTGGATCCCCGGGCGCAGGTCGTGGTCGCGGCCGGCGCCGGGGCGAAGGCGGCGATCGCGCTGAACGCCGACCTGATGGAGGAAGAGCTGATGGAGGAGAGGGCGGCATGAACGACATCGACTGGGCCGCGATGGCCGACATGATGGTCGACGAGGGCGAGGTGCACAGCCCCTACGTGCGGCAGGCGTTCGCGGAGCTGGAGCACCTGACCCCGCGGCGCGTGCTCGACATCGGCAGCGGGCCCGGGGTGGCCGCCTGCCGGCTGGCCGGTCTGTTCCCGCAGGCCGAGGTGACCGCGGTGGACGGCACGCCCGAACTGCTGGCCCGAGCAGAGGCCCGGGCCGAGCAACTGGGCGTCCGGTTGCGCACCCGGGTGGCCGAGTTCCCGGAGGGCTTGGACGACCTTCCCGCCGCGGACCTGGTTTGGTCGGCGCAGGCCGTGCACCACGTCGGTGACCAGCAGGGAGCGCTCGACCGCATCGCCCGGCTGGTGGCTCCCGGCGGTGTGCTCGCCATCGTCGAGGGCGGACTGCCGCCCCGCTACCTGCCCCGCGACTTCGGCTTCGGGAAGCCGGGACTCCAGGCCCGCCTGGACGCGGCGTTGGAGGACCGGTACAGCACCATGCGCGCCGAGCTGCCCGGATCGGTGCCGGTGGTCGAGGACTGGCCCCGCATGCTGCGCGACGCCGGGCTCACCGACGCCCGCAGCAGGACGTTCCTGGTCGACCACCCGGCGCCGCTGGCCGACGCGCCCCGGCGGCTGGTGCGGCGGCTGCTCGAGCGCCAGCGCCACGCGCTCGCCGAGGTCCTGGACCCCGACGACCTGAAGGCGCTGGACCGGCTGCTCGACCCGGCCGATCCGGAGGGCGTCGACAAGCGCGCCGATCTGTTCCTGCTCACGGCCAAGACGGTGCACTACGCGCGTCGAGCCCTGCCTTTGAGCTGACCTTGCGTCGCGGTGCTGGTGGCGGACGCCCCTTCAGGGATCAAAAGAACGGCGTCCGAGCCCGGTCCCGCGCTCGATCCGCCGCGCCGGCGCCGCCACGGCGTCGGCGCGGCCGCGTCAGCGGTTCACGCCTCTGCGCACCGGCTCGGGGGGTTTGACGTGGGTGCCGGTCGGCCCCTCGGGGCGCGGGACCCCGAGGTAGCGGCGGAACCACCCGGCGGCGAGGTCGGTGACCTTCTCGAGCGCGCCCGGCTCCTCGAACAGGTGGCCCGCGTGCTGCACGATCTCGATCTGCACGTCGGTGAGCGGCAGCGAGGTCAGCAGCTTGGCCGCGTGCCGGTTGAGCTCCAGCACCTCGCGGTCGTCGCCGCCGACGATCAGCAGCGTCGGGGCCTGTACCGAGGAGAGGGCCTCGCCGCTGAGGTCGGGCCGCCCGCCCCGCGACACGACCGCCGCGACCCGACCCGGCCGTCTGCTCGCACCCTTGAGCGCGGCCGCGGCACCGGTGCTGGCGCCGAACAGCCCGACGGGCATGCCCCTGGTCGCCTGCCACTGCTCCAGCCAGTCGACGGCGGTGACCACGCGGTCGGTCAGCAGGTCGATGTCGAAGCGCAGGGCCTGCGTGCGGTCGTCGGTGTCGGCCTCCTCCGCGGTGAGCAGATCGAGCAGCATGGTCGCGTAGCCGGTGTTCTGCAGCGCCTCGGCGACCGCGCGGTTGCGCGGGCTGTGGCGGGAGCTGCCGGAGCCGTGCGCGAAGAGCACGACCGCCTCGGCCGCGGGCGGCACCACGAGGTCGCCGTTGAGCGTGCCGGTGGGCACCCGCATCTCCACCGGTTCCGCCGTCAGATGAGCCATGAGAAACCCCCTCCGCTCGCTCAGGCCACGCCTACCCCTGCCCGGCCCCGGGGCAAACCAATCGTGATCAGGCGGCACTTCCGAGCGTTGTTCACATTTAGCGGCCTGGCCTGGCCCCGGCTTGCAAAAACTTTTCAATCATGCAAAGCCTTGTATCCGCCATGGGGTCCTGGTTCACTGCTCCGCGATTCGGGACAACGCAATCCCAGTCGCTGGGAGATCGCAACTTCTTGCATCGTGGATTGCGGTCCACTGTGGATTCGATCGGAGGTCGTCTTGTCCAGACGATGGCGAACACCGCTGCTTGGGATCTGCGTGGTGGCGGCGGTCGCGGGCACCGCGCTGCCCACGTCGGCCGCGCGGGCGGGTGACGCACCAGGCGCGCCCGGCACCGACCCCGGCTACGCCGGCGCCGACAAGCTCGGCTTCGGGACCTCGCGCAGCGCGCAGAGCCCGGTGTGGTTCACCCTCGGCCGCGGCGGTGCGGCGGATCTCTACTACCCGAACCTGTCGACGCCCGCGTCCCGTCAGCTCCAGGTCGTGGTGATCGACGGGGCCGGGTTCGTCCAGCGCCTGTCGGACGTCCCCACGCGCACCGAGCCGGCCGACCCGAAGACCCCGTCGTACCGCCAGGTCTCGACCGGGCAGGGCTGGGAGGCCACCGCCACCTACGTCACCGACCCGGCGCGCCCGTCGGTCGTGGTGGATCTCCAGGTGCGGTCGCTGGACGGCAAGCCCTTGCAGACCTACGTCCTGCACGAGCCGACCCTGAACAAGGACGGCTCCGACGACCGCGGCCGGACCGAGGGCGCGACGCTGGTCGCGTCCGACCGCTCGGCGGCCAGCGCGCTGCGCGCGGCCCCGGCCTTCACCGAGACCTCCTCCGGCTACCTCGGCGCCAGCGACGGCTGGACCGACCTGTCGCGCCACAAGCGGCTCACCGCGCACCACCCCGAAGCCGGCCCGGGGCACGTCGGCCAGGTCGGGCGGCTGCCGGTCGACGGCGTGGGCACCTCCCACGCGGTGCTCACCCTCGGCTACGGCAAGCACGCCCGCGAGGCCGTCGCGACGGCGGAGGAGACGGAGCAGACCGGGTTCGAGGCCGCCGCCCGCGCCTACGGCGAGGGCTGGCACCGCTATGCCGACTCGCTCACGCCCCCGGATGCGCTGACCGACGAGCACCAGAAGGCCGTGTACTGGAGCTCCACGGCGATGCTCGCCGCCAGCGAGGACAAGCAGAACCCCGGCGCGTTCATCGCGTCGCCGAGCATGCCGTGGGCGTTCCGCGACGACCCGGAGATGGCCCCGGAGTCCGGGCCCTACCACCTGGTTTGGCCGCGCGACCTCTACCAGCACGCGACCGCGCTGCTGTCGGCGGGCGACCGGGCGGCGGCCGAGCGGGCGCTGGACTACCTGTGGTCGGTGCAGCAGCCCGACGGGCACCTGCCGCAGAACACCGAGACCACCGGAGAGCCGTTCTGGACCAAGGTCCAGCTCGACCAGACGGCGTTCCCGGTCGTGCTCGCCTGGCAGCTCGGGCGCACCGACGAGGCGACGATGGACGGCGTCCGCAAGGCGGCGAAGTTCCTCGTCGAGTTCGAGCACGAGGGGCACCCGGCCCCGTACACCGAACAGGAGCGGTGGGAGAACCACAGCGGCTACTCGCCGGGCACGATCGCCTCGACGATCGCGGGTCTGGTGTGCGCCGCGGACCTGCTGGAGCGCACCGGCGACCACGAGAGCGCCCAGCGGTACCTGGCCGTCGCCGACGAATGGGCGGCCAAGGTCGACGGGTGGACCGCGACCAGCAACGGCCCGCACTCGCCGCAGCCCTACTACCTGCGGCTGACCAAGGACGGAAACCCGAACCAGGGCACGACCTACAACCCGGGCGACAACTACCCGGAGGACGTCGACCAGCGCACCCAGGTCGACCCGAGCTTCCTGGAACTGGTCCGGCTGGGCGTCAAGCGGCCCGACGACCCGGTGGTGGTGAACTCGCTGCGCGTCATCGACGAGGTGCTGGGGGAGCAGACGCCCGCGGGGCAGCACTGGCACCGGTTCACCAACGACGGCTACGGGGAGCGCGAGGACGGCGCGGACTGGAACATCGGCCACGGCCGCACCTACGGCAGGCTCTGGCCGCTGTTCGCCGGTGAACGCGGCGAGTACGAGCTGATGGCGGGTCAGCCCGGCATGGCGGCCGAACGCCTGCGGTCGATGGCGGCGACGGCGAACGAGGGGCTGCTGCTGCCGGAGCAGGTCTGGGACAACCGGGCACCCGCCGCCGACGGCGACCCGAGGCCCGGCACTCCCAACCGTTCAGCCACCCCGCTGGCGTGGACCCACGCCCAGTACGTCCGGCTCGTCACGTCGATGGCAGCGGGCGCGCCCGTGGAAACCCCCTCGGTCGTCGCGGACCGCTACACCCGCTGACCGATGCTTCCTCCCGGGGCCCCGCCCCGGGAGGAAGCGACCTCCTCGAACTCCGGAGCCGGTGCCTCGGGCACCAGCCGCGCCCGATAGGCGGCCAGCGCGTTGGTGAGCCGATCACGTGCGACCTTCGCCTGGGCGTCGTCGGCCCCGATGCCCAGGTGCGCGCACACCCAGCCGCCGACGTTCGTCCGAAGCTCTCCCTCGTCCTCCACGGACCCATCGTCCCCCGAGCCGTGCGGCACGGAACAAGAGACCCCATTCAAAGCTGCCGCTCGGGCTCGTCAGTGCTGGGACGTGGCGACCTTGACGCCGAACCCGATCAGCACGACTCCGGTGACGCGGTCCATGGCCCGGCGCACGGCGGGCCGCTCGAAGAACGCGCGGGCCCTGGCCAGCAGCATCACGTACCCGCCGAGCCAGCCGAAGGTCAGCGCCGCGTGCATGAGCACCAGCAGCGCCATCCCGCTGCGCGGGGAGAGCCCGGACGGCGCGAGCGTCGGCAGCAGACCGGTGTAGAAGACGGCGATCTTCGGGTTGAACAGGTTGCTGACCAGGCCGGTCCGCCACGGGTTGCCCGCAGGGGGCGCACCGGCCGGAGCCGGGGCCCCCGAGCGGTCGCGCCGGCTGTGGAGCAGCGCCTGGACACCGAGGAAGACCAGGTAGACGGCCCCGGCCAGCTTGACCACCGTGTAGGCCGTCGCGGAGGCGGCCAGCACCGCGGCCAGCCCGGCCACGGTGAGCACGCCCCACACGAGCAACCCGAGGGTGATGCCCCCGGCGGTCCGCAGGCCGTCCTGCCAGCTTGACGCGACGGCTCGCTTCGTCACCACTGCCATGTCCGGGCCGGGCACGATCGTCAGCACGGCGAGCACGCCGACCGCCGCGAGGAGCTGCAGGAGCATGGGCTCAGTCTCGCATTCCCCAGGTCACCACCCGCACCGGCAAGGGGCCGGTGCATCGTCAGCTCGGCTACCTCGTCGTCGGCCAGTTGCTCATCGAGGTGATCCGCCGCTGACCGCCCTCGGCAAGCAATTTCCGACGTCGTTTTGCCAATGCCGCGCAGTAGCGACTACTACGGTCAAAAATCCTCTAAGCCGCTACTCACGAATGCGCCAGCTCGGGTACGACTGGCGCCCACTGAACGACGTCCCGAATCGGACGGATCTCTTGATGCGTTCCCCGAATGCGCCCACGAACGATCGTGGGGCAGGGGAGTGAAACTTAGTGGGCGCCCTCGGCAGGACTCGAACCTGCGACACCTGCCTCCGGAGGGCAGTGCTCTATCCGCTGAGCTACGAGGGCTTGTCGTTGTTGACGTCCGAAAGCTTAGCGCATCGCCTGATCGTGGACGCGCAGGGGGCAGGTCGGGTGTTCGCTGATCGCTCACCTGGCGTTTTTCGGGTGCTGCCGCGTGGGGAACCCCTGTGTCACGGCGGCGGGGTACGTGCTCCGGTGTGATGATCGAGTGAGGTGAGCCTCCCTTCTGTTGCACTCATGCACATGTGACTATATATCTGTGGCGGGACGTTAAGGAGGGCTTGAGATGGGCCATGGCCACGGGCACGGCGGTGCCGCCGACGCGGTGAGCGCGTCCGGGCGCTACGTGCGGCGCCTCGGGGCGTCGTTCGCGGTTCTGCTGGGCTTCTTCGTGCTCGAAGCCGTGGTCGGCTTCATGACCTCGTCGCTGGCGCTGCTGTCCGACGCCGGGCACATGCTCACCGACGTCCTCGGGGTCGGGATGGCCCTGGCGGCCATCACCGCGGCCCGCCTCCCCGCGCGCGGCGGGCGGACGTTCGGGCTGTACCGGGTGGAGGTGCTCGCGGCTCTGGCCAACGCCGTGCTGCTGTTCGGCGTGGCCGCCTACATCCTCTACGAGGCCATCGGGCGCTTCCGGGAGCCGCCGGAGGTCGCGGGTGTGCCGATGATGCTGACGGCCGCGGCGGGCCTGCTCGCCAACCTCGTGGTCTTCGCCCTGCTGCGAAAGGGCGCGAACGAGAGCCTCAACGTCCGAGGCGCCTACCTGGAAGTCCTGGCCGACACGCTCGGCTCGATCGGCGTGCTGGTCGGCGGTGCGCTGACCACCGCCTTCGGCTGGTACCTGGCCGACCCCATCGTCGCCGTCGGCGTGGGCCTGTTCGTCCTGCCTCGCACCTGGAAGCTGGCCCGGCAGGCGCTGCGCATCCTCGTCCAGCAGGCACCGGAAGGCGTCGACGTGCAGAAGATGCGCACCGAGCTCGCCGAGCTCCCGTCGGTCACCGAGGTCCACGACCTGCACGTCTGGACCCTCACCTCCGGCATGGAGGTCGCCTCGGCCCACCTGACGACGGACAACGGCGCCGACCACGGCGGCGTGCTCATCGCAGCCCAACGGCTCCTGGCGGAGCGGTACTCCATCGACCACGCCACCCTCCAGGTCGAACCCGTCGAGTGCGCGAAGCGCTGCCGAGCCCTCACCTGGTGAGCGACCGCCACGAGCGGAGTCCCCGGCTCACCTCCCACACGGGCGGTGCCCGGTTCTCGTCCCGGAGACCTGACGGGGACCTGGGGCGGCGAGCGCCCCAGAAACCCCGATGGAAGGCGACCCGCAAGGCCCCAGAGCCCCCACCCCGCCGTCAGCCAGGGGGCAGAGGTGCGGCGCCGCGTGCGCTCAGCATGTCCCGCATGAGCATGCTCTCGTTGCCCTGCGAGCCCAGCATGTTCTGCGCCAGCCCCCGGACGGTGGGGACGGCTGCGCGCTGGGCGCCGTATTCGGCCATGGCCGCGCCGCCTTCGTGGTGGCGCAGCATGAGGCGGAGGAACTCGACGTCGAACTCCGGGCCGCGCAGGGCCTGCAGCCGTGCCAGCTCCGCACTGGTCGCCATGCCGGGCATGAGGCCGCCCGACGTCGAAGGCGCGCCGTGCCCACTGCCCCCATGCCCGCTGCCGCCGTGTCCGCCTCCGTGGCCGCCGTTCTCCTCCATCCACTGCATCGGTGCGCCGGTGGACTGGGCGGGCTGACCCCACAGGCTGAGCCAGCCCTGCATGCGGCCGATCTGGTCGCGCTGGTTCGTCTCGATGTCGAAGGCGAGCTGGCGCACCGCCGTGTCGGAGGCGCGCTCCCTGGCCAGGGTGGCCATGGTGACGGCCTGCTGGTGGTGGACCGACATGTCCTGGGCGAAGCCGACGTCGACCGCCGACGGGTTGTTCTCCACCCGCTGGTCCGAAGGGGCCTTGAGCAGCATGCCGCCCGCCGCGCCCAGCAGGAGCAGAGCCACCGTGCCCGCCACCGCGATGAAGACGCGCGCCGCCAGCGGCGAGCCCGCTCGCCGCGCGCCACCACCCCCGAGCCGGCTCTCCGCCCCTGCGTCGGGACGCTCGTCGGAGCCGCCCGCTGACGCGGGCCGGTCCTCCGGGCCGGTCGCTCCTCCGGTCACTGACCGGCCCCCATCTCACCGGGCGCCTGCTGCGAGCCGGTGCCGTCCATGGGGACCGAGCCCGGCGGCGCCGGGGTGGGGTCGAACGGCGGCGGGTTGAGGGTGTCGAACGCGCCGGGGTAGGCCTGGCAGGAGCCGCCGATCTCGGGGTAGACGCCGAAGCCGTTCTGCCGCAGGGCGGTGATGAACTGGTCGATCCGCTGGTCGTCGGCCTTGTCGACCTTGAGCCGGTGGCCCCACGACTGCACCGAGATGGGGCTGTCGATGCCGGGGTAGGGCGACATCATCGTGTACGGCTTGCCCTCGACCCGCTTGCTGAGCTCCTCGACGCCTGCCGCGTCGACCTTCGCCGGGTCGTAGGCGATCCAGACCGCTCCGTGCTCCAGCGAGTGGACCATGTTCTCGGTGCGCACCGGCTGCGGGTACACCACGCCGGTGCAGTCGGCCCAGATGCCGTCGTGGGGGCCGCCGAACGGCGGGGTCTGGTCGTAGGCCACCCGCTGCGCCTGGGTGACGTGCTGCTGGGCGGGGTAGTTGGCGAGCTGCACCCCGGGGATCGCCTTGGATGGATCGGGGTTCTGCTGTGAGGGCGTGAACACCGCCAGGGCCTGCTTGTCCACGGCTCGCATGCCGACGTAGCCGAACACCACTCCGGCGATGATGAGCACCACTGTCACGCCGGCGATGAGCACCCATGGGATCGAGCGCTGCTGCACCACCGACCCGCGTGCGCTGCGAACCGCCTTGTTCTTCTTCCCGTTCGCCATAGCTTCTTCCGGAACCTCGTCTCGCGGAGCAGTGCCAGGCCGTGCAGGCCCGCCTCGGCCGCCCGCCAGTTTAGAGATTTTGTCGCGTTCGGACCCCCTTTCGTCCTATTCGCGACACAAGCTCACGTTCCCCCGGGCCGCAGGCCGACCGCACTCCGGGCCGTGCCACGGCCGGATGCCCGAGCGCAACCGAGCGGTAACCGGGATGTGACGCTCAGCACTCGCGCGGTCCTCCGGCCCACCGCAGGCCCGAACCCCGTCCCCGCACCTCCAACCCGTTGGCTGAACAGCGACGACGCTTCCTTAGACTTCCTGGGGTGACTCCCGCCGCGCTCGCTGAACTGGTCCGCAACACCGCCGTCGATGTGCTCTCCAGCCGTGACCTGGACACATCCGTGATCCCGGCCGCGGTGACGGTCGAGCGACCCCGCAACCCGGAGCACGGCGACTACGCGACCAACATCGCGATGCAGGTGGCCAAGAAGGCCGGCGTGGCCCCCCGCGACCTGGCCGGCTGGCTGGCCGGGGCGCTGACCGGCCAGGACGGCATCGAGTCCGTCGAGGTCGCAGGCCCCGGCTTCCTGAACCTGCGGCTGGCCGCCGACGCGCAGGCCCAGATCGTGCGCGAGGTGCTCGGCGCCACCGACGCCTACGGCCGCGGTGCGAAGTTCCAGGGCCTGAAGGTCAACCTGGAGTTCGTATCGGCCAACCCGACCGGCCCGATCCACCTGGGCGGCACCCGCTGGGCCGCCGTCGGCGACGCGCTGGGCCGCACGCTCTCGGCGCAGGGCGCCGAGGTGACCCGCGAGTACTACTTCAACGACGCAGGCGCGCAGATCGACCGGTTCGTCCGCTCGCTGATCGCCGCCGCGCGCGGCGAGGACGCACCCGAGGACGGCTACGGCGGCGCCTACATCGGTGAGATCGCCTCCCAGGTCCTCGAGGCCGAGCCTGGTGCGCTGGAGCTGCCGGAGGCCGAGCGGCACGAGACGTTTCGCCGGGTCGGCGTCGACCTGATGTTCGACGAGATCAAGCGGAGCCTGCACGACTTCGGCGTCGACTTCGACGTCTACTTCCACGAGGACTCGCTGCACGCCTCCGGCGCGGTCGAGAAGTCCGTGGAGCAGCTCAAGCAGTCCGGCCACCTCTACTTCGCCGACGGCGCCTGGTGGCTGAAGTCGACCGAGTTCGGCGACGACAAGGACCGGGTGCTGATCAAGAGCGACGGCACCACCGCCTACATCGCCGGTGACGTGGCCTACCTGCGCGACAAGCGCAACCGCGGCTTCGACCTGTGCATCTACATGCTGGGTGCCGACCACCACGGCTACATCCCCCGCCTGAAGGCCGCCGCCGCGGCCTTCGACGACGACCCCGACGCCGTCGAGGTCCTCATCGGCCAGATGGTCAACCTGGTCAAGGACGGCAAACCGGTGCGGATGAGCAAGCGCGCGGGCACCGTCGTCAGGCTGGAGGACCTCGTCGACGCCGTCGGCGTCGACGCCGCGCGCTACTCGCTGATCCGGTCGTCGGTGGACTCCGCAGTGGACATCGACCTCGACCTGATCACCAAGCGTTCCAACGAGAACCCCGTCTTCTACGTGCAGTACGCGCATGCGCGGCTATCGTCGCTGCAGCGCAACGCCGCCTCCCTGGGCATCGACCGGGGACCGGTGGCCGACGCCGACCTCTCGCTTCTCACCCACGAACGCGAGGGCGACCTGATCCGCACCCTGGGCGAGTACCCGCGAGTGGTGCGGTCGGCGGCCGAACTGCGGGAGCCGCACCGGATCGCCCGGTACCTGGAGGACCTGGCCAGCGCGTACCACAAGTTCTACGACGCCTGCCGAGTCCTGCAGCCGGGTGACGACCAGGCCACCCCGCTGACGATCGCCCGGCTCCAGTTGTGCGAGGCGGCCCGGCAGGTGCTCGCCAACGGCCTCGGCCTGCTCGGGGTCAGCGCACCGGAACAGATGTAAGGAGCCGTACCATGCGCGCCCATCCGGCCGGGCCACGGCACGCGGATGTCGTGCCCCCCGGCAACACCGCGGGCCCGGTGCCCGCCACCACCGACGACCTCGACCGGCTGCACCCGCACGTGTGGCCGCGCAACGCCGCCCGCGCGGCCGACGGCAGCACCGGCTTCGCCGGTGTCGACGTCCGCGACCTCGCCGAGGAGTACGGGACACCGCTGTTCGTGCTCGACGAGGACGACTTCCGCTCCCGCTGCGCGGACTACGCGGGAGCCTTCGGGGACCCGGCGTCGGTCCACTACGCGTCAAAGGCCTTCCTGTGCACCGAGGTCGCCAGGTGGGTGGCCGAGGAGGGCCTGAGCCTGGACGTGTGCAGCGGCGGCGAGCTGAACGTCGCGCTGCGCGCGGAGTTCCCGCCGGAGCGGATCACGTTGCACGGCAACAACAAGTCGGTCGCGGAGCTGACCGCGGCGGTCGAGGCCGGGGTCGGTGCGGTGGTCCTCGACTCCTACCACGAGATCGCGCGGCTGGAGCACATCGCCCGCGAGCGCGGGGTCCGCCAGGACGTGATGATCCGGGTGACCGTGGGCGTCGAGGCGCACACCCACGAGTTCATCGCGACCGCGCACGAGGACCAGAAGTTCGGTTTCTCGCTGACCTCCGGGCAGGCGGCCGAGGCCGTCGGCCGGGTGCTCAAGGCCGAGTCGCTGCGACTGGTCGGCCTGCACAGCCACATCGGTTCGCAGATCTTCGACGACGACGGCTTCGAGCTGGCCGCGCACCGGGTGATCCGGCTGCTGGCGAAGCTGCAGGAGGAGCACGGCGCCGAAGCGCTCTCCACTGTGTCCACTGTGGATCTCGGTGGCGGTCTCGGCATCGCCTACACCGCCGAGGACGACCCGCTGCCCCCGGCCGAGCTCGCCGCCCGGCTGACCGAGATCGTGCGCAAGGAGTGCGAGAACGCAGGGCTGGAGGCGCCCAGGATCGCCGTCGAGCCCGGTCGCGCGATCGCCGGTCCGGGCACCGTGACGGTCTACGAGGTCGGAACGATCAAGGACGTGGCGCTCGACGGCGGCCTCCAGCGCCGCTACGTCAGCGTCGACGGCGGCATGAGCGACAACATCCGCACCTCGCTCTACGACGCCGTCTACGACTGCCGGCTGGTGTCCCGCCGGGCCGAGGCGCGGGCCGTGCTGTCCCGCATCGTGGGCAAACACTGTGAGTCCGGTGACGTAGTGGTGCGAGACTGCTGGCTCCCGGAGGACATTGCTCCGGGCGACCTGGTCGCGGTGGCCGCGACCGGCGCGTACTGCTACGTGATGGCCAGCAACTACAACCGCCTGCCCAAGCCCGCCGTCGTCGCGGTCCGGGACGGCCAGGCGCGGTTGCTGCTGCGCAGGGAGACCGAGGACGACCTGCTCCGGCTGGAGGTGTGAGTGATCGAGGACCGTGAACCGATCAGAGTCGCGCTGTTGGGGTGCGGCACGGTCGGTACCGAGGTGCTGCGTCTGCTTCAGGACCAGCCGGAGGAGTTCGCGGCGCGAACCGGGGCGCCGGTGCAGGTCACCGGGGTGGCGGTGCGCCGCCCGCACAAGCACCCCGGGGTGCCCGAGCACCTGATCACCACCGACGCCACGGCGCTGGTGGAGGGCGACGTCGACGTCGTGGTCGAGCTGATCGGCGGGATCGAGCCCGCCCGGTCGCTGCTGCTGACCGCGCTGAGGTCGGGCAAGTCGGTGGTCACGGCGAACAAGGCGCTGCTGGCCGAGTACGGCTCCGAGCTGTACGCGGCGGCCGACGCCTCCGGCGCCGACATCTACTTCGAGGCCGCGGTGGCGGGTGCGATCCCGCTGCTGCGCCCGCTGCGGGAGTCGCTGGCCGGCGACCGGATCAACCGCGTGATGGGCATCGTCAACGGCACCACCAACTACATCCTGTCGGCGATGGACTCCACCGGCGCCGGCTACTCCGAGACGCTGGACGAGGCGGGCAGGCTCGGCTACGCCGAGGCCGACCCGACCGCCGACGTCGACGGCTTCGACGCCGCGGCCAAGGCCGCCATCCTGGCCTCGCTGGCGTTCCACACCCGGGTCACCGCCACCGACGTGCACCGCGAGGGCATCTCCGCGGTCAGCCCCGGTGACATCGCGGCGGCCAGGTCGCTGGACCGCACCGTGAAGCTGCTGGCGATCTGCGAGCGGGTCGTCGACGAGGACGGCACCGAGTCGGTGTCGGCACGAGTGCACCCGGCGATGATCCCGCGCAGCCACCCGCTGGCGGGCGTCGGCGGCGCCTTCAACGCGGTGTTCGTGGAGGCCGAGGCCGCCGGGCAGCTCATGTTCTACGGGCAGGGCGCCGGCGGCGCCCCGACCGCGAGCGCCGTGCTCGGCGACCTGGTGGCCGTGGCCCGCAACCTGGTCGTGGCGGGCAAGGGGCCGCGCGAGTCGGCGCACGCCCAGCTGCCGGTTCGCCCGATGGGCGGCACCCCGACCCGCTACCACATCAGCCTCGACGTGGCCGACAAACCGGGTGTGCTCTCGCAGGTGGCGGCCACCTTCAACGAGCACGATGTGAGCATTTCCGTGGTCCGCCAGCAGGGCAGGGGGGACGAGGCCAGCCTCGTGGTCGTCACCCACACCGCGGCGGACGCGGCCTTGAAGTCCACAGTGGACAAGATCGCGCAGCTAGAGGTGGTGCGCGAGGTGGTCAGCGTGATGCGCGTGGAAGGTGAACCGTCGTGACTTCGAACATCCAGGGCGCGCGTGCCGGGTGGCCCGGTCTCATCGAGGCCTACCGGGACCGCGTCCCGGTCCCCGACGGTGCGCGCGTGGTGACCCTCCAGGAGGGCAACACCCCGCTGGTGCCCGCCCACCACCTCTCGGAGCTGACCGGCTGCGAGGTCCACCTCAAGGTCGAGGGCGCCAACCCGACCGGTTCGTTCAAGGACCGGGGGATGACGGTGGCCATCACGCACGCCCTCGCCGAGGGCAGCAAGGCCGTCATCTGCGCCTCCACCGGCAACACCTCGGCGTCGGCGGCCGCCTACGCCTCGCGCGCCGGGCTCACCTCGGCGGTGCTGGTGCCGCAGGGCAAGATCGCGATGGGCAAGCTCGCCCAGGCGGTCGTGCACGGCGCGAAGATCCTCCAGGTGCAGGGCAACTTCGACGACTGCCTCGAGCTGGCCCGCAAGACCGCCGCCGAGCACCCGGTGACCCTGGTCAACTCGGTCAACCCGGTCCGGCTGGAGGGTCAGAAGACCGCCGCCTTCGAGATCTGCGACGTGCTGGGCACCGCCCCCGACGTGCACTGCCTGCCGGTCGGCAACGCCGGCAACATCACCGCCTACTGGAAGGGCTACGACGAGTACGCCCGCGACGGGGTCATCTCCGCCACGCCCGCCATGTTCGGCTTCCAGGCCGCCGGTGCGGCGCCGCTGGTGCACGGCCAGCCGGTGTCCAGCCCCGAGACGATCGCGACCGCGATCCGGGTCGGCAGCCCCGCCTCCTGGCACGGCGCGGTGGCCGCGAAGGATGCCTCGGGCGGCCTGTTCGCGGCCGTGACCGACGAGCAGATCCTGGCCGCCTACCGGCTGCTGGCCTCCCGCGAGGGCGTCTTCGTCGAGCCCGCGTCGGCCTCCAGCGTCGCCGGGCTGCTGGCCACCGTCGAGGACGGCCGGATGCCCCCGGGCTCGCGCGTGGTGTGCACGGTGACCGGGCACGGTCTAAAGGACCCGGACACGGCGCTGTCGGGCATGGTCGAGGTCGAGCCGCTGCCGGTGGACCCCGGCGCCGTCGCGACGGCGCTGGAGCTGGCGTGACGGCCCCGGCCGCCACGTCGGTCGAGGTCACGGTCCCGGCGTCGACGGCGAACCTCGGTTCGGGTTTCGACGCCCTCGGGATGGCGCTGTCCCTGTACGACGTGGTGCGGGTCGACGTGGTCGACGGCCCGCCGGGGAGCGTCCGGGTCGAGGTCGAGGGGCAGGGCGCCGGGGTCGTCCCGGCGGACGGGAACCACCTCGTCGCCCGGATGGTGCACCGCACCCTGCGCCTGCTCGAGGTGCCCGCCCCGGCGCTGCGGCTGCGCTGCCGCAACGCCATCCCGCACTCCCGCGGTCTCGGCTCGTCGGCGGCGGCGATCGTCGCCGGCGTCGCCGCGGGACACGCGCTGGCCGGGATCAGCGCCCGGGACCCCGAAAACGCGCCCGCTGCCCTCCAGCTGGCGGCCGAGCGCGAGGGCCACGCCGACAACGCCGCGGCCAGCCTCTTCGGCGGGTTCGTCGTCGCGTGGTGCGAGGAGGGCCGGTTCCGCGCGACCCGGCTCGAACCGCACCCCGATGTCGTGCCGGTGGCACTGGTGCCCGCCACGGAGTCCGCGACGCGCACCACCCGCGGCCTGCTGCCGGAGCGGGTGCCGCACGCCGACGCTGCGTTCGCGGCGGGACGCGCCGCGCTCGCCGTGCACGCGCTGACCAGCGACCCGTCGCTGCTGCTGGCGGCCACCGAGGACCGCCTGCACCAGGACTACCGCGAGCCGGCGTGGCCCGAGACCGTCGCGCTCGTGCGCCGGCTGCGCGCCGCGGGGGTCCCGGCGGCCGTCTCGGGAGCCGGGCCGACCGTGCTGGCGTTGCCCGGAGCCGGTGAACTTCCCGCCGGTCTCGACATCGCAGGCTTCGAGGTGCTGCGTCTGCCGGTCGACCGCGAAGGCGTTCGCGTCACCGCCAAACCTTGAGCGAAATGCCCTGATGGGCGGCCCTGCGCGCGGCGCGGGCCGCGGAGGTGGTACAAAGGTGGTGTCGGTGGGTGCATGGCGCCGACCGGCGGAGTGATCGACATCGGGCGTGCCACACGCCCGGGGGGTTGTTGCACCTGGATGTCAGGGCGTCTACCCTCAAGGTCAATCAGTCACCGCGCGCAGGGCGCCGGTGCCGTATCCGGGACGTCGACCCCGGAACGCATCTCCCGCTGTGAATTGACTCCACCCGACCCGGGGTGAAGATCAGGATTGGCGGGTACCCGGACGCGGTGACCGAGGCAGGAGTTGTCAACTCAATGGGGTTCGCTTCGGACGAATCGATCTGCGAATCGTTGCCGATGTCGGGGTTGGGGCTCTAGGTTTCACACCGTGGCCCTCTGCGGCAACCGAGTCGGCGGATCGATCCCCCGTAGCTCCTCCACCGGGAACCAGGTGCGTCCGCGACGTGCGGACGGGGCCTGCCGAAATGCCCGGTGAAGGGCTTCAGCGAGTCGGTTCCTCCTGGTACGAGGCGGCAGCAGGGCGTGCATCGGCGAGTGTGGATCGGAGTGGACGCGTCGCACGTGGACCGTTGTTCGGGCAGCTCAGCACGAGTCGGCGGAGCCACCGGCGAGTCCCGTGAGCTGATATCACCGAAGCTGGAATCGTCAACGCTGGTATCGGACTGGCGATCTCGCGAGCCGGGTGCCTCCCACCGCCCGGTGCTGCTGGTTCCGCACGAGCCACGGCTCGACAGCCGGTCGCCTTCGTGGATTTCCGATCGGCTGCCGGTAGCACAAAACGGCCGTCCGCGACTGGAGAGCGGGCGGGCAATCCGCTGGGTCGCGTAGGAGGCGCGGTCCGGTCAGGAAGGACATTCGTGAGCAACACCGAACTGTTGAGCAGCGAAGCGGCCAACGGCGTCGCTCAAGCTGGCCGGCAGGAATCCGAGCAGTCGGGCACCGGTTCCGAGACCAACGGGACCCCGCGCCGACGCGGCGGACTTTCCGGCATGGTTCTCGCTGAGCTGCGCCAACTCGCGGGGGAACTGGGCATCGACACGGCCGGCCTGCGCAAGGGCGACCTGATCGCGGCCATCAAGGAGCGGCAGGGCGGCGCGGCCCCGCAGCGGTCGCGCGGCACCAAGAAGCCCAGCCAGGCCGCCGAGGACAGCGCCCAGGCCAAGGCCCACCAGCCCGCACTGGACGAGAGCGACGCCGACAGCAAGCAGCGCGACACCGAGCAGGCGGCCGAGCCGGCCACCAACGGTGCCGCGCCGTCCCGGGGACGTGGGCGCCGTCAGCAGGCCGCCGACGCCTCGGGCGACGACGAGAGCCGGCGTTCCAACAACCGCCGCAGGCGCTCCTCCGGGCGGGCCGGCGGTGCGCAGGAGGACGAGCGCGGTGGCCAGGGCGGCCAGGAGCGCTCCGAGCGCGGTGAGCGCCAGGACCGGGGCGAGCGTCAGGACCGCGGCGACCGTCAGGACCGCGGTGACCGTCAGGACCGCAACAACGCCAGGCAGCAGCAGGACAACCGGCAGGACGACGGCGACGACGACGGCGGCCGCAGGCGCGGGCGCCGGTTCCGCGACCGCCGCCGCAACCGCGGGCGCGCGGAGGGCGGCGGCAGCGAGCCGGAGGTCCGCGAGGACGACGTGTTGCTCCCGGTCGCGGGCATCCTCGACGTGCTGGAGAACTACGCCTTCGTGCGAACCTCCGGCTACCTGGCGGGGCCGAACGACGTCTACGTCTCGCTGTCGCTGGTCCGCAAGTACGGGCTGCGGCGCGGCGACGCCATCAAGGGCGTCATCCGCCAGCCCCGCGAGGGCGAGCAGCAGCGGCAGAAGTTCAACCCGCTGGTGCGCGTCGACGCCATCAACGGCCTGGAGCCCGACGCGGCCAAGGGCCGGTCGGAGTTCCACAAGCTGACCCCGCTCTACCCGAACGAGCGGCTGCGCCTGGAGACCGAGCCGCACAACCTGACCGGCCGGATCATCGACCTGGTGATGCCCGTCGGCAAGGGGCAGCGGGCGCTGATCGTCTCGCCGCCGAAGGCGGGCAAGACGATGGTGCTGCAGGCGATCGCCAACGCGATCACCACCAACAACCCCGAGTGCCACCTGATGGTCGTCCTCGCCGACGAGCGTCCGGAAGAGGTCACCGACATGCAGCGGTCGGTGAAGGGCGAGGTCATCGCCTCCACCTTCGACCGTCCGCCGTCGGACCACACGACCGTGGCCGAGCTGTCCATCGAGCGGGCCAAGCGCCTGGTGGAGATGGGCCACGACGTGGTCGTGCTGCTCGACTCCATCACCCGGCTGGGCCGCGCCTACAACCTGGCGGCCCCGGCCTCGGGCCGGATCCTCTCCGGTGGTGTCGACTCGACCGCGCTGTACCCGCCGAAGCGGTTCCTGGGCGCGGCGCGCAACATCGAGAACGGCGGCTCGCTGACGATCTTCGCCACGGCGCTGGTGGAGACCGGCTCGACCATGGACACCGTGATCTTCGAGGAGTTCAAGGGCACCGGCAACGCCGAGCTCAAGCTGGACCGCAAGCTGGCCGACAAGCGGCTGTTCCCTGCGGTCGACGTGGACGCCTCCAGCACCCGCAAGGACGAGATCCTGCTCTCGCCCGACGAGCTGGCGGTCACCCACAAGCTGCGCCGGGTGCTGGCCGCGCTCGACGCCCAGCAGGCCCTGGAACTGCTCCAGGACCGGCTGCGCAAGTCGCGGACCAACATCGAGTTCCTGATGCAGGTCGCCAAGACCACGCCGGGCAAGGACGAGGACTGACGTCCGCGTCGTCCGCGCATCGCCGAGGGCCCGCACCGACCAGGTGCGGGCCCTTTCGGTTCATGACGCGGAGCACACTTCCCCGGGAGGAGGTCGCCGGATCGAGTCGCGTCGCGGGCTCCCGCGGGCGACGCCGCGGCGTCGGTCAGGGGCAGGCGACCGGCCGGGCGGCGCTGCGGACGAGCACCACGACCAGCACGATCGCGGCGGGCGGTCCGACGACCAGCGCGGCGACCAGGGGCACCCGCACGGCGTCGGCGGCCAGGCCGCCGAGCAGCACGGCCAGCGGGTAGCCGAACCGGAGCCAGCGGCGCTGCCATGCCGCGCTCCAGCCGACCTGACCGCTGCTCAGCAGGGTCAGCGCGCCGGCGAACCCGCACAGCACGGGCACCGAGGCCGTCACGTCCTGGAACAGGCCGGGGGACGGGGTGACCAGCACCTCGAACAGGGCGGCGATGCCGACCGCGCTGCCGAGAAACAGCAGCGGCAGGAGGACCCACGTCTTCACCGTGAGTTTGCCTAGGGCGGAGCAGAGCATCACGCGTAGAGAATGCGTCGGCGGCGCCGGGTGCGCACCACCTGTCCCTGGTTCACTCGACGGGCGGTCACTCCTACGCGCCGGGCGGTGTGTCCGGTGGGCCGAACGGCATCCGGGTGCGCCGGGAATATCCGGGGAGGGCCCCTGCGTTGCAGGTCAGCAGCCTTCGTCTGGCAGAATGCAAGGTTGGTTCCGGCACCGGTTCACCGCGCGGCGCGGCCGCGTGGACCCGGCGGCCACGATGAGAGGACAAGGCGTTGAAGTCTGGTATTCACCCCGAGTACGTGACCACCCAGGTCAACTGCGGTTGTGGTAACTCCTTCACCACGCGCAGCACCCGCAAGAGCGGTCAGATCACCGTCGAGATCTGCTCCAACTGCCACCCGTTCTACACGGGCAAGCAGAAGATCCTCGACACCGGTGGCCGCGTCGCCCGCTTCGAGGCCCGCTACGGCCGCCGCAAGAAGTAGCCGAGCCGACGGCGCCCGTCACCGCGTTGCGCGGGGCGGGCGCCGTGTCGTGTTCGCAGTGCCGTCCGGTCGTTCGCACCAGTGAAGAGGGTCGCCAGTGGAGACGTCCAAGCTCGATGGTCTGCTCGCCGAGTACGCGGAGTTGGAGCGGCGGCTGGCCGATCCCGAGGTGCACGCCGACCAGGCCGGTGCCCGCAAGCTGGGGCGCCGCTACGCCGAGCTGACCCCGATCGTGCGCTGCTCCAAGGAGCTCGACCAGGCCCGCTCGGATCTGACCACCGCCCGTGAGCTGGCCGACGAGGACCCCGCCTTCGCCGAGGAGGCCGAGTCGCTGGCCGAGTCGGTGCCCGCGCTGGAGGCCAAGCTCACAGAGCTGCTGCTGCCGCGCGACCCGCACGACGCTTCCGACGTGCTGCTCGAGGTCAAGTCCGGCGAGGGCGGCGAGGAGTCCGCGCTGTTCGCCGGTGACCTGCTGCGGATGTACCTGCGCTTCGCCGAGCGCCAGGGCTGGCGCACCGAGGTCCTGGACGCCACCGAGTCCGACCTCGGTGGCTACAAGGACGCGACGGTTGCGGTCAAGGCCAAGGCCGGCGACACCGGTCCCGACGGCGTCTGGTCGAAGCTGAAGTTCGAGGGCGGCGTGCACCGCGTCCAGCGGGTACCGGTCACCGAGTCGCAGGGCCGCGTGCACACCTCTGCGGCCGGTGTCCTGGTGTATCCGGAGCCGGAGGAGGTCGAGGTCGAGGTCGACGAGAAGGACCTGCGCGTCGACGTCTACCGCTCGTCCGGGCCCGGCGGGCAGAGCGTGAACACCACCGACTCCGCGGTGCGCATCACCCACCTGCCCACCGGCATCGTGGTGTCCTGCCAGAACGAGAAGTCGCAGCTGCAGAACAAGATCCGCGCCATCCAGGTGCTGCGCGCCCGCCTGCAGGCGCTGGCCGAGGAGGAGGCCGAGCGCGAGGCGTCCGAGACGCGCCGCAGCCAGGTGCGCACGGTGGACCGCTCCGAGCGCATCCGCACCTACAACTTCCCCGAGAACCGGATCTCCGACCACCGGGTGAACTACAAGTCCTACAACCTCGACCAGGTCCTGGACGGCGACCTGGACGGCGTGCTCGGCGCGCTCGTGGCGGCCGACCGCCAGGAGCGGCTGGCCACCGCCGAGTGATCGGGCTCGCAGTGCGCTCGCTTCAGCGGATTCCGGCCGCGTGCGCCTTAAGCTTGCTGACGTGACCCGACAGCCCCTGCGACTGGCCATCCTCGAAGCGGAGCGCGTGCTCGCCGCCGCTGGTGTGGCGAGCCCGCGAACCGACGCCGAACTGCTGGCCGCGCACCTGCTCGGCGTCGAGCGGACGAAGCTGATGATGGTGCCGCTGGTGGACCCGCCGGTGGTGCGGGCGCTGGAGGAGCTGGTGCGCCAGCGCGCAAAGCGCGTCCCGCTCCAGCACCTGACGGGTACGGCGCACCTGGGCGGCGTCACGCTCAACGTGGGTCCCGGGGTGTTCGTCCCGCGCCCCGAGACCGAGCTGCTGCTCGCCTGGGGGCTCGCCCTGCTGGAGGGTGTGGAGTCCCCGACGGTGGTCGACCTGTGCAGCGGCTCCGGCGCGCTCGCGCTCGCGGTGGCCAACGCGCGTCCGGATGCCGCGGTCTACGCGGTCGAGGTCGAGCCTGCCGCGCTCTCCTGGGTGCGGCGCAACGCCGACCAGCAGGTCGCGGCAGGTGACACGCCGATCCGGCTCTACGCCGGGGACGTGACCGACCCGACGCTGCTGATGGACCTCGACGGCACGGTCGACCTGGTCCTGTGCAACCCGCCGTACGTACCGGAGGGCACCCCGGTGCCGCCGGAGGTCCGCGACCACGACCCGCACGAGGCCGTCTTCGGCGGCCGCGACGGCTTGGACGTCGTCCGCCACGTCGTCGGCTGCGCGGCCCGCCTGCTGCGGGCGGGCGGCGGGGTCGCCATCGAGCACGACGACACTCACGGCGGTTCGGTGCCCGCGCTGCTGTCGGCGCGGCGCGTGCTCACCGACGTCGAGGACCACACCGACCTCGCGGGCCGGCCCCGGTTCGCCACCGCGCGGCGGGCGCAGCCGCAGTCCTAGTGCCTGCTTGGATAGGCGGCTGCGCCGCTTCGATGATCAAAGGCAGGCGCTTGGCGAGGTCCGCCGCGTCGGGTCGCCCCGGCGCGGCGGTCCACCGTCATCTGTCCACTTAGGATGCGCGATCACGGGTGGGCGTTGACGAACTCCCGCAGCAGTGCGTTGAACTCGTTGGGCTTCTCGCGGCTCGGCCAGTGGCCGGCGTCGGCGATCCAGCGGAACATCGCGCCCGGGATGGCCCTGGCGGCCTCCTGCGACGCGGACATCGGCACGATCCCGTCCTTCTCGCCGTGGATGACCATGGTGGGGCAGCGGATGCGGTCCAGGTGCGGCAGGTGGTTGATCCGCATCGAGCGCCGGTCGATCGCACCGTGCTGCCAGTCGGAGAACACCGTGCCCCGGTTGCGCACCTCCGCGCGCACCTCGTCGAGGATCGACTCCAAGTCCGCCGCCGGCTGGCTCCCCGTGAACGTGCCGCGGGTCATGACCCGCCTGGTCAGCGCGCTGCTCATGCCCATCGCTCTGGCCCACAGCATCCCCGGGAAGCGCAGCTTGACCAGCAGGTAGGTGAACAGGTGCCGGTCCAGCCGCGCCTGCATGCCCGTCGGGGCGGCCAGCACCAGCCCGCGTACCCGCTGCGGGTGGCGCAGCGCGAAGCCGGTCGCGATGCTGCCGCCCATCGACATGCCCACCACCGTCGCGTCGGGGACCCGCCACGCGTCGAGCAGCCAGCGCAGCGCCTCCTCGCAGGTGCGCTGGTCGGCACGCCCGTGCCACGGGCGGCTGCCGCCCTGGCCGGGCAGGTCCGGGACGAACACGGTGTGGTCGACGGCGAGCACGGGCACGGTGCGCCGCCAGCTCAGCATGCCGTTGTCCACGCCCCCGCCGTGCAGCAGGACGATCGCGGGGCCGGAGCCGCCCGCCCGGTGGAATCGGATCTTCCCCGCGGGGAACTCGATGTGATCGGTCTCGACACCCTGGGGCAGGGCGGTCATGATTCGCTCCTCGGCTGGCTTGGTCTCGTGCGGGCGGCGGCGGTGCCGGTGCCGCGGACCGGCGTGCCCGGAGTGTCAGACGTTCCGGACGGCGTCGGCGTTGTCGCCCCGGAAGCGGCGGGTGCCGGGACCACCGTTGCGGGCAGGTCCTGGCCCGGTCGGCACGGCACACCTTTGCGATCTTGTCCGGCGCTCTCGTCGTTACCGGCGTTCGCGATCGATTCTGCCCCGCACCACTCGCGGGCGCCGCGGATGCGCGTGCCAGGATCGTGGGGTGAGCACCGTCTATGACTGCAGTCGCCCGGACAGCCGGGAATCCGGGCTTGCCGCTGCCGCGAACGCGGTTCGCGCGGGCGGCCTGGTCGTGTTGCCCACCGACACCGTCTACGGGATCGGCGCGGACGCCTTCGACTCCAACGCCGTGGCCTCGCTGCTGGCGGCGAAGGGCCGCGGGCCCGACATGCCGGTCCCGGTGCTGGTCGGCTCGTGGTCCACTGTGGATGGGCTGGTGATGTCCGTGCCGCAGCAGGCCCGCGCGCTGATCGAGGCGTTCTGGCCGGGCGGGCTGTCGATCGTGCTGCCGCAGGCGCCGTCGCTGTCCTGGGACCTCGGCAACACCCGCGGCACCGTCAACCTGCGGATGCCGCTGCACCCCGTCGCGCTCGACCTGCTTCGCGAGGTCGGACCGATGGCGGTGTCCAGCGCCAACCGGACCGGCCACCCGCCGGCGTCGACCGCGACCGAGGCGCGCGAGCAGCTCGGAGACTCCGTCTCGGTCTACCTGGACGGCGGTCCTTCCGGCGAGCCGGTCGCCTCGACGATCGTCGACCTCACGCAGGCGCAGCCGAGTGTGCTTCGCGAGGGTGCGGTGGGTCTGGAGGACCTGGCCGACGTGCTGGGCGTCGACGTCGAGTCGCTGCGCTGACGCGGCGGCCCGGCCGCCCGGGGGAGCGCGGTTCAACCTGAACGGGTGACACCCGAAGGGGTGCGGTGTGGGTGCCGCGCCGGTCCGCGGGGGAGGCGGAAACGATCTTCGCTGCTGCGGACCGGTGGGAACGCTTCCGCGGTTGGCCGATAGCGTTAGTGCCAGTATGCGCAACGTGAGCAGTGATGAGGAGCGTCAGGCTTGAACAGGTCGTTCTGGGGGCAGAACGTCGAACTTCCACGGGCCACTGATCCGCGAGGGTGATCCGCCGGTATGGACAACGCACCCGCATGGGCACCCGCCGGCCTCCCGGCCCGTGAGTACCTGCTCGTCCTGCTCACCGCCGCGGCGGTGACGTTCCTGCTGACCGGCCTGGTCCGGCTGCTGGCGATGAGGGTCGGCGCGGTCGCCTACCCGCGGAAGCGCGACGTGCACGTCAAGCCGATCCCGCGGATGGGCGGCGTGGCGATGTACGGCGGCGTGCTCGCGGCGATGTTCCTGGCCGACAACCTGCCCGCGCTGTCGAGGGGCTTCGACTACTCCAAGGACGCGGTCGCGGTGATCGTCGCGGGCGGGCTGATCGTGCTGGTCGGCGCGCTCGACGACCGCTTCGAGCTGGACTCGCTGACCAAACTGGCCGGGCAGGTCACGGCCGCGGGCATCCTCGTGCTGTCGGGCGTCCAGTGGTACATGATCGGCGTGCCGTGGGGCGGCGGCGAGGACCAGCTCGGCCAGATCGTGGTGCTGGGCAGCAACCAGGGCCAGCTGCTCACCGTGCTGCTCATCGTGGCGATGGTCAACGCGATGAACTTCGTCGACGGGCTCGACGGCCTGGCCTCCGGCATCGGGCTCATCGCCGCCAGCGCCACCAGCGTCTTCTGCCTGGGGCTGCTGGCCAAGCACGGCGGCGACGTCACCGCCTACCCGCCCGCGCTGATCGCGGCCACCATCGCCGGCGCCTGCCTGGGCTTCCTGCCCTACAACTTCCAGCCCGCCAAGATCTTCATGGGCGACTCGGGCTCGATGCTCATCGGCCTGATGCTGGCTACCGCCAGCACCACCGCCTCGGGCAAGCTCGACATCAACACCGCCGAGCTCAAGGACACCATCGCGCTGCTGTCGCCGCTGCTGGTGGTCGCGGCGGTGCTGTTCGTGCCGCTGCTGGACCTCAGCCTGGCCGTCGTCCGGCGCACCAGGGCGGGCAAGAGCCCGTTCCACGCCGACAAGATGCACCTGCACCACCGCCTGCTCGAGATCGGGCACTCGCAGCGGCGCGCGGTGCTGCTCATCTACCTGTGGGCGAGCGTCATCGCCTTCGGCGCGGTGTCGTTGACGCTGTTCAACGCGGTGGTCGTGGCATGGGTCGTCGGCCTGGGGGTTCTGGTGGCGGCTATCATCTCGGTGGTCCCGCGCATGCGGGCCCGAGCCGCCGAGCGAGAGAGCCAGCGAGAGAGCTGATGGACCCAGCACAGCAGACCGACACCGCCGAGAAGGCGTCCACCGACCCGCACGGGGACTCGGTGCGCAGGCTCGCCGCGGCCATGCTGCGCACCGCCCTGGTGCCCGGCGCGGTCACCGCGGTCCTCGGCGCGATCGTGGCGACCGTGCTGTTCGGAGTCTCCGGCCTGGTCAGCGCGCTGATCGGTGGCGTGGTGGCCTTCGGCTCGTCGGTGCTCACCATCTGGCTCATGCGCACCACCGGTGGCATGAACCCGATGTTCGTGATGGTGGCGGCGCTGGGCGGCTACATCGGCAAGATGATCGTGTTGCTGGTGGTGATGACGTTGCTCGGGTGGGTCGACGGGATCCACCGCGAGGCGCTGGCGTTCACGATGCTGGCCACGATCATGGTGTGGGCCGGCGCCGAGGTCGTCGCGTTCAAGAGGACCAAGATTCCCACGATCGTGCCCAGCGACTGAGGTCGTGGCGAGGCTTCCGCTCCGCTGGGAGGGCGGTGCGCGGGAGCCGAAGTTACCGCTTGGTATTGTCCGGTGGGCGACCGTCTTTCCTCGTGAAAGCGGCCGATCGGGTGCCAAGGGGCGCCCGTTCGCGCACGGGGTGGGGTCCCCGACGTACCGGAACACCTATCAGGTACGTTAAGTGCAAATCGTGACGATTCCCCCGGCGGTGTGAACGTCGACCGGGAGAACCGGAAGGAGCCCAGTTGGGCGCGCTGGTGCTGGCCGAGGGCGGAACGTTCGTACCGCCAGGGGCCGATAGTTTCGTTCTGCCGCCGATCTTCGGCGGAGTCACCAAACCGATGGTGCTGGTCGTGCTGTCGGCAGTGATCGTCGGCGCGTACTTCGTGATCGCGACCCGCAACCTCAAGCTGGTGCCGGGCAAGGGCCAGTTCGTGGCCGAGTCGATCTACGACTTCAGCCGCAACAGCATCGCCAGGCAGCAGATCGGCGCGAAGGACTTCCGTCCGTTCGTCCCGCTGATCTTCGCGTTGTTCACCTTCATCCTGGTCAACAACATCTACGGGATCATCCCGCTGATCCAGTTCCCCACGATGTCGCGCATCGGCTTCCCGATCGCCCTGTTCCTCGTGGCGTACCTGGTGATCCACACCGTCGGCTTCAAGCGGCACGGCTTCCTCGGCTACCTCAAGCACGTCATGTTCCCGCCCGGGGTGCCCAAGCCGATCTACATCCTGCTCTCGCCGATCGAGTTCTTCCAGAAGTTCATCGCCCAGCCGGTCGCGCTGGCGATTCGAGTGTTCGCCGCGATGTTCGCCGGGCACCTCATCCTGCTGGTGTTCACCATCGGCGGTCAGTTCCTGCTCATGGAGGCGAGCGCGGCGCTGAAGCCGGTGTCCGTCGTCGCCTTCGCCTTCGCCATTGCCTTGACGTTTGTCGAGGCCTTGATCCAGGTGCTCCAGGCTTACATCTTCGCGCTGCTCGTCGCCAACTTCATCGGCGCGGCGATGGCGCAGGAGCACTGAGTCCGACCAAGACCTCCGATCCGCGCCCTCAAGCGGACCGAGTTGAAAGGTAGTGAAAGTGAGCAACATCGTTCTCGCCCAGGCCGCCGAAGCCGCCGTGAACATCAACCCGGGTCTGGCCGCGATCGGCTACGGCCTCGGCGCCATCGGCCCGGGCATCGGTGTCGGCCTGATCTGGGCCGCCGTCATCAACGGCACCGCCCGCCAGCCGGAGGCCCAGGGCCAGCTGCAGGGCATCGCCTGGATCTCCTTCGTCCTGGTCGAGGTGCTGGCGCTGATCGGTCTGGTCGTCTACTTCATCGCTTCGGCCGGCGGTGCCTGATTAACGGCTCTACGCGTTGGGAGACGTTGTGGTGAAGACGCAGATGCTGCTGGCCGCGGAGGGTGGTGGGCACAACCCCATCATCCCGGAGCCGGTGGAGATCGTGGTCGGCCTTGTCGCCTTCCTGCTCCTGCTGTTCGTGCTCTGGAAGTACGCGGTCCCGCGCTTCGAGAAGGTCTACGAGGAGCGCAGCAAGCGGATCGAGGGCGGCATCGAGAAGGCCGAGGCCGCGCAGGCCGAGGCCCAGCGGACGCTGGAGCAGTACAAGTCCCAGCTCGCCGAGGCCAGGGCGGAGGCGGCCCGGATCCGCGACGACGCGCGCGCCGAGGGGCAGCAGATCGTCGAGGAGATGCGGGCCCAGGCGCAGGCGGAGTCCGAGCGGATCGTGTCCGCAGGCCAGTCCGCGCTGGCCGCGCAGCGGGCCCAGATCGTCGCCGAGCTGCGGGCCGACCTCGGCCGGCAGGCGGTCGACCTGGCCAGCCGCGTGGTCGGGGAGTCCCTGGAGGACGAGGCCCGTCGTCGCGGGACCGTCGACCGGTTCCTCGACGAGCTGGAGGCCACTGCGGCTCCGGCGTCCAAGGCCTGATGAGTGAAAGGCGCTGAGAGTTGAGCACCCTCGTGAACGCCGCGAGCCGCGACGCACTGGCAGCCACCGAGCTGCAGCTGCTGCAGGCCACCGACGGGGCCGCGGCCGCGGAGATCACCGGGCTCGCCGACGAGCTGTTCGGCGTGGCCGAGCTGCTGCGCCGGGAGGCCACTCTGCGGCGGGCGCTCGCCGACGCCTCGACGGACCCGCGGACCAGGGAGGACCTGGCCCGCGGGCTTCTGGCGGACAGGCTCGGCGGCCGCGCGCTGCCGGTCGTGGTTGAGGCGGTCCGGTCGCGCTGGTCGAGCGCGAAGGACCTGATCAGCGGCCTGGAACGGTTGGCCCGCACCGCCCTGCTGGTGCAGGCTGAACGTGCCGGGCGGCTCGATGCGGTGGAGGACGAGCTGTTCCGCCTCGGTCGCATCATCGGTGGCCAGGTCGACCTGGAGCGCTTGCTGTCGGACCCGACCACGAGCGCCGAGGGCAAGGAGGCCGTCGTCGACCAGCTCATCGCGGGCAAGGTCGAGGAGGTCACCCAGAGCCTGGTCCGCCAGCTCGTCACGCACCCCCAGGGCCGCGTGAGCGACGGGCTGGAGGAGCTCGCGGAGCTGTCGGCCAAGCGCCGGGAGCGTTCCGTCGCGCACGTCCGGTCCGCGACCCCGCTCAGCGAGGAGCAGCAGCAGCGGCTGGCCAGCACGCTGCAGCGGATCTACTCCCGCCCGATCGCGATCCACCTCGAGGTGGACCCCGATCTCGGTGGCGGGCTGATGGTCCGCGTCGGTGACGAGATCATCGACGGCAGCGTCGTGGGACGCCTGCAGTCCCTGCGCCGCGACCTCGCCGACTAGGGCCGTCCCAGACGGCACGCCCGAACCCGAACTCCCTTCCAAGAACGAACCGAGAGCAGGAACGAGACATGGCGGAGCTGACGATCTCGTCGGACGAGATCCGCAGTGCGATCGAGAAGTACGTCTCCAGCTACTCCCCGGAGGTCAGCCGCGAGGAGGTCGGAGTCGTCACCGATACCGGTGACGGCATCGCCCATGTCGAGGGCCTGCCTTCGGTCATGACCGAGGAGCTGCTGGAGTTCCCCGGCGGCATCTACGGCGTCGCGATGAACCTGGAGGCCCAGGAAGTCGGCGCGGTCATCCTTGGTGAGTCGGACAAGATCGAGGAGGGCCAGGAGGTCCGCCGGACCGGCAAGGTGCTGTCGGTCCCGGTGGGCGACTCCTTCCTCGGCCGCGTGGTGAACCCGCTGGGTGAGCCCATCGACGGCCTGGGTGAGGTCGCCGCCGAGGAGCAGCGCGCGCTGGAGCTGCAGGCCGCGACGGTCGTGCAGCGCCAGGGCGTCTCCGAGCCGATGCAGACCGGCATCAAGGCCATCGACTCCATGACGCCGATCGGCCGCGGTCAGCGGCAGCTGATCATCGGCGACCGCAAGACCGGCAAGACCACGGTCGCGGTCGACACGATCATCAACCAGAAGGGCAACTGGGAGAGCGGCGACCCGCAGAAGCAGGTCCGCTGCATCTACGTCGCGATCGGCCAGAAGGGCTCCACGATCGCCGGCGTGAAGCGCTCCCTGGAAGAGGCCGGTGCGCTGGACTACACCACCATCGTCGCCGCCCCCGCGTCGGACTCGCCCGGTCTGAAGTGGCTGGCCCCCTACGCCGGTTCGGCCATCGGCCAGCACTGGATGTACCAGGGCAAGCACGTCCTGATCGTCTTCGACGACCTCACCAAGCAGGCCGAGGCCTACCGCGCGATCTCGCTGCTGCTGCGGCGCCCGCCGGGCCGCGAGGCCTACCCGGGTGACGTCTTCTACCTGCACTCCCGTCTGCTCGAGCGCTGCGCGAAGCTCTCCGACGAGATGGGCGCCGGCTCGATGACCGGTCTGCCGATCATCGAGACCAAGGCCAACGACGTGTCGGCCTACATCCCGACCAACGTCATCTCCATCACCGACGGCCAGTGCTTCCTGCAGTCGGACCTGTTCAACTCGGGTCAGCGCCCGGCCATCGACGTCGGTATCTCGGTCTCCCGAGTCGGTGGTTCCGCGCAGATCAAGGCGATGAAGTCGGTCACCGGTTCGCTCAAGATCGACCTGGCGCAGTTCCGCGAGCTGGAGGCGTTCTCCGCCTTCGCTTCCGACCTCGACGCCACGTCGAAGGCCCAGCTCGACCGCGGCGCCCGGCTGATGGAGGTCCTCAAGCAGGGCCAGGGCGAGCCGCTGCCGGTCGAGGAGGAGGTCGTGTCCCTGTTCCTGGGCACCAAGGGCCACCTCGACTCGGTGCCGGTGGAGGACGTGCGGCGCTTCGAGGCGGACTTCCTGGCGCACCTGCGGCGCAGCCACGACACCGTCCTCAAGGACATCGTGGAGTCCAAGAAGCTCTCCGACGACGGCGCCAAGACCATCGCCGACGCGGCGGAGGAGTTCAAGAAGCAGTTCACCACCACCTCGGGTGAGTCGGCCGCGCCGAGCGAGCCCGACGCCGAAGCCCTCGCCGCCGACGAGGTCGGGCAGGAGACCGTGAAGGTCAACCGCCCGGCCCCGAAGAAGTGACCGGATAGCTCATGGCTCAACTTCGGGAACTCCGGAACCGGATTCGGTCGGTCAAGTCGACCCGGAAGATCACCAAGGCGCAGGAGCTCATCGCTACCTCGCGCATCATGAAGGCGCAGGCCAGGGTGGAGGCGTCTCGTCCGTACGCCGACGAGATCACCAACGTCCTGACCGCGCTGGCCGACGCCAGCACGCTGGACCACCCGCTGCTCAACGAGCGCGACAACCCCAAGCGGGCGGGCGTGCTGGTGGTCACCAGTGACCGCGGCTTCTGCGGTGGCTACAACTCCAACGTGCTGCGCGCGGCCGAAGAGCTCCAGACGCTGCTCCGCGAGCAGGGCAAGACCCCGGTGCTCTACGTGGTCGGGCGCAAGGGCGAGGCGTACTACCGCTTCCGCCAGCGGGAGATCGCCAAGAGCTGGACCGGGTTCACCGACCGGCCCGACTACAGCGACGCTGCCGACATCGGCGAGACCCTGGTCAAGGCCTTCCTGGCGGGCGCCGACGACTACCTGGACGATGGCGGCCCGGACGGTACGCTGGGTGTGGATGAGCTGCACCTGGTGCACACGGAGTTCGTCTCCATGATCAACCAGAAGCCGTCGGTCAAGCGGGTCGCCCCGCTGGAGGTGGAGTACTCGGAGGAGCCGCAGAAGACCCTGCGCCCGGTCTACGACTTCGAGCCGGACGCGGACACCCTCTTCAAGGCTCTGCTGCCGAAGTACATCAACACCCGCCTGTTCGCCGGACTGCTGGACGCGGCGGCGTCGGAGCACGCGGCCCGCCGTACGGCCATGAAGTCGGCGACCGACAACGCGGACGAGATCATCCGCACGCTCAGCCGTGAGGCCAACCAGGCCCGCCAGGCCCAGATCACCCAGGAAATCAGCGAGATCGTCGGCGGTGTCGAGGCGCTCTCGTCAGCAGGAAGTGAGTGACATGACCGCAACTGCCACTAGCACTGCTACTGGCACCGGCCGCGTCGTCCGGGTCCTCGGCCCGGTCGTGGACGTCGAGTTCCCGCGGGACCAGGTGCCTGACCTCTACAACGCCCTCACCGTGGAGATCACCGCCGAGGGCATGGCCAAGACGCTGACGCTCGAGGTCGCCCAGCACCTGGGTGACGCCGTGGTCCGGACGATCTCCATGCAGCCCACCCAGGGCCTGGTGCGCGGCGTCGCGGTCACCGACTCCGGCGCGGGCATCTCGGTGCCGGTCGGTGACGTCGTCAAGGGCCACGTGTTCAACGCCCTCGGCCACTGCCTCGACGAGCCCGGCTACGGCTCGGACGCCGAGCGCTGGACCATCCACCGCAAGGCGCCGTCGTTCGACCAGCTCGAGGGCAAGACCGAGATGCTGGAGACCGGCATCAAGGTGATCGACCTGCTCACCCCGTACGTGCAGGGTGGCAAGATCGGTCTGTTCGGTGGTGCCGGTGTCGGCAAGACGGTGCTCATCCAGGAGATGATCCGCCGGGTCGCCAAGAACTTCGGTGGTACCTCGGTGTTCGCCGGTGTCGGTGAGCGCACCCGTGAGGGCAACGACCTCTGGGTCGAGATGGCGGAGTCCGGCGTTCTCGCCGACACCGCGCTGGTCTTCGGCCAGATGGACGAGCCGCCGGGAACCCGTATGCGGGTCGCGCTGTCGGCGCTGACGATGGCCGAGTACTTCCGCGACGTCCAGCAGCAGGACGTGCTGCTGTTCATCGACAACATCTTCCGGTTCACCCAGGCCGGCCAGGAGGTCTCGACCCTGCTGGGCCGGATGCCCTCCGCGGTGGGCTACCAGCCGACGCTGGCCGACGAGATGGGTGAGCTGCAGGAGCGGATCACCTCGACCCGGGGTCGTTCGATCACCTCGATGCAGGCGATCTACGTGCCCGCCGACGACTACACCGACCCGGCGCCGGCCACGACCTTCGCCCACCTGGACGCGACGACGGAGCTTTCCCGTCCGATCTCCCAGAAGGGCATCTACCCGGCGGTCGACCCGCTGGCTTCCAGCTCCACCATCCTCGACCCGTCGATCGTCGGCGAGGAGCACTACCGGGTGGCGCAGGAGGTCAAGCGGATCCTGCAGAAGTACAAGGAACTGCAGGACATCATCGCCATCCTCGGTATGGACGAACTGTCCGAAGAGGACAAGGTGACGGTGCAGCGGGCGCGTCGCATCGAGCGCTACCTGTCGCAGAACTTCTTCGTGGCCAAGCAGTTCACCGGCCAGGACGGCTCGTTCGTCCCGCTGAAGGAGACCATCGAGGCCTTCGACAAGCTCTGCAAGGGCGACTTCGACCACTTCCCGGAGCAGGCGTTCATGTCCATCGGTGGCCTGGACGACCTGGAGCAGGCGTACAAGAAGCTCACCGAGAAGTGAGCGGTTGGTGGTGCCCGCGGCCGGCAGGCCGCGGGCACCACCGCATCGCCGGGTCGGGGTCCGAGGCGGGCCCCGGCCCTTTTTCGGCACGGCGGGCGCACGCCCCGGTGCCGCGGCGCGGGTCCGGTGGGGGCCCGGCCAGTCACTACCGCCCGGCAGGCATTGGCTAGACTGCGGGCACACACCCGACAAAGGAGACGCGCGTGGCCAACATGTCCGTCCAATTGGTCGCCGTCGAGCGCCGCCTGTGGTCTGGTGAGGCGACCGCCGTGGTGGCACAGACCACCGAGGGCGAGATCGGCATCCTTGCCGGGCACGAGCCGGTGCTGGGCCAGCTCGTCGAGGGTGGCGTCGTCAAGATCACGACCCCCGAGAAGGAGACCGTCACCGCGGCCGTGCACGGCGGCTTCCTGTCGGTCACCGCCGACGGTGTGAGCGTGCTCGCCGAGTCCGCGGAGCTGGCGGACGAGATCGACGTCGCGCAGGCGCGCGAGGACGTCAAGCGTGGTGATGAGCAGGCCAGGGCGCGGGCGCTGAGCAGACTGCGGGCGGCCGGACACTCGTCCTGACGGGCCGCGCATGGGGTCCCCGGTCGTGTGGTTGGCAGTCGTGGTCGGGCTGTTGCTCGCCGCGGCTCTGTGCGTCACGGCGCTGGCTTGGCGCCGTCTGAAGCAGCTGCGCGCCGGGGGCATCGATGTCGCCCTGCGCACCCGCGAGGACGACCGGGGCAGGGGCTGGCACCTCGGTGTCGGCCACTACCGCGGTGAGGAGTTCGTCTGGTACCGGGTGCTGAGCCTGAGGTCGGGGCCGAACCTGGTTCTGAACCGCAGCGTGGTGGAGATCGCGTGCCGCCGGGATCCGTCGGTGGCCGAGGTCTACGCGATGCCGGCGGGCGCGACCGTGCTGGACCTGACCGGCCCGGGGAGGCACCTGGAGGTCGCCATGGGGGCGGATGCGCTGACGGGCTTCCTGTCCTGGCTGGAGTCGGCTCCGCCGGGGCGTTCGGTGCCCTGGGCGTCGTGAGAGGTTTCTGGGGAGATTCGCAGGGTCCCGATCGGGGCCCTGTTTTTGTTTTCGGGGTCCTGCCGAGTCCGGTTTTTCACGTGCGTCGGCATTGGCCCCGTCGTTACCGTCGCGGCATGGGAGACGATCTCGCGCGAGAGCTGGTGTCGGGTGTTCGCGGCCGCCGGTTGTGCTGGGAGCTGCTCCAGGGCCAGCTTTCGCGCACGTCGGCGTGGACAGCGTTGCGGATGGGGTGGTCGCGGCCGGGCGACGAGGACCTGCTTTCCGAGCTGACGGCGTTCGTGGGCGACTTCGACGCCCATGGCATCGCCGACCGGCTGTTGGGCGTGCTCGAAGAGTCGGTCGCCTCGGCCAGGTACTGGCAGGAGCCGGACGAGATCGACCAGGGGCTCGCGTTGCCGGGGATGGACGGCGCCCTGCTTCCGGTGGCGCGGCAGGTGACCGCGGCGGCCCCGGACTGGTGGTCGGACGACGTCGCCATCGACGACCAGTGGATCGTGGACCTGCGCGGGTCGGAGCCAGGTGCGGCGCTGGACGGCGGTGTCGCCGGGAAGCTCGCGCAGTGGCGGGAGCACGCGGTCCAGTGGGAGCGGCGGTGGGAGGGCTACACCAGTGACCTGAGGGTGAACCTCAGCGGTTACTGGTGGTCGACTCCCAACCAGGCGGTGGTGGAGCTGCCCTCGACGACGCGGAAGCAGCCCGGCGGTGGTCCCGTCGGACTGAGCCTGGTCGAGGACGGGATGGGGTGGACCTCGCTGCACTGCGCTCCGGTCGCGGTGCGCGGCGAGGCCCGGGTGTTCGAGGTCACCTGCCCGCGGGACTGGGCCGAGCTGGTTTCGCGCTACCCGATGGACGTGACCGCGTCCAGGCGCCACGACTGGTGGCGGACGACGGGGGTCGACGGCCGGTGGCTGCTGCCGGACTACGCCGCTGCCGGTCGCGACTTCGACGCCGTGCACCTGACCACGTGGGGATACCTGACCACCGCGGGAGAGGCGGTGGAGGCCGGGGACGCGGGCACGGTCCTCGCGGGCTGGAACCCGGACGAGACCTACTGGCTGACAGACCGCCTCCAGGTGTCCGGCCCCACCGAGCACTGGACCCGGGACGAGGCCCACGAGTCACCGTGGGTACGAGCGGCCGGAGTGACGGGCTAGCGGTCACCCTCGAAGCGCTCGGCCAGCTCCGCGCACAGGTTCTCCAGCAGCCGCAGGCAGACCTCGGTCAGGGGAGCGTGCCCCGCGCTGGCCGGGACGACGGCGTGGATGCGGCGGAACAGGCCCGGCTCGGACAGCGGCCGGTGCACGGTCCCGGGCGTCTCGCTGATCGCGAGCCTGGGGATGAAGGCCACCGCCACCCCGGCGGACACGACAGCCTGGGCGACGGCGTAGGACTCCGACTCGAACGGGACGTTCGGCAGGAAGCCCTGCGCGCGCGTGGCCTCTTCGAGCTGCCGCCGGTTGGGCAGCGTGCGTGGTGCGGCCGCCCACGGCTCGTCGGCGAAGTCCGCCAGCCGCAGCACCGGCCGGTCGGCGAGCCGGTGGTCGGCGGGCAGGACGGCGCGGACCGGATCGTCGACCAGCGCGACCAGGCGCACGCCCGGCGGTGCCTCCAGCGCGGTCCCGTACTCGCCGACCAGCGCCAGGTCCAGCTCGTGCTTGCCGACCAGCGCCAGGCCCTCCACCGGGCCCAGGTCGACGACCGACAGCTCGGCGCCGGGGTGCCGGTGCCTGAGCGCGGCGAGGACGTCGGGCAGCAGCGCGAGGCCGGCCGTGGGGAAGGCGCCGAGCCGGAGGCGGTCGCGGTGCTGGTCGAGGTAGTCAGCGGTCTCGGCGTCGGCCCGGCGCACGGCGTCGGCGATGCGCTCGGCGTGCTCGGCCAGCCGGGCTCCCAGCGGTGTCAGGCGGGCACCGTGCGGGAGGCGTTCGACCAGCTGCGCGCCTACCTCGGCTTCGAGGCGGGCGAGCTGCTGCGAGACGGCGGGCGGTGTCCGGCCCGTCTGCTCCGCGGCGCGCGTCACGCTGCCCTGCTCGCGGATCGCCAGCAGGACGAGGAGGCGGGACGGATCGACGGCCATGAAGCATCACTTTAGGAGCCCGAAGCTTCGGTAAATGGATGTGAACGGCCGTCCGGGTGAGACTGGTCGGTGTGATTGACGCTTCCGACCAGCAGACCCAGCCGTTCACGATCGACGCCGAGCCGATCGACAGCCCCGACTCCCAGCAGGTGCTCGCCCGCTACGTGGCCGAGCTCGGCGAGCGCTTCCCCGCGGGCTTCGACACCGGCCGGGCCGCACCTCCCGCACCCGGCGATTTCACTCCGCCGACCGGGGTGTTCCTGGTGGTCAGGCTCGACGGGCGTGCCGTGGGCTGCGGGGCTCTGCGCACCGAGGCCGGCGAGGTGGGTGAGATCCGGCGCATGTGGATCTCGGGTGAGCTGCGCGGCAGGGGTGCGGGGCGGGCGCTGCTGGCGGAGCTCGAGCGCCGTGCGCGCGCGCTCGGGTGCCGCCGGGTCAGGCTCGACACCGCCGCCGAGCTGCACGAGGCCAGGAAGCTCTACGAGTCGTCGGGCTACGTCGAGATCCCCGCCTACAACGACAACTCCTACGCCCGGCACTGGTTCGAAAAGACGTTGGAATGACGTGGTCAGCGGCGCCTAGGCTGGCCGGGTGCGGATCGAGCTCGCCGGCTACCGGCACCCCGACGCCAAGCGCCTGATCGAGGACCTGCAGCGGGTCTACCTCGACCGGTACGGCGAGGAGGACCGCACGCCGGTGGACCCCGCCGAGTTCGAGCCGCCGCGCGGGGTGTTCCTGCTCGGGTACCTCGAGGGGCGCGCGGTGGCCTCGGGAGGCTTCCGGGTGCTCGACAGCGGTCAGCCCGGGTTCCGCGATGGCGACGTGGAGCTGAAGCGGATGTACACCGCGCCCGAGGTGCGGGGACGCGGGCTGTCCCGCCTGATGCTGGCGGAGCTGGAGGCCAGGGCCGCGGCGGCGGGCCACCGGCGGATCGTGCTGGAGACCGGTAACCGCCAGCCGGAGGCGATCGCGCTCTACGAGTCGGCGGGGTACCAGGAGGTCGAGAAGTTCGGCGTCTACCGGCACGAGCCGGACAGCGTGTACCTGGGCAAGACGATCTGACGGTCCTGGCAGCACAAGCAGCCGCTGCCCGGCGGCCGGAGGCGCTCAGCCTCCACACGCCTCCGAACCGCCGACACGCCGAACTGCCCCTCCAGGCGGCTGAGGTTTCGCCAGGCGACCCACTGCGCGAGCCACATCTGCAACACGTCGTCCTAGGCGTTGCCGCCCGGCTTCCACAGCACGTCGCCCTCCGGGTTGGCCACCCGCGCGAGGATGAACAGCAGGTCCGAGAGGCGGTTGAGGTACTTGGCGGGCAGCACGCTCGTCCGGTCGGGATCGGCCTCGACCAGGGCCCACGAAGCCCGCTCCGCGCGCCTGGCCACGCAGCGGGCCTGGTGCAGCAGGGCGGCGCCGGGCGTGCCGCCGGGCAGGATGAACGAGTCGAGCTTGCCCAGCCGCTCGTTGTAGCTGTCACACCAGCCTTCGAGCCGCTCTACGTAGCTCTCGGTGATGCGCAGCGGCGGGTACGCCGGTGCCTCGACGACCGGCGTGGAGAGGTCGGCGCCGACGTCGAACAGGTCGTTCTGCACCGCCCGCAGCACCTCGGCGACGTCGGGGGAGAAGGCCGCGGTGGCCAGCGCCACGCCCAGCACCGAGTTCGTCTCGTCCACGTCGGCGTAGGCGATCAGGCGCGGGTCGGTCTTGCTGACCAGGGAGTTGTCCGACAACCGCGTCCGTCCGCCGTCACCGGCCCGGGTGTAGATCTTCGTGAGGTGGACTGCCATACCCACAGACTATGCGGCAACGGGTGGGCGGCGGGGCCCTGCGAGAGCCGACGGCCCTTCCGCGCGGGCGGCGAGCGCCGCGCGAGAGCGGTTTCCGCGGGCCGGCCCCACGGGCGCCCCGCTCCGTGGCGCGGCGGAGCGTGGCCGTAACCTGGCTGCTCGTGAGTGAGCACTTCCGTGTGCACGGCGGAGCGCGCCTCGTCGGCGAGGTCGACGTGGTCGGGGCCAAGAACAGCGTGCTGAAGCTGATGGCGGCGGCCCTGCTGGCCGAGGGCACCACGACGATCACCAACTGCCCCGAGATCCTCGACGTCCCGCTGATGGGCGACGTGCTGCGCAGCCTCGGCTGCGAGGTCGTGATCGACGGCGGTACGGCGACCATCACGACCCCCGCCGAGATCAGCCACGAGGCGATCTCGCCCTCGATGGGCAAGCTCCGCGCGTCGGTGTGCGTGCTCGGCCCGCTGGTGGCCCGCTGCCGCCGCGCGGTGGTGACGCTGCCCGGCGGCGACGCGATCGGCTCCCGCCCGCTGGACATGCACCAGAACGGCCTGCGCCAGCTCGGCGCGACCAGCCACATCGAGCACGGCGCGGTGGTCGCCGAGGCCGAGAACCTGCACGGCGCGCAGATCTGGCTGGACTTCCCCAGCGTGGGCGCGACCGAGAACATCCTGATGGCCTCGGTGCTGGCCGAGGGCACCACGGTGATCGACAACGCCGCCCGCGAGCCGGAGATCGTCGACCTCTGCGTGATGTTGCAGCAGATGGGCGCCAAGATCGAGGGCGCGGGCACCTCCACGCTGACCGTGCACGGGGTCAGCTCGCTCAAGGCCGTGGAGCACCGCGTGATCGGCGACCGCATCGTGGGCGCCACCTGGGCGTTCGCCGCCGCGGCCACGCGCGGTGACATCCGGGTCACCGGCGTCGACCCGCGGCACGTGAACCTGGTGCTGGAGAAGCTGCGCAGCGCGGGCGCCGAGGTGACCACCGACGAGCAGGGCTTCCGCGTGGTGATGGGCGAGCGCCCGGGGGCCGTCGACTACGTCACGCTGCCCTTCCCGGGCTTCCCGACCGACCTGCAGCCGATGGCGCTGGCGCTGTCGGCGGTGGCCGACGGCACCTCGATGATCACCGAGAACCTGTTCGAGTCGCGGTTCCGGTTCATCGAGGAGCTGGTCCGGATGGGTGCCGACGCGCGCACCGACGGCCACCACGCGGTCGTGCGTGGCCTGGACCGGCTGTCGAGCGCGCCGGTGTGGGCCTCCGACATCCGCGCCGGGGTGGGGCTGGTGCTGGCCGGGCTGTGCGCCGACGGCGTGACGGAGGTGTGGGACGTCTTCCACATCGACCGGGGCTACCCGAACTTCGTGGAGAACCTGCGCGGCCTGGGCGCGGAAATCGAACGAGTGAGCGCCTGACCCCCCTTCCGTACCGGGGCTCGCCCCGCAGGTGACGCAGGGTGCGGTTCGCTCGGGTCGCGGTGGGCCGACCGGAGTAGTACACCTACGTTCAGTGAACGGGTCACATCGACCGGTGTGATCCCGCCGCCGGACGAGGGAGGCCGCTCCGGTGCGTGCAGCGACTCTCGACAGACGGAACTTCCTGCTGGGGGCAGCCGGAGGCGCGTTCGCCGTGCTGGCCGCCACGGCGTGCTCCCGCGTGGAGCTGGGCGCCGAGCCCGACGGCGGCACGCTCCTGGAGCGCCTGCGCGAGCGCGGCGAGGTGCGGGTCGGGTTCGCCAACGAGTCGCCGTACGGGTTCATCAACTCCGACGCCGAGCTGACCGGTGAGTCGCCCGAGGTGGCCAGGGTGATCTACCGGCGGCTGGGCGTGGACCGGCTGGTGCCCATCCCGTCGGAGTTCGGCGCGCTGATCGCGGGGCTCAAGGTCGGCCTGTTCGACATGATCGGGGCGGGGATGTCGGTGACGCCGACCCGGTGCAAGGAGGTCCTGTTCACCAACCCCGAGTTCATCGCGCCGGCGGCGTTCCTGGTGCCGGCGGGCAACCCGCGGGGCATCCGGACCTTCAACGACGTCGCGGCCCAGCCCGACTTCCGGCTGGGCGTGCTGATCGGCGCGGTGGAGGCCGACTACGCCGAGGCGTCGGGCGTGCCGAAGAACCGCATCACCCCCTACGCCGACCAGCCCAGCGGGCTGGACGCGGTGCTGACCGACCGGGTCGACGGCTTCGCGCTGACCACCATCTCGCTCAGGGACGCGCTCTCCAAGCGCCAGGACTCGCCGCTGGAGATCACGCCGGGGTTCGTGCCGATCGTCGAGGGTCGGCCCGAGTACACCGCGGGCGCCTTCGCGTTCCTGCCCGACCAGCACAACATCGTCAACGCCTTCAACCAGCAGCTCGCCGAGCTCAAGGCCAGCGGCGAGCTGCTGCGGATCATGGCGCCGTTCGGCTTCTCGCAGGAGGAGATGACCAACCTCACCAGCGCCGAGCTGTGCAGCGTCCCGGCGAGCTGAGAGGGGGAGACGATGCTGTCCGCGGCTCTGATCGGCAGGCTCCTCGAGGGAGCGCTCTACACGATCTACCTGACCCTGGGCGGTGCCGCCCTCGGCCTGGTCTTCGCGTTCGCGGCCGGCCTGGCGCGCGGCGCGAGGTCCAGGCTGCTGCGCGGGATCGGCTTCGTCTACATCGAGTTCTTCCGCGGCGCGGCGGTCATCGTCCTCGCGTTCTGGTTCGTCTACGCGCTGCCGTCGCTGGGCTGGCAGCTCGACCCGCTGTGGGCGGGCATCCTGGCGCTGTCGCTCAACATCGGCGCCTACGGCGCGGAGGTGGTGCGCGGCGCGATCAGGGCGGTGCCGCAGGCGCAGGTCGAGGCCGCCACCGCGCTGAACATGACCGGCTGGCAGCGGATGCGGCGGGTGGTGCTGCCGCAGGCGTTCGTCGCGATGGTGCCGCCGTTCACCAACAACCTCATCGAACTGCTGAAGGCGTCGGCGGTCGTGTCGGTGGTGTCGATCCCGGAGCTGACGTTGCAGGGCCAGCTCGTCCGCAACGGCACGCAGGCGTCGGCGGCGACCTTCGGCGGGCTGCTCATCGGCTACGGGCTCATCGCGCTGGTGTTCATCGGACTGATGCGGATCGTGGAGTTCCGCGCGGCGGCCTCGGTCGGACGACGGCCTGAACCGGGCATCTTCACCAGGATGTGGCGGCAGGCGGGAGCGGGGGCGAGGCCGTGAACTGGGACTGGAACTACGCCGCCGAGATCTTCCCGGTGCTGCTGGACGCGCTGTGGACGGCCATCCAGGCCGCCGTGCTGGGCTACCTGCTCGCGCTGGTGCTCGGGCTCGTCATCGCGCTGCTGCGGCGCAGCCAAGTGCTGTGGATCAGCGTGCCGGTCGGACTGGTCGCGGAGTTCATCCGCGGCACCCCGCTGATCGTGCAGCTGTTCTTCCTCTTCTTCGTGCTGCCCGAGGTCGGCATCCGGATGTCGCCGCTGCTGACCGGAGTCGTCGGACTCGGGCTGCACTACGCGACCTACGTCGCCGAGGTGTACCGGGCGGGCATCGACGGCGTGCCCGCCGGGCAGTGGGAGGCGGCGAAGGCGCTGAACCTGCCGACCCGCCGGGTGTGGACCGACGTCATCCTGCCGCAGGCGGTCCCGCGCTCCATCCCGGCGCTGGGCAACTACCTGATCGCCCTGTTCAAGGACGTGCCGCAGCTGGTGGCGATCACCGTGCTGGAGCCCTTCACCGTCGCCAGGGAGATCACCGCGGACAGCTTCCGTCCGTTCGAGGCGATCACCCTGGCCGGGTTGCTCTACCTCGCCGTCACGCTGGTCATGTCCTACGTGGGCCGGTTGGCGGAGCGGCGGTTCGGCGAAGTGCGGGCGGTGTGAGCACCGCGCCGGGACCGGGAGGAGACCATGACGCAATCGACCAGCTCGCCAGAGCAGAAGACGACCGGGAGCCAGGCCGACTTCATCCGGTTCGACGAGGTCGGCAAGCGGTTCGGTGACAACGTGGTGCTCGACGACCTGTCGTTCTCGGTCGGCGAGGGCCAGCGCGTGACCCTGATCGGGCCCAGCGGTTCGGGCAAGACCACGATCCTGCGGATGCTGATGACGCTGACCCGGCCGGACTCCGGCACGATCGCGGTCGGCGGCGAGTACCTGTTCCACGAGCAGCGCGACGGCGGGCTCGTACCGGCGACCGAGGCGCACATCCGCCGCGTCCGCGGCCGCATCACGATGGTCTTCCAGCAGTACAACCTGTTCCCGAACATGCGGGTGCTGCGCAACGTCACCGAGGCGCCGATCCACGTGCTCGGCCGATCGAGGGAGGAGGCCGAGCGGAGAGCCCGGGAGCTGCTGGACATGGTCGGGCTGGGCGACAAGCTCGAGTCCTACCCCTCGCAGCTCTCCGGCGGCCAGCAGCAGCGCGTCGCCATCGCGCGGGCGCTGGCGATGGACCCCGACGTGCTGCTGCTGGACGAGATCACCTCCGCGCTCGACCCCGAGCTGGCCGCCGGGGTGCTCGACGTGCTCCGCGACATCGCCCGCACCAGCGACATCACCATGCTGTGCGTGACGCACGCGATGAAGTTCGCCAAGGACGTCTCGGACCAGGTGCTGATGTTCGACGGCGGGCGGATCATCGAGGCCAAGCCGCCGGAGGAGCTGTTCGAGGCGCCCGAGCACGAGCGGACCCGCAGCTTCCTGCGCTCGGTCATCGACGAGACCTGAGCGGGCAGGGCCCGACACGCACCCGTGAGTCTTTCGAGTCGCTATTACGACTCAAGAGACTCACGGGGTGCCGCTCAGTCGCCCGGGGCGGGCGCGGGCGCGGCCACGCCCCGCTCGTGCAGCAGCAGGAGGCTGTAGGCGGCGATCGACTGGGCGTCGGTGACCTCGCCGCTGGTGATCATGCGCTCGAACTCGGCGCGGGGGAACCACGCCGAGTGCATGTCCTGCTCCTCCGGTTCGCGCTCGTGCTCGCCCTCGCTGATGCCGGTGGCCAGGAAGACCCGCCCGCGCTGGCTGGACATCCCGGCCGCCACGTCGAGCACGCCCAGCTCCAGCAGCTGGGCCGCCCGCAGGCCGGTCTCCTCGCGCAGCTCGCGCGCGGCCAGCTCGGTGGGGTCGAGCTCGGCCCGGTCCGGCGCGGTCCCCTGCGGGAACTCCCAACGCCGCATGCCCAGCGGGTAGCGGAACTGCTCGACGAGGTGCACCCGGTCCCCGTCGACGGCGATGACCAGCGAGTAGTCGGGCTTGTCGATCACGCCGTAGATGCCGGCCGAGCCGTCGCCGCGGCGCACGGAGTCCTCGCGCACCGTCATCCAGGCGTTCGCGTACACCTCGCGGCTGTTCGTGGTCTGCATGGGGCCCATCCTGCCTGCCGCCCATCGCGGCGCCGCACAGGGCGCGGTCCCTCCGTCAGCCCTTCACCGCGCCGCTGGCCAGGCCGGAGACGACGGATCGACGGAACACCAGCACCAGGATCGCGATCGGCGCGGTCGCCGAGACCGCCGCGGCGAAGATGGTGCCGTGCGGCACCTCGAAAGAGCTTCCGAACAGCGAGATGCCGACCGGGATGGTGCGGTAGTCGTTCTGCGAGTTGAACGTCAGCGCCATCAGGAACTCCGTCCAGGTGGCGGTGAAGGTGAAGATCGCCGCGGTGAGGATGCCCGGCCGCACCACCGGTACGACGACCTGCACCACCGTGCGGGTGGGACTCGCGCCGTCGACCGTGGCGGCGTCCTCCAGCGCGGTGGGGACGCCGAGCATGTAGTTGCGCATGATCCAGATCGCCAGGGGCAGGTTGAACGCGACGTAGGGGATGATCAGCCCGAGGTGCGAGTTGAGCAGCCCGAGCTGGCGTTCCACCAGGTACAGCGGCGTGACCACGGCGATGGCGGGGAACACCGAGATCATCAGCAGCGCGATCATCAGCGGCCGCCGCCCGCGCATGGGCAGCCGGGCCAGCGCGTAGCCGGCGAAGGTCGCCAGCGACACCACGACCACGGTCGACACGACGCTGACGACGAGGCTGTTGACCACGTAGCCGCCGAAGCCGTTGCCCGCGAACGCCTGGACGTAGTTGTCCGCCGTCGGGTCCGACGGCCACGGCGTCGGTGGGGTGGCGCCCAGCTCGGCGCCGCCCTTCAGCGAGTTGACCACCATCCAGTACAGCGGTGCGGCGGTGGCCACGACGAGCACCAGCGCGCCGAGGTTGACCAGGTTGAAGACGCGGCGTGCGCCGCTTCTGCGCGTCATGCGAGGTCCTCCTTGCCGACCTGGGCGCGGAACGCCTTGAGGAACAGCAGGCAGCCGCCGATCACCAGCACCCCGGTGCTGGTGGCGATCGCCGCTCCCGGCCCGATGTGCAGGTCCTGGAACAGGGTCTTGTAGCCGAGGATCGCCAGCGACTGCGTCGCGGTCCCCGGCCCGCCGGTGGTGAGCACGAACGGCAGGTCGAACACCCCGAACGCCTGCAGGATGCGGAACAGCACCGCGACGGCCAGCGTGGACTTCAGCTGCGGCAGGGTGACCCGCCAGAACGTCGTCCACGCGTTCGCGCCGTCGATCTCGGCGGACTCGTAGACCTCGCGGGAGAGCATCACCAGACCGGCCAGCACGATGATCGTGACGAACGGCGTGGTCTTCCAGATGTCGGCGACCATCATGCCGGTGATCGCCGGGACCGGGGTGCCGAGGATGATCGGCGCCGTGCCGAACAGCGCCTCCAGCAGCCAGGTCGCCACCCCGTAGGTGGAGTTGTAGATGAAACCCCAGAGCTGCGCGGAGATCACCGTGATCATCGACCACGGGATGAGCAGCAGCGCGAGCAGCCACCCCCGCGCCGCGCCGAGCCGTTCCAGCACCAGCGCGGCGAGCACGCCGAGCACCAGCTCGATGGCGACCGTGACGACCGTGTAGAAGAACGTGAACAGCACGGCGTAGTGCCACTCCGACGACTGGAACAGCGCGACGTAGTTGTCCAGCGTCAGCTCCTCGACCCGGAACCCGCCGTAGGTGACGCGGACCCGGGTGAAGCTGAGGACGACGGAGAACAGGATCGGGAAGATCGTCACCGCCAGCACCACGGCCAGCGCGGGTGCGGTGTAGAGCCAGCCCAGGCGGGCACGCATGGCGTTCACAGCACCACCCCGCTCAGCGCGGAGTCGATCTCCGACGAGACCTTGGCCAGCACGGTCCCGGCGTCGGAGGAACCGGCGACGACAGGGTTGATGTTGCTGTAGACGGCCTCGCTGACCTGCGGGTAGTACGGCGTGCGGGTCGGCCGGGGCGCGAGGTCGACGTCCGGGACCATCCGCAGCACCGGGTTGTCGCTCTGGCGGATGCGGGGGTCGTTGACCGCGGTGAGCGACGCCGGGAGCTGGGTGCTGCGCATGCCGAGGATGAGCTGCGCGTCCACGCCGGACATCCACCTGGCGAAGGCGACCGCGGCCCCGAGCTGTTCGGTGTGCGGGTTGACGAAGTTGTGCCATCCGCCCACTGTGGACACCCGCGAGCGGGTCGCGCCGTCGAACGTCGGCCGGAAGGTGGCGCCGATGCGTCCGCTCACCTGCGAGTCGGAGGGGTCCTGCGCGGTTCCCCACGCGTACGCCCAGTTGCGCAGGAACGCCGCCTGCCCGCCGGTGAAGGTGGTGAGCGACTCCTGCTCGCTGAACGTCGCGACCGACCGGGGCGAGACACCGGTGCCGACCAGCTCCTCGACGAACCCGAGCGCCCGCCTGCCCGCCACGGAGTCCAGCGTCGCGCGGCTGTAGTCCGGTGCCACCAGCTCGCCGCCCGCGTCGGCCACGAACTCGGCCACGTTGCAGGTCAGGGTCTCCGACGGGGCCGCCTGCCAGCTCAGGCCGTAGCGGACGTCGCCGGTGGTGGTCAGGGCGCGCGCCGCCCGGGTGAGCTCCTCCCACGTGCGGGGCACCGCGATGCCGTGCTTGGCCAGCAGGTCCGCCCGGTAGTAGAGGAAGGACTCCGACAGGTACATCGGGAACGCCCAGCGCCGGTCCTCGTAGGTCAGCGACGTCACCACCGGTTCGGCGAAGTCGTCCCAGAAACCGGGTTCCACCAGCGTGTCCAGCGGTGTGGCCAGCGAGTTGTGGGCGAACTGGGCGGGCCAGACGCAGTCGCCGAGGTAGACGTCGGGGCGGGGTGCGCCGCTGGCGATCTGGGTGGTCAGGGTCGCGCGCTGCACGTCGGTGGTCGGCGGCGCCTGGGCGATCCGAACGGTGATGTTGGGGTGGGCGGCCCGGAACGCGTCCACGAGCACCTGGCGCAGGTCCGAGCCCTCGTTGGACTTGAGTTTCTGGCTGAGCCATTCGATGGTGACCGGACGGGTGGGCGGTTCGGCGCTCTTGCCCGCAAGCGGGTCGGTCTCGGCCCGGCCGCACCCGGCGACCGCGAGGCCGGCCGCGCCGGCGAGCAGGGATCGGCGTGACAGCTGCATGGGCGGCCTCCTCGACGACTCCGTGCAGTGGACGAAAACGCTTGCACCACACCCCTCGAAGAGTCAACAGAGAACCGAAAACTGCCCGATCCAACTGCTGTTTCGTTATGAAAGTCGGATGGCAGCGTTGCCAGAACCACGTGCCCATCGCTAGCGTTCAGGCATGGCCGCTGCCAGTCCGCACTCCCGGATGAGCGATGTCGCCGACCGGGCGGGAGTCTCCCTGTCCACCGTGTCGCGGGCGTTGCGCGGAGCCCCAGGCGTCGCACCGGAGGTGCGGGAGCGGGTGCAGCGAGCCGCCGCGGAGCTCTCCTACGTGGTGTCGCGCAACGCGTCGGGGCTGGTGACCGGCGCGACCGGGCGGGTCGCGGTGCTGGTGCCGTTCCTGCAGCCGTGGTTCTTCGGGGTGGCGCTGGCGGGCATCG